>DATKKM010000017.1:0-22842 GCA_035542855.1 Dehalococcoidia bacterium
GCGCTGGTCGCGGGCGCTCTCATCGCCGGCGCCTGCGGCGGGGGCAGTGCCCATTCAAACACCAAGCCGCTGCAGATTCCGCCGCCCGGCCAGACCGTCGGCGGCCTCCTCGAGTCCCCCGCTTCGCCGACGCCTTCTCCCACCCCGTTCGACGGCCCGCCCCCGCTCACCGTCGCCGATGTCTTTCCTCCGCGTGATCTTTCGCAGTATCACCTCGATCCCTCGCGCATCCGCACCGTGATCGCCACCGGCGACGTCATCCCCGCTCGCTTCACGGACAAGACGATCCGCGACCTGGGCAACGACTTCGATTACACCGTCGACCAGACGAAGGACATCACTTCAGCCGGCGACGTCACCGTCATCAACCTGGAGGCGCCGCTCTTTGACGGTTGTCCGCTGACGCCGGAGGGCGGCTTCACCTTCTGCGGGCAGGCCGGCTTCACGGAGGCGCTGAACACGGCCGGCGTCGACGTCGCCACGCTGGAGAACAACCACATCGGCAACTACGGGGTAGAAGGCATCACGGAGACGGAGAACGTCCTGGACGCCGCCGGCATCAAGTGGGCGGACCGCTCGACGCCCGCCGTCGTCGACGTGCGCGGCCTGAAGTTCGGCTTCCTCGCCTTCAACGCCGTCGGCGAGATCGTCGACCGCGACGCCATGGTCGCCCAGATCCAGGCGCTGCGGCCGCAGGTGGACGTCCTCGCCGTCTCCTTCCACTGGGGCGCCGAGTACGTCAACGTCCCGACCACCGCGCCCGGCATAGCGGACGACTACCCGCCGGAGCTCGCCCACCTGGCCATCGACGCGGGTGCCGACCTGATCATCGGCAACCACCCGCACTGGGTGGGCGCCGTTGAGGTGTACAAAGGCAAGTACATCGCCTACGGCCACGGCAACTTCATCTTCGACCAGATGTGGAGCTACGAGACGCGCATCGGCGTCATCGGCAAGTACACCTTCTACGACAACCAGCTCATCGGCGTCGACTACATCCCGGTCCGCATCGATAACTACGCCCAGCCCGTGCCGCTCACCGGCCAGGAGGCGCAGGACGTCCTCGATACCATGCGCGACGCCAGCCAGCGCCTGGCGGAGGGCGTCCACGACACGCCGGGCGCCTGACCCTTGACCCTCCACGCTGCGAGCGTGCTACCATCCGGCCAGCCTTAGTTGACCAGCAGGAGGTTTGCTATGAGGTTCATCATTGGCCTGCTCCTGGGGATTGCTGCTGGCGCCGCGCTTGGCCTGATCATGGCCCCGCAGTCCGGCAAGGAGACGCGCGAATCGCTCCGCAAGCGCGTCCAGTCCAACACAACGGACGGTGTCGAAGAGCCCGTCCCGGTAGCCTAGCCGAAGCGATAGACTGAACCACTTTGGCTAACGCCGACCAGAAGCTGATCGTCGTCATCACCTCCAACGACGAAGCGGACGTGCTTATCCGCAAGCTCGTGGAGCGCGGCTACCCCGCCACCAAGGTCAGCAGCACCGGCGGCTTCCTGCGCAAGGGCAACGCCACTATCTTCTCCGGTGTGGAAGGCGGCGACATCGAGAACGTCCTCGCCATCATCCGCGACGAGTGCAAGGCCCGCACCGATTACGTCCCCGCGCAGGCGCTGCCATTCCCGGAGAGCATCTACCCGGCGGAGCCGGTGCAGGTGCGCGTCGGCGGCGCCATCGTCTTCGTGCTGCCGGTGGAGCGCTTCGAGAAGACCTGACCTGAGTAGCCAGGGACAAGTAGCATGCAGCCAGCGTTACGGCGCGCGATTGCGCTGGCTGCCCCGGCGCCGCCGGCTCCTTCCAGGATGATGGTGCGTGGGCTGACGGCTGACCGCTGAGCGCTGAACGCTAAGTGAGCGCCCCCGCCACCATCAACTCCGCGATCTCCTCGTCGCTCAGCCCCAGGATCTCCTTGCAGACGTACTCCGTGTGCTCGCCCAGGAGCGGGGCCGGCCAGGCGTGGTAGCCCGGCGTCTTCGACAGCTTGAACGGGGGCCCGTCGTAGGCGGCGCGTCCCGTCTCTGCGTGGTCCAGGTACTCGTAGTAGCCGCGCGCCTTCACGTGCTCGTCCTCGTCCAGGATTTCGCGCGCGCCCTGCACGACGCCGGCCGGTACGCCGCGGGCCTGCAGATCGCGCATCAGCTCGTAGGCGTCCTTGTCCGCAGTCCAGGCGTTGATGGCCGCGTCCAGCTCGTCCTCGCTCTGCTTGCGGCCGGCGTGGGTCGCGAACTTTGGGTCGCGCGCCCACTCGGGGCTGCCCATCGCGGCGACGAGTGAATGCCATTCGTCATCGCTGAAGCAGGCGATTGCCAGCCAGCGCTCGTCCATCGGCCGGCCGGCATCAGTGAGCGGCTTGCACTTGAAGGCGTTGTGCGGAGCGGCGGCCTGGATGTGGTTGCCGGCGCGGTTCTCGACGATGCCGTTCGCCGTGTAGTCGAAGATCGCGGGGCCCAGGGGGCAGACGCTCGACTCCAGTTGCGCGCACTCGATGTGCTGGCCCTTGCCGGTGCGCCGCCGGTAGTGGAGAGCCGCCAGGATCGCGACCATGGTGTGGCCGGGGTTGATCACGTAGTCCGGGTAGTTCGTGCCGACGCCGACCGGCGGCCGGTCCGGGAAGCCGCTGAGATAGCTGTAACCGGTGATCGGCGTCAGCACTGCCCCGAAACCCAGGAAGTCACGGTGTGGCCCGTCGTAGCCCTGCATCGGCTGGTAGGCCGCGATGATCTTGGGGTTCCACTCGGAGATGATGTCGTACGTCAGCCCCCAACGCTCGATCACTCGCGGCGTGATGTTGGTCAGGAAGACGTCCGCCCACTCGACGATCTTTCGGGCCACCGCGCGTCCCTCATCGGTGTTCAGGCAGAGGGTGATCCCGCACTTGCCCGCGTTGAAGTTGTTGAAGTAGCCGCTGGCGTTGTAGTTCGTCTTGCCCTTGGCCATCGGGGCGATCGTGCGCAGCGAATCGATGTGCGTCTCCGACTCGATCCGGATAACAGTCGCCCCCATGCTGGCGAAGTGCAGCGAGCAGATGGGCCCCGCGCCGAACCAGGAGAAGTCCGCGACCTTGACCCCTTCCAGCGGTCTCATTCGAGCTTGTCCAGGAAGTCGCTGATCACGTTGTTGGTCGCGTCGGGTTGCTCCATCATGACGAAGTGCGCCGCCGGAATCGTGACGACGCCGATGCCCGGATAACGCGCTCGCAGCTCGTCCGGGCTGGCGATCTGCGGCTCACCGGCGCCGATGAACAGGGACGGCACCGGGATGGCCCCCGCCGGGATCGACTTCTCGTCCAGGATGCTCATCATCGCCGTGTGCATCAGCCGCTGCGGCGCCTGCGACATGCTCGTCACCAGCTCATCGACCAGCTCCGGCGGCGACTTCGCGTTGAAGAACTGCATCCGCGCGAACCCCTCCGCGACGCTCTTGTATGCCGGCGATTGCATGCCGGCGAGCAGCGGCGGTATCAGGCCGCGCGCCGTCTCCGGCAGCGGCACAAGCGGTGAGTCGATGAATACTGCCGCCCCTGCTAGCCCCGGGTGCTTACGCACGAGGTTGAGCGCGATGACGCCTCCCATGCTGTGCCCAACGATGACGGGCTTCTCCAGCCCGATCTCCGCGATCAGCCACGCCACGTCATCCGCGAAGACCTCGATCGTGTAGTCCTGGTCCGGCTTGTCTGACTCGCCGTGCCCGCGCAGGTCAACGGCAACAACGCGGTGCTTCTTCTCGAAGAACGGCGCCTGGCCGCGCCAGTTCGTCCGGTTGCACGTCCAGCCGTGGATGAAGACGAGCGGCGGGTCGCCCGCGCCGGTGTCTGTGTGGCGGAGCGTGATGCCGTCCCGCGTCGCCGATTTCAGTTGCTGTGTGGTCATCAGACTGCTCCCGCTGCTTCCAGCTGCTTCCATTCGTCCGGCGTGATCCCCAACTCGCCGCCAAGTATCTCCGCGTTGTGCTCGCCCACCAGGGGCGGCCGCCGGTGGATCGCCCAGGGCGTTTCGGACATGCGGTACGGCCGCCCGGGGTAGGGGAGCGTCTCGCCCGTGCGTTCGTCCCGCACCTCTGTCAGCCAGTGCCGCGACTGCAGTTGCGGGTTGTTCGCCAGGTCCTCCGGTGTGCTGACGATGCCCCAGAGGAGGCGGCGGCGCTGCCCGCCTTCGTACATCTCCCACTTGCTTTTGCCGGCGGTGAACCTGCGCAGCACCTGCACGATGTGGCTCATGATCTGGATCTTCCCCGGCAGGGTGGAGGTGTCCGTGAACATGCCCGTCAGGAAGCGGAGGTTGAGCCCTTCGATGAACTCCTTGTACGGTTCGCCCGCCAGGTCTTCGGCCTTGCCTTCCTCGACCATCCAGTCCAGCATCGCCGACCACGGCGCGCCGCCGGGGGTCCCCAGGTAACCGAAGACGTGGCCGTCCGAGCATTCGTAGATGCCGATGCCGGGCACGTCCAGCGGCACGACGCCCTTGGAGCCCGTGCGGCCGCGCAGCACCTGGATCATGTCCCAGTTCTGGATCGCCGTCTCCTGCGCCAGCGACACTGCCTCCTGCATGGAGACGTCCACGTGCTGGCCCTCGCCCGTCGCGTCCCGGTGGTAGAGCGCCGTCAGCGCGCCCGCCGCGCCAATGATCGAGGCCGAGATGTACCCCTGCCGCCAGGGCAGGACGTTCGGCGGGTCCATCGGCTCGCCTGCCAGCGCCATCAGGCCGCCCATCGCCACACCGACAATATCCGGCGCCTTCCACCGGGCGTGCGGCCCGGTCTGCCCGAAGCCTGTGATCGAGGTCAGGATAATGCCCGGCTTGATCCGCGCCAGCCCTTCGTAGCCCAGCCCCAGCGAATCGAGGTACCCGGGAGTGAAGCTTTCGACGACGATGTCCGCCGTTGCCAACAGCCGCTCGAACAGGCGCTTGCCCTCGGGTTTTTCGATGTCGAGTGTGACGCTGCGCTTGCTGGTGTTGAGGTTGAGCCAGTACAGGCTCAGGTCCGGGTGGCTGTGGTAGTGGGGAGGCAGAGCTCGCACCGGGTCGCCGCCGGGCGGCTCGATCTTGATCACGTCCGCGCCCAGGTCGGCGAGCAGCTTCGTGCAGTACTGGCCGATCTCGCCGGCCAGGTCCAGCACGCGGATGTCGCCGAGGGCGGAGTCGTCAGGCGAAGCGCCGTTTGGAGACGTCATCGTTCGGTGTGCGCAATATACCAGAGGGACGAAGAAGGAACCAGAAACGGGCGTCTACGCCGTACGCCGCGAAACGCCTTCGAGCCGCCGGCTGACCGAGACGACGCCGCGGATTCCCTCCAGCTTGCTCAGCAGCCGCGCCAGCTGCTCGATGCCGCCGGTCTCCAGGGTCACGAAGATCGTGATGTGGCCGTCGTCGGCCTCCTGCGTGTGCACGCCGGTCATGTTGACCCGCTCCTCTGCACAGAGGGTGCTCACGTCGCGTAGCAGCCCCACGCGGTCCCACGCCTCGATGTGAACCGAGACCGGGTACAGCTGCCCGCGCTGCCCCCACTCCACGTCCACCAGGCGCTCCCGTTCGTCCTCGTTGAGGACGTTCTTGCAGTCCTGGCGGTGCACCGACACGCCTTCGCCGCGCGTGACATAGCCGATGATCGCGTCGCCCGGCACCGGGTTGCAGCAGCGGGCGATGCGGGTCAGCAGGTCGCCGGTGCCCAGCACCCGGATGCTCGTCGTGTAGGTCGTCTTCGCGGGCGCTTCGAACTCCGGGACCTCCGCCGTCTCTTCGATCAGGGAGGCGATCTTGTTGGCGATGTGCTGGGTGCTGATCTCGCCGTAGCCAACGCGCAGGAACAGCTCCTCCAGGTCATCGAACTTGAACATCCGCAGGAGGTCTGCCTGCATCTCAGGCAGGCTTGTCCCCATCCGCGCCAGCTCTTTCTCCACCATCTCCTTGCCGCGCGTGACGTTCTCGGCCCGCTCCTGCTTCTTGAACCACTGCCGCACCTTCTCCCGCGCGTGCGTCGTGCGCAGATAGCCCAGGTTCAGGTTCATCCAGTCCCGCGACGGCCCCTTCGAGGACCTTGAGGTCAGGATCTCCACGACCTCGCCGTTCTTCAGCGTGAAGTTGAGCGAGACCAGCCGCCCGTTGACCTTGGCCCCCACGCAGCGGTGGCCCAGGTCCGTGTGTATGCGGTAGGCGAAGTCCAGCGGCGTGCTGCCCGCCGGCATGTCCTTGATCTCGCCCTTGGGAGTGAAGATATACACCTGGTCCTGGAAGATGTCCGTCTTGACGGCTTCCACCATCTCTTCCGCCTGCGTGATATCTCGCTGCCAGTCCAGCAGCTGGCGCAGCCACGTCAGCTGCTCCTCGTAGCGGGAATCGCGCTTGCCGCCCTCCTTGTAGCGCCAGTGCGCGGCGATGCCGAACTCGGCGGCGCGGTGCATCTCGTACGTGCGGATCTGGACTTCGAGCGGCTGCGTCCCGACGGCCATCACCGTGGAATGGAGCGACTGGTACATGCTCTCCTTCGGGTTCGCAATGTAGTCGTCGAACGTCCCCGGCAGCGGCCGCCACATCCCATGAACGACGCCGAGTGCGGTGTAACAATCGGTCACTGTGTCGACGAGGATGCGCACCGCCAGCAGGTCGTAGATCTCGTCCACGTTGCGGCCTTCAGCGCCGTACTTCTCGATCTTCTTGTAGATGCTGTAGATGTGCTTGGCGCGTCCGTAGACCTCCGCCTTGACGCCGTGCTTGGCCAGCTCATTACGCAGGACGTCGCACACCTGCGTCACGTACTGCTCGCGGACGTCGCGTTTCACTTCCAGCATCTCCGCCACCCGCTTGTACTGCTCGGGGTGCAGGTAGCGGAACGCCAGGTCCTCCAGCTGCCACTTGATCTCCCAGATCCCCAGCCGTGCGGCCAGCGGGGCGTAGATCTCCATCGTCTCCTTGGCAATGCGCAGCTGGCGCTCGCGGTCCAGGGCCCAGAGCGTGCGCATGTTGTGCAGGCGGTCCGCCAGCTTGATGATGACCACGCGCAGGTCCTGGGCCATGGCCAGGAACATCTTGCGCAGGTTCTCCGCCTGCATGTGCTTGTTCGCCGTCTCGGCGTCCGCGGCGTGCCCGCTGATCTGGCCCAGCTTTGTCACGCCCTCCACCATCAGCGCCACTTCGTCCCCGAAGCGCTTCGCGATCTCCGCGTTACTGACCCCGCAGTCCTCCTGCACGTCGTGGAGCAGCGCGCCGGCTATAGTCGCGGCGTCCAGCTGCAGCGCCGCGATCGTTTCCGCCGCGTGAAGCGGGTGCGTGATCACCGGGTCGCCGTTCTTGCGCGTCTGGCCCTCGTGCTGCTCGATCGCATACTCGAGCGCTTCCCGCACGAGCTTCTGGCCCTTGGGCGGGAGGTATTCGGCTACTCTCTGGAGAAGAGATTCGCCCAGCTTTTCTTCCTGGATCGCCATCTGCCCTAGAGTTTACCAGCCGCCGCCAGGGACTGGACAGCGCGAAGCATCGCCCCTTGACCCCCGGCCCCTGACCCTCGACCCTTAGCGTATGCCGCAATACCAGGCTCCGCGGGGCACCCTGGACGTCCTTCCGGAGGACCAGCCGTGGTGGGACTACGTCCGCGCCACCGCAGAGCGCCTTTGCCGCGAATTCCGCTACAGCGCCATCGAGACGCCGATGTTCGAGGACGCTTCGCTCTTCCTGCGCACCGTCGGCGCCGCCACGGACATCGTCTCCAAGGAGATGTACCTGTTCGAAGACCGCGGCCAGCAGCAGCTCGCCTTGCGCCCGGAGGGGACGGCGCCGGTCTGCCGCGCCTACCTTGAGCACGGCATGCAGAACCTGCCGCAGCCCGTCCGCCTCTGGTACTGGATGCCCAACTTCCGCTACGACCGCCCGCAGGCCGGCCGCTACCGTGAGCACCACCAGTTCGGCGCTGAAGCGATCGGCGATGATGACCCGGCGATCGACGCCGAGATCATCGAGTTTCTCCTCCGCCTCTACGAAGACCTCGGGCTGACCGGCCTCACCGTGCACCTGAACTCCATTGGCGATCCCGTCTGCCGGCCCGCCTACCTCGACGCGCTCCGCGCCTATTACGCCGGCAAGCTCGACCAGGTCTGCCCCGACTGCCGCGTCCGCTACGAGCATAACCCGCTCCGTCTCCTGGACTGCAAGGAGGAGCGCTGCCAGCCCGTCATCGCGGGGGCGCCCGCCTTCACCGACCACCTCTGCGACGCCTGCGCCGAGCACTTCGCGAGGTTGAAGGGGTACCTGGATGCGGTGGGTATCACCTATCACCCCAACACCCGCCTGGTGCGCGGCCTGGACTACTACACCCGCACCGTCTTCGAAGTGCAGCCGCCGGAAGAGGGCGGCCAGAGCAGCATCGGCGGCGGCGGCCGTTATGATGGCCTGATCGAGCAGCTCGGCGGCAAGCACACGCCCGGCGTCGGCTTCGGGACCGGCATCGAGCGCATCGTCATCAACCTCAAACGCCAGGAGGTGGTCCTGCCGGACGCCAACGGCCTCGGCGTCTACGTCGCTTGCCAGTCTGAGGTGGCGCGCCTGGTCGGCTACAAGCTGGCGTCCGACCTGCGGCGCGACGGCATTAGCACGGTTGTCGGGTCAGGGGCGCGCTCACTCAAAGCGCAGATGCGTCACGCCGGTCACCTCGGCGCGTGCTACGTCGCCATCATCGGCGACCGCGAGATCGCCGATCAGATGGTGTCGCTGAAGGACCTCCGCGATGGCTCACAATCGACGGTGCCGCTGGCGAAGGTGGGCTCTCATGTCGCTTCTTGAGTTTGTCGAGCGAGTTTATCTATAATTACCCGCAGAGGCGCCCCATCGCCAAAAATCCCTGAAAACTTAAGAAGCGCCAAACAAGGAGGTTCCTACCAATGGCTGATTACGCCAAGCCCGATTCCATCGTCTCTACCGACTGGGTCGCCGGGCACCTGGACGACCCGAAGGTCCGCCTCATCGAGGTGGATGTCGACACGGCCGCCTACGACACCGGCCACGCGCCCGGCGCCGTCGGCTGGAACTGGAAGAGCGACCTCGAGACGCACGTCGTCCGCGACGTCGCCGACAAGGCCGGCATCGAGAAGCTGCTCTCCCAGGCGGGTGTCGATAAGGACACCACGATCGTCCTTTACGGCGACAACAACAACTGGTTCGCCGCCTACGCCCTCTGGCTCCTCAAGTATTACGGAGTCGACGCCAAGCTGATGAACGGCGGCCGCAAGAAGTGGATCGACGAAGGGCGGGCGATTACGACCGACGCGCCCAGCCACAAGGCGACCAGCTTCTCCGTGAAGAGCCCCGACGCCAAGATCCGCGTCTTCCGCGACGACGTGCTCAAGGCGCTCGACAAGAAGGGCGTTGGCCTCGTCGACGTGCGCGGCCCCAAGGAGTACTCCGGGGAGCTGCTGGCCCCGGAGAACCTCCCGCAGGAAGGCTCGCAGCGCGGCGGCCACATCCCGGGCGCCAAGAACATCCCCTGGTCCACCGCTGTGGCCGAGGACGGCACCTTCAAGTCGCGCGACGAGCTCGCGAAGATCTACGGCGACCAGGGCATCACGCCAGACAAGGAGATCATCGCCTACTGCCGCATCGGCGAGCGCTCCGCCCACACCTGGTTCGTCTTGACGAACCTCCTGGGCTACCCCAACGTCCGCAACTACGACGGCTCCTGGACAGAGTGGGGCTCCCTGGTGGGGGCGCCGATCGAGAAGTAGTCCCGGATACGACGTAGGGGCGTCAGTACGCTGCGCCCCTACTTTACTTCCTGGCGAACAGCCCCAGGTCAAACTGCGAAAAGTCCTCGATCACCGCGTCCGCCTCCGCGATCGGCGGTAGCGCTGTGGACGACGCCCGCACCTGGACGACGTACATCCCCGCGCCCTTCGCCGAGCGCACGCCCGACACCGTGTCCTCCACGGCTACGCAGAGCATCGGATCGACGCCCAGGTTCGCTGCTGCCCGGAGGTACAGGTCCGGCGCGGGCTTGGCGTGCTCGACCTCATCCGCGGCCACAGTCGTCTGGAACTGGCCCACCAGGCCGATGCCTTCGAGGGTAGCGTCGATCCAGTGCCTGAGCGAAGCGGACGCCAGCCCCACGGGGATTCGGCGGGCGTGCAGTTCAGCGAGTAGCTCTCGCACTCCGGGCAGGGGTTCTTTGGGTTGGGACAGGAGCTCCATCACGGCCGCATCGTAGAGCGGCAGGAAGCGATCGATCGGCTCGGCGATGCCGCAGTTCTTGAGCACCCACTCCCAGGCAGCTTCCACCGAGTAGCCGAT
The DNA here is from genome assembly GCA_035542855.1 of Dehalococcoidia bacterium. Classification (GTDB taxonomy): domain Bacteria; phylum Chloroflexota; class Dehalococcoidia; order SM23-28-2; family RBG-16-64-32; genus DATKKM01. The sequence continues at coordinate 10,272 of DATKKM010000017.1, forward strand.
GACGTTCAGGTAGTCCGCGTAAGTGACGATGCAGCCTTGCGGCTTGAGCACGACGTTGAACGCCTCGTGATAGAGCGGCTCGCCGTCCCACAGCACCCCGTCAAGGTCGAAGACGATGGCGCGGAAGTTGCCCACTACGGCTGGCGCTCGCGCAGCGCGGGGAAGAGGATGACCTCGCGGATGGAGGAGACGCCCGTCAGCGCCATGATCAGCCTGTCGATGCCGATGCCGAGGCCGCCGGTGGGGGGCATGCCGTGCTCCAGCGCGACGAGGAAGTCCTCGTCCGCCACCTCCGCCTCTTCGTCGCCCTGCGCACGCAGCCGCGCTTGTTCGATGAACCGCTCGCGCTGGTCGATCGGGTCGTTCAGCTCGGTGTAGGCGTTGCCCACTTCGCGGCCGCAGATGAACAGCTCGAACCGCTCGACATAACCCGGCGCGTCCAGCTTGCGCTTGGCCAGCGGCGAAAGCTCAATCGGATAGTCGATGAGGAACGTCGGCTGCATGAGGTGCGGCTCGACGAAGACCGTGGCCAGTTCGTCGATCAGCTTGCCGCGGCCCCACGTTGGCTCCGTGTGCACCTCCGTGCTGGCGATCGCCTTGCGCAGGGAATCGGCGTCCGGGTACTCGTCGATGTCGATGCCGGAGCGCTCCAGGATGCCGTCGCGCAGGCGCAGGCGCGGCCATGGTGGCGCGAAATCGATCACGTGCTCACCGTACTGCACCCTGGTGTCGCCCGATGTTTCGCCGGCGACCGTGAAGAGCATCTCCTCAACCAGGTCCATGATGCCGTTGTAGTCCGAGTACGCGTCGTACACCTCCAGCATCGTGAACTCCGGGTTGTACTTCGTGGACACGCCCTCGTTGCGGAAGATGCGGCCGATCTCGTACACCCGGTCGAAGCCGCCGACCACCAGCCGCTTGAGGTGCAGCTCAATGGCGATGCGCATGTAGAAGTCGCGGTCCAGGGTGTTGTGGTGCGTGACGAAGGGCCGCGCGGCGGCGCCGCCGGCGGTCCCCTGCAGGATGGGCGTCTCTACCTCCATGAACCCGCGCTGGTCCAGGAACCGCCGGATCCCCGATATGGCCCGGGAGCGCTTCTCGAAGATCTCGCGGGCCTCCGGGTTGGACATCAGGTCAAGGTAGCGCTGGCGGTAGCGCTGCTCTATGTCCTGGAGCCCGTGCCACTTTTCGGGAGGCGGACGCAGGGACTTCGTCAGGACCGCGAGTTCTCGCACTTCGATCGTCGGCTCGCCGGTCTTCGTGCGGAAGAGGTGGCCGCTGACGCCGATGAAGTCGCCGAGGTCGATCTCCTTGAGCAGCGCGTAGGCCTCCGGGCCCAGCGTCTCTTGTTTGAGGTAGGCCTGGACGCGCCCGCTGCCGTCCCGGAGGTCGACGAACGAGGCCTTGCCCATGCCGCGCATCGCCGTCACCCGCCCGGCGACTGTGACGTCCGGGCCCGTCCCGGTGTCCGGGGCCAGCGAGGCGGCGCCGGCCGCCGTGTGCGAGCGCTTGAAGCGCGGCGGATACGGGTCGATGCCGCGGGCGCGCAGCTGCTCAAGCTTCTCCTTGCGCTGGGCGATAAGTTCGTCTTCGGACATGAGAGTTGTGGCGGCTTGCCCCCAAAAGAAGGGCGGGGCCTTGCAGCCCCGCCTGATTGTATCCGTGGCCGCTTTGGGCCGCTAGTCAATCTTGACGATCGTCCAGGTCATGTCGCCGGCGGGCGCCTTGATGTCGATCTTGTCGCCCACCTTCTTGCCCAGCAGCGCCGTTCCCACAGGCGATTCGTTGCTGATCTTGCCCTCCCTGGGGTCCGCTTCAGCGACGCCGACGATGGTGTAGACCGCCTTCTTGCCCTTGTGGTCCTTCACTTCCACCCTGGAGCCGAGCGAGACCTTCTGGTGATCGCGGTGCTTCTCGTCGATCATCACCGCGTTCTGCAGCATCGTCTCCAGTTCGATGATGCGCCCCTCGACGAAAGCTTGCTCGGCGCGGGCGTCCTCGTACTCTGGCGCGTTCTGAGCGCCCACCAGCTCCTTGGCGTCGTGGATGCGCTGCGCCACCTCTGCCCGGCGTACGTTGACCAGCTCGTCAAGCTCTTTCTGGAGCTTGGCGAGCCCGTCTTCGGTAAGCGGAATCGGCTTGCCTGCCATCTCGGGTGGAACTCCCAAAAAAATAGGACTGCGGGTTAGAGCCCACAGTCGGGTCTGATGGATGTCGTTATGGGCGGATTATAACACTCCCGGCAAGCCTGTAAAGTGAAGCAAAGAAGCGGTTTTTCCCCAAGAGTGCGCTATGTTACACTACCGCTGATTTCCGGCCTCCCTCAAACGCACCCTCAAGCCGGCGGGCCGGGCAAACAACACACCTCTAAGCATGCGACGAATCCCGCCCCGAGATGAGCCGCCCCACCGGAGGCCGCGCCGCGACCTGCCGCGGCCGGAAGGCCCCTTTGAACGGCTGCTGAAGCAGAGGCCCGAACGCGACCCGGCGCCCCTCATCATCGGCGGCACCATCGCCTTCCTCGCTCTTGTCATCGTGGCCGTGTTCGTCTTCTCGTCCGTCCTGGGCAGCGGCGGCGGCAACGACAACACTGGCGGCGGCTCTTCCGGCGGCTGCGCCCAGATCGCCCCCGGCGTGAAGGGCTGCCTGGAGGCGATCCCGACTCTGCCGCCCGGCCTCACCGCCGTCAGCCGCTACATCGAGTTCGAGATCGACAAGGCGGGCACGGGCGCCGACATCAGCCAGCCCCTCACCGACACGGTGCAGGACTCGACCGGGCTGGGCTTCTACACATACCAGGACAACCGCTGGCAGCGTGTACTGGACGTCAACATCACCAACGACAACTCCCTCTGCCCCTGCGGGCAAGGTGAGTTCCAGCCGTTGCCCTCCAACCTGGCGATCCTCAAAGTCGCTTCGCAGGCCTACGTGGTCGGCGCATCGCTGCCGTCCGGCAGCACGCTGAACCCGTCTGCCGGAACGCTCGGCATCATCACCCCACGAGACTACACGCCGGTGGCCGACGGCACCGTCACGGGCACGCCGACGAGCGTCCCGCACGACTCCGGCACGCTGATCATCCCGACGATCGTCGGCAGCAGCGAGGACACCGCCTCCGTTGTAAACGACATCCTCGGCGACGAGTCGTTGCGCGCCAGTCACGTGCAGCAGATCTCCAACCTGGTCCAGAACAACAACCTGGACGGCATCGACCTCGAGTATTCCTCCGTTGATGTGAATGACACCTCCCAGTTCACGGCGTTCGTCCAGGCCGTCGGCAGCGAGCTGCACCGCAACGGCAAGAAGCTGATCCTCACGCTGCCGCCGCCGACCGCCCAGCGCTCCGCCTACGACTGGCAGCAGCTGGCCCAGTCCGTCGACTACATCAAGATCCTGCCCATCGCCGACCCGGTCGCCTACTGGCAGACGATGCCTGACTCGCTCGGGCGCCTCTCTGACCTCGTCGATACGCACAAGGTGCTGCTCGTCGTCAGTCCGTTCGCTATCGAAGGCTCCGGCGACTCCACGCAGCCCATCGGCTACCTGCAGGCGATGGTCCTGGCCAGCTCGGCAACCGTGCGCGAGCCGACCGACCCGAAGGACATCAAGCCAGGCGTCGAAGTTGACCTCGTGGCCAAGAACCTGGACCAGGGCGAGGGCGCCAGCACTCTCGCCTGGAGCGACGACGCGCTCGCCGTCTCCTTCTCGCTCGGCGGCACAGAGCACAACCGCATCTACATCGAGAACTCGTACAGCGTCGGCTTCAAGCTTGAGCTGGTGCAGGCTTATGCACTCGGCGGCCTCATCGTCGCCGACGGCTCCGGGACGTCGGACGTCGCCAACATCTGGCCCAAGGTCCGGGAGCTCATCGACTCCGCCACCGTCACTCTACGCCGCCCTAACGACAAGATGCTGCAGGCCGTCTGGCAGGCCCCGGACGGTGGCACGCTCAACGCGCCCGACGGTTCCACAACCGCGACCTGGACGCCGCAAAACGCCGGCGACCAGCGGGTAATCCTCGTGGTGAGCGATGGCGACCGCCGCTTCGGCCAGGCGGTGACCGTTGGCGTCGGACAGGGCGAGGCGACGACCACCCCAACGCCGCTCGAAACCTTCCCGCCAAGCGAGACGCCCGCCGCCACCGAGAGCCCGACACCTACTTCGTCGTCGGCCGGCGCCTTGCGCGTCGACGTCGGCAAGCTCGCGGAAGGCGACGATGACGGCGGCACGTTCAGTAACGGCGAGATCGTCTCGCCGGGCTCCGAGGTGACCTACCTGATCACGATCGACAACGACGGCGACGTCCCGGTGACTGTCACCTCGCTGATCGATGACACCTACGCCGACATCTCCTGCACGACCGACGAAGGGGGCGACATCATCGGCGCGGTCCTGGCCCCGGACGATGGAGACGCCGCCGATGGCCCTGGCTCATTCGACCACGGCGCCGACGAGATCCAGTGCACCTTCAAGGAGACGGCTCCCGCTGACTCCGGCGCCTCCGTGACCGACACGATCACCGGGACCGTGGAGGACGAAGCCAGCAACACCGCCAGCGACCACGACGACGCCACGATCACGACCAGCTAAGATTGCTAGCGTGAGAGTGATCGCCGGGACCGCCAAGGGCCGACATCTCAAGGGACCGCCGTCCAGGCGCCGCGGCGACCGTTCCGCCGCCCCGCGTCCCAGCTCCGACATGATGCGCGGCGCCCTCTTCTCCGCACTCGAAGCGATGGGGGCGGACTTCTCGCGTGTCCTGGACGTCTACGCGGGCACGGGCGCGCTCGGCATAGAAGCGCTGAGCCGCGGCGCGAACCGCTGCGACTTCGTGGAGCGCGACCGCGCTATGGCCGGCGTGATCCGCGATAACCTGGAAGCCACCGGGTTCGCGGACCGCGGGATGGTGTATCCCATCGCTGCTGAACGCGCCCTCGACAGGCTCGAAGGCGGGTACACGGTCATCCTCGCCGACCCACCCTACGCAGACGCCTCAGCGCCGGACGTCCTTGAGCGCCTGGCGCGCTCGGCGCTCGTCGCTGATGATGCGGTTGTCGTGCTGGAGCACAGCGCGCGCGAGGAAGCGCGCAGCGATCTGGGCCCCTTTCACCTGGCAAAGCAGCTGCGCCACGGCGACAGCGCGGTATCGATCTACTTGCCTGCGGGCGATGGAGGTGACAATTGCTGACGGCGATCTACCCCGGCCGCTTCGACCCGGTGACCAACGGTCACGTCGACATAACTCAGCGCGCGGCGAGCATGTTCAGCAAAGTTGTCGTCGCCGTCTATGACCTGAAGCCCACCTCATCGCTCTTCACCACCGAGGAGCGAGTGGCGTTGTTCAAGGAGGCGGTCAAGCACCTGGACCACGTCGAGGTCAAGTCATTCACAGGCCTGGTCGTGGACTTCGCGCGCAAGGAGCAGGCCCGGGTCCTGGTCCGCGGCATCCGCGCCGTCACCGACTTCGAGGCTGAGCTCGACATGGCGCTGATGAACAAGAAGATGGCGCCGGAGATCGAATCGATCTACCTGATGGCCAGCCTTGAGCACCTCTACGTCAGCGGCCACCGCATCCGCGAAGTGGCCAGCCTGGGCTACGACGTTGGCGAGCTTGTCCCCTCCCACGTGATCGCGGCGCTGGAAGGCAAGTTCGGCAAGGGGAAGTAGTTGGACATACTCCACCTTATCGACCGTCTGGAGGAGATCGTCAGCGAAGGCCGCCGCGTCCCCGTGGGCGGGGGCGTCGTCGTGCCGCGCCAGAAGATGATCGAGCTTGTGGACCGCATGCGCGTCGCTGTCCCGCGCGAGGTGTATGACGCGCGGGAAGTCCTTGAGGAGCGCGGCGAGGTCATTGCGGAAGGCGAGCGGCAGGCCGCCGATCTCCTGTCACGCGCCCACGAAGAGCTCGACAAGCGCCTGAACGAGACGGAAGTCGTCAAGGCCGCGCACGACCGCTCCCGCGAGATCGTCCTGGACGCAGAGCGCCGTGTCCGTGATCTGCTGCTGGCCGCCGAAGAGCAGGCGCGCGATCGCCTGGATGAGGCCCAGAAGCAGAGCAGCCGGGAGATGCGGGAGGCTGACTCCTATGCGCTGCAGACGCTGCGCCGCCTGGAAGAGGAGCTGGAGGGCTTTCTCTCCACTGTGCGCAACGGCGTCGATGCGCTGGAGCAGCGCGCCGCCGATCGTCCTCGCAGCTAGGCTACGGCTCCGCCAGGCCGCGCTCCCGCAGCCGTCCCACCGCTATTGCGATCCCAACCGCGAGAGCCAGGACCGCCATGAAGCCGGCCACGATCATCAGCCGCTTGAACGCCACCGATGATGCGTCCTCGATCAGCGCCTTCGCGTGCTGCGCCTGGGCCTGTGACGTCTCGAAGTCACCGTTGGCGAACGACTCCCGCGCGTCGTCGAGCGAGCCGCCAGGGCTGCTGCCAAGCAAGCCGAACTTCGTCCAGAGGCTGCGGGGCTCGTGGACCTTTGCGCCGGCCTCCGTGTAGGCCGAGACCGCGTCCTGGGCGGAGGCGAGGCCGGTCTGCGCGCTGTCGAAGTCGAAGTTGATCAGGGCGTCGTTGATCGAGTCCGGTACGGTCAGGCCCGCGTCTTCGGCCGCGCTCTCCAGCGCGTTGAGTTGCGGCAGCAGCTCTTTGTACGTGCCAAGCCCTTCGTCCGCCGCGTCCAGCGCCGAGAGCGCCTGGTCGAACTGCCAGGCGTCGATATTCGCCTGGATCGGCGTCAGCAGGTCCGTCGGCAAGCCCTCGCTCGTGAGGCGTCCCCGCAGGTCATCGATGCGGTCCCTCGCCTCGCGCCGGCCGGCGAGCACCTGGCTGTAGGAATCGGGGAACACCCAGGTCAGGAAGAGGTCGTCCGTGTTCTCGCCCGTCGCGGCCTCCAGCAGGTCCATGAAGCGCTGGCTGTCGGCCGGTTTGCCGCTCGTGGCGATGTTGCGGTTCACCGCCTGCAGCGCCTGCACGCCGAATGAGTCGCGCAGCGTCTCCAGGAAGCGCAGCGAGTAGTCATAGCCCGCGTCCTCAAGCGCCACCTGCTGCGGGTCCGCGCCGATCAGGGACGACGTTGCTCCCCAGGCGTCCAGGTCGAAGGCAATCGTTGAGGGAGTGCGCCGCGGGGCCTCTCCGCTGACGATGCCCGCCGGCAGCTGCGGCGCGACTGTCTCCGCGGAAAGCTGTGCGAACCCCTCCTCCAGCCAGCGCTTGCTGTAAATCGTCGTCCAGAGGTGGGACAGCTCGTGGATCACAGTGTCGTCAGAGGCCACCGGCGACACTACGACATCGCAGGAGTCGCTGTCGCAGCCGGTCAGCCCTTCGTAGCCCAGGACAAGCTGCTGGCCGCCCTGCGAGACGTTGAGCGCAGACGGCCCGCCGAAGTTGAACCCGAAGGTCTGCTCGATCACGGGCAGCGCGGCGGTGACCAGCGCCTGCTGGTGCTGCGCCGTAGCTTCCTCGCCCTGGAAGTAGGTGAGCTTCACGTTGAGCGTCTCGTTGGTCAGCGGAACGTCAAACGTCGTAGAAGCCACCCGGCCCGGCTGGCTGGCCTCGGCGACCGCTGTGATATACGGTCCCTGAGACCCGGTGCAGGTGAAAGTTGACCCCGCCCGCGCGCACACGTTGCCGTTGAGGCTTGTCGACCAGGGGTCGCCGCCGGGCAGGTTGACCGTGACAACTGATGGGTCGCCCGCCGAAACCACCGGCACGTACGCGTAGAAGGGCGAGACGATGATCGACTGCGAGCGCGTGTTCACCAGGTCATAGGTGAGGGTGAAGCCATACGTCTCGCCGTAGAAGATGCCGCGCGCGAAGTTGACCGTGGCGGTCTGGACGATCGGCGAGCCAGAATCGGCCAGGGTGATGTCCAGGCTGTTGCCTCCGGTGTCGTGAGCGAGGATGTTGCTGGCGCCGGCCAGCACCGGCAGGGGGTACGCGAAGTAGTAGAAGCCGCTCCCGTTGTGGAACGTTGACGCCGGGTCGTTGTTGGTCACCGTCGCGTCCCAGGCCACGTGCACGCCGTCGTTGACCGACTTCACGTCGTACTGCACGTTGGAAGTCAGCGTCACCAGCTCCGCTGTCTGTGCCTCCACGCCCGGCGCCGGATGGACGGCGAGCAGAACCGCCAGGGCCGCCAGCGCGGCCAGCAGGGGGAGGCGCATCCTACTCTGGGAGGGCTTGGCGGGACGAGGACGCGCCGGCGTCGTCATCCGCCTCCTCGGGCTCGAACACGCTCTGCAGAGAGTCGAGCGCGGCCTCCAACCCGTCCCGTTGATGCGACGCCCAGAAGAACATCGCCATGATGCGTCCGCGTAGGCCGCTGGCGCTGGCGTGCGCCGTGACCGTCACCTCGCACGCGTCTGCGGAGACCGCCCTCACTTCGAACACGTGCGACTCTAACGTGATGTTGTAGCGCTCTCCGGGTTCCCGTATCGGGCAGAAGGCAATCCGCTGCGGCGCTTCCCACTCGCAGACTTCGAACTCGAACGAATCGCCGCTGGAGGTGGTGGCCCGGAACCTTGTGCCGGCGCCGTGAGTCTGCGGTGATGTGAACTCGATCTTCGACCAGAAGCGGTTCCAGCGCCCGGCCTGGGAGATGTCCGAGATCAGCGCCCAGACGTCGTGCTGGGGCGCGGCGATGACACGGGTGACGAAGGCAGTCGGCATACATCCAGTGTACTGGAAGAACGCACGGGCGGCGGGATTCGTTCCGCTAGGCCTGTCTCGCCTTCTGGACCATCTGCTTGCCTGCCTCCAGACGATGCTCGAACGATTCGATGGGCGTCACGTCTATGTCGCAAGAGCTCCAGATCGGGAGCTGGCGCAGCAAGTCGCCGAGAGCTTCGTGCGAATCGACATCGACGATGAAGGCCTGGCCTCGGCGCCCGGCGAGGATGCCGCCTCTGACGGTGCCGGCCTTCTCCCATTGCGCCAACTGACCGAGCGACGGCAGGACGACGTTTTCGATGAACGTCGCCATTTCCCGCGGGTCGGGCGAAGAGTTGATATCGTTGAGTTCCATCGTTACCAGGTAGCGCATCGGTACTCCTTCCGGCTAGACGACGATGTTCACGAGCTTTCCGGGCACGTATTTCACCATGCGCGGCTCCTTGCCGTCCATGTGTTTCTGTACGGCCTCGCTGGCCAGTGCCGCCTTGACCGCGTCCTCCTCTGAGATGCCGGCCGGCAGGTTGATGCGGTCGCGCACCTTGCCGTTGACCTGCACCACCAGCGTGATCTCGTCCTCGCGCGCCAGCTCCGCGTCCCAGGACGGCCACGACTGCAGGTGGACGCTGTACGGCTTGGCCGCGCGCTCCCACAGCTCTTCCGCGATGTGAGGCGTGACCGGCGCCATCATCAGCAGCATCTTCTCGATCGCCTCGTCCCAGGCCTCGCGTTGGATTGGCCCCGATTCGCGGGCGCGAGTCAGCCCATTCACCATCTCCATGAGCGCGGCGATCGCCGTGTTCCAGCGGAAGCCGGCGTAATCCTCCGATACGCGGCGCAGCGTCTTGTGCGTCAACCGGCGCATCTCGCGGACGGCGGCCGCATCGGGCGACCCGAACGATGGCTCGCTCACCACCAGGCTCCAGGCGCGGTTCAGCCAGCGCTCGATGCCGGAGATGCCATCCAGGCGGAACGGCCCGCCATCCTCCCACGGCCCGATGAACATCAGGTAGCAGCGGAAGCAATCCGCTCCGTACTTGGACACCTGGTCGTCCGGCGCGACTACGTTACCGCGCGATTTCGACATGCGCTGGCCGTCCGGGCCCAGGATCTGGCCCTGGTTGAACAGTCGCAGGAACGGCTCAGGGCCTTTGACCACGCCCAGGTCACGTGCCACCTTCCAGAAGAAGCGCGCGTATAGCAGGTGCATCACCGCGTGCTCGGCGCCGCCCGTGTACTGGTCTACGGGCAGCCAGCGGTCTGCCAATGCCGGGTCGACCGGCGCCTTGTCGTAGTCCGGGCTCAGGTACCGCACGAAGTACCAGTTGGAGTCCATGAACGTGTCCATCGTGTCGGTCTCGCGGCGGGCCGGCTTGCCGCACTTCGGGCACGTCGCGTTCACGAACCCCTCGTGCCGGGCCAGGGGGGACTTGCCCGTGGGCAGGTACTCCGCGTCGTCCGGGAGCAGGACGGGCAGCCGGTCCTCCGGGACCGGGACGATCCCGTCGGCGTCGCAGTAGATCATCGGGATCGGCGTGCCCCAGGCCCGCTGTCGCGAGATCAACCAGTCGCGCAGGCGATAAGTGATCATGCGCTGGCCCCAGCCCTGCTTCTCCGCAAAGCCGGTGATCGCCTGCTTGCCTTCTTCGTTTGGCAGCCCGTCGAACTGGCCGGAGTTCACCATCGTTCCCGGCTCTATGTACGCGTCGCTCAACGCACCGCCGTCCCAGTCCGCCGGCGCGATCACCACCGGGCAATCCAGCCCATACTTCTGCGCGAAGGCGAAGTCGCGGGTGTCGTGCGCCGGCACTCCCATCACCGCGCCGGTGCCGTACCAGACCAGTGCGTAGTCCGCGATCCAGATCGGCACTTTGCGGCCGTTGAAGTTGTTCGTGCAGTAGGCCCCGGTGAAGACGCCCGTCTTCTCGCGCTCCGTGCTCAGCCGCTCGATCTCCGTCTGGTGGCGCGCCTGGTCGATGTACGCGTCGACCTCGGCGCGCTTCTCCGGAGTTGTGATCTTGCCGACCAGAGGGTGCTCCGGCGCCAGCACCATGAACGTCACGCCGTAGATCGTGTCCGGCCGCGTCGTGAAGACGCGGATCGCCTTCTGCTCGACGCCGGGAATGTCCAGGCCGAAGTCGACCTCCAGCCCCTCCGAACGGCCGATCCAGTTGCGCTGCATCGTAACGATCGGCTCCGGCCATTCCATCTGGCTGAAGTCCAGGAGCTCATCCGCGTAGTCCCGGATGCGGAAGAACCACTGTTCCAGGTCTTTCTGGATCACCGCCGCACCGCAGCGCTCGCACAGACCGTTCACCACCTGCTCGTTGGCCAGCACCGTCTGGTCGTTCGGGCACCAGTTGGCCGGGGCCATCTTCCGGTAGGCCAGGCCTCTCTCGAACATCTTCACGAAGAACCACTGGTTCCAGCGGTAATACTCCGGGTCGGCGGAGATCGCCTCGTGCTTCCAGTCGAACATCGCGCCCATGCTCTTGAGCTGGCCGCGCATACGGTCGATGTTCTCGTAGGTCCAGACCCGCGGGTGGATGCCGCGCTTGATCGCCGCGTTCTCCGCTGGCAGCCCGAACGCATCGAAGCCGATGGGGAAGAAGACGTTCTTGCCGTTCATCCGCTGGTGCCGCGCCGCCGCGTCCGAAGGCGCCATCGCATACCAGTGCCCCACGTGCAGGTCGCCGGACGTGTACGGAAGCATCGTCAAGAAGTAGAACTTCTCGCCGTCAGCCAGGAGGTCCGTGTTGTACAGACCATCGGACGCCCAGCGCTCCCGCCACTTCCTTTCGATTGCCTGCGGATCGTACCGGTCCGGCCGCTGTTGCGTCTTCTGCTCTGTCATTCGCCTTGCTCTTTCTCCCACTCATCACGGGTCCGCCGCCAGGCCACCCCCAGCTCCTCGTCCGCTTCCTTCTCGCTGAGCTCGCCCAGCCAGCGGTAGAGCACTCGGTCCAGGCGCCTGGTCAGAGGCCTCGCTTCCAGCGCTACCACTATCAGCACCGCCCCGAGAACCCCGACCACGTAGAGGGACAGCCCAATGGCCATTCCGATAGCGGCTGCCGCCCAGATCGTCGCCGCGCTGGTGATGCCGTGGATGCGGCCCCTGTCCTGCAGGATCACTCCGGCGCCGATGAACCCGATGCCCACCACGATGTTCGAAGCGACGCGGGACGTGGACGCGTCGCTGAAGAGCTGCGAGACGTCTGTGAACAGGCTGGCGCCCAACGCCACCAGCCCTATCGTGCGGATGCCGGCCGGATAGCCCCGGATCTCGCGCTCCAGGCCAATGACAGCACCGAGCCCCCCGGCGATCAGCAGCCGGGAGAAGATGTGCAGCTGTTCGCTTGTCGATACGTCCATCGCATCTCCAAACAGAACGTCCTCCGTCCACAGGGACGGAGGACGTTGCCTTCCGCGGTACCACCCTGGTTTCCCCGCCGAGGCGGGAACACTCGGGGGCGCTGTAACGGGCGCTACCCGGCGTCCGCTAGGCGGAAGCCTGAAGGCTTCCGATACGTCACGGACGCGGCTCAGGAGCGAGTTCGGGCCGGTCTGCCGGCTCGCACAAGACGCCGGCTCTCTGCACGTTTGGCCCTACTACTCTCCTTCGCGGCCTCTTCGTCTTCTGTTTGGTGGAGCTGAGGGGGATCGAACCCCTGACCTCCACACTGCCAGTGTGGCGCTCTCCCAGCTGAGCTACAGCCCCGTTCGAACGTAATCGTATCAGCAAGGCCGGAGACGCGGCAACAAACACACGTTGTTTGACAGCGCCCGCCCCGTCTTCGCATGATTCCTCTCGAAATCCAACCTCCAGCCTCTAATTGCCAGAAGGAACCACACCATGATGCCGCTCGAAGGGATCCGCGTCCTCGATATGTCCGGCCTCGCGCCGGGGC
>DATKKM010000018.1:0-26929 GCA_035542855.1 Dehalococcoidia bacterium
CCGGCGCCGCTGTCTGGGTGCGGAACGGTTGACAGCCGCCATCTCCCGTCCTAGCGTGCGGAATGCCAATGTCGAGCAAGACCAGCACTTCTGAACGTCCGGCGGGCAAAGGAAAGCCGGTGGAGCAGTACGACGTCATCATCATCGGCGCCGGCATCTCCGGCATGTACGCGCTGCACCGCTTGCGCGGCCTCGGCTTCTCGGTCCGGGCGTTCGAAGCGGGCGCGGCCGTCGGCGGCACGTGGTACTGGAACCGCTACCCGGGTGCGCGCTTCGATTCCGAGAGCTGGACGTACGGCTACTCGTTCGATGACGAGATCCTGCAGGAGTGGGACTGGAGCGAGCACTTCGCGGGTCAGCCGGAAACGCTGCGCTACTGCAACTTCGTCGCCGACAAGCTGGATCTCCGCCGCGACATCACCTTCAACACTCGCATCATCTCGGCGACCTTCGAGGAGGCGGCGGACAAGTGGGAGATCCAGGCCGGCGACGGCAGGCGGGCGCGCGCGCAGTTCCTTGTCACCGCTATCGGCCCGCTGTCCGCGCTCACCATGCCGAACATCCCGGGCGTCGACAGCTTCCAGGGCGAGGCGTATCACACGGCCCGCTGGCCGCACGAGCCGGTGACCTTCGAAGGCAAGCGGGTGGCCGTGATCGGCACGGGCGCCACCGGGGTGCAAACCATCACCGAAGTCGCGAAGACGGCGGCCACCCTCACAGTGTTCCAGCGGACGCCCAACTTCTGCGCGCCGCTCCACAACAGCCGGATCGACGCGGAGACGCAGCGCAAGATCAAGTCCACGTACCCGCAGATCTTTGCCCGCTGCAAGGAAACGTGGGGCGCCTTCATCCACCAGGCCGACGAACGCCACGCCATGGACGTCACCCCCGAAGAGCGCGAGGCCTTCTACGAGAAGCTCTACGCCGAGCCCGGCTTCGGCATCTGGATGGGCAACTTCCGCGACCTGATGGTCGTCCCGGAGGCAAACGCGACGATCACGGACTTCATCAGCCGCAAGATCCGGGAGCGTGTCCACGATCCGAAGACCGCCGAGAAGCTCATTCCCAAGAACCACGGCTTCGGTACCCGCCGCGTCCCTCTGGAGAGCGGCTACTACGAGGTCTACAACCAGGACAATGTGACGCTAGTCGATATCAACGAGACGCCGATCGAGTGCATCACCGCGACTGGCATCAAGACGAGCGACGCGGAGTACGGCTTCGACATGATCATCTATGCCACCGGGTTCGATGCCATCACCGGCGCCTTCGATCGCATAGACATTCGCGGCATTGGCGGCAAGGCGCTGAAGGACGCGTGGGCGGATGGGCCGGCCACCTACCTGGGCCTTGCCGTCGCGGGCTTCCCGAACTTCTTGACCCTGATCGGCCCGCACAACGCCGCCACGTTCTGCAACATCCCCCGTTGCGCCGAGCAGAACGTCGACTGGGTCGCCGGCCTTCTCGCGTACATGCGGGAGCACAACTATCAGCGCATCGTGCCGGCGGTGGAAGCGCAGGACGCCTGGACCGAACACGTCTACGACACCGGCCGGCACCTCCTGCTCTCCCAGGTCGACTCCTGGATGACGGGCGTCAACAAGAACGTCCCCGGCAGGCTGAAGCGCACGTTCATGGCCTACGCCGGCGGGGCTCCCAACTACCGCCAGCGCTGCGAGGAAGCCGCCGCCAACGGCTACGAAGGCTTCGAGCTGAAGTAGACTGCTCGTCGCCGGTGTTAGGTCGGGCGTGCGGATGGGCCTGACCGCAGATCGGCGCGCATCTGCTCGAACTGCTCGCGGGTGATCTCACCACGGGCATAGCGCTCCTCGAGGATGCGCAGGGCCCTCGCCGCGTGTTCTTCGTGGGAGGCGGCGCTGATGCGGCCCACGATCACCAGGACGGCCCAGATGATCAGACCCCAGAAGACGATCATCCACATCCAGCCGAAGATCATCCACCATCCCCAGTCATCGTGCATTGCCCACATGGCGTTCGTCCTTTCGGCTCTGTGGCCACCCTCTTTGTACTGCGCCGCGAGAAAACGCGTTAGAGTCGTACGGACTGAGTTGACGGGGCCGGATGTCCCGCGCGGGGGGCGGCCGCTAGGCGCGGCGGGGCAGGCTGTCCGGGGCCGGGACGCCGTGCCGGCGGGCCGTCTCGTCGGGGGTGTCGCCGCCGGTGCCGAGCTCATCGCCGGCGAGCGGGTGCCGCGCCGACTTCGGCGGCGCCGGCGGGTAGGCCGGGCTCAGGCTAACGACTCCTTGCCGGTCGACGGCGACCTCTACGATCAGCGCGACATAGATGCTGATCGACCCGGCGGGGATGCCGTTGCACAGCTTCGTCCAGGCGTAGGACTGGCCGGCGGCTGCATCGGTGAAGAAGTAGGGGCACGCTATCGCCGCCCGGTCCGGGCTGCTGACGAGCACCACCGGCTCAAGGGAGTCGCGCATCTCGGGCGGCGGATTCTGGAGCGCCCAGAAGGCGGTGAGGCCGCGCGGCAGGCCCAGCCCGGCGTCGAACACGCGCTGCACGAAGCGGCGGGCGGAGGCGGAGTCTGCGAACTCGTTGACCTGGAAAGACGTGACGCCGGAAGCGAGCGGTGTGAGGACGATCAGCGGCGGGCGGCGCCGCTCGTCCGGGCCGTGTCCGGGGAGGACCAGCGGCGCGGCTGCGGGGGCCGGCTTGCGGAAGGGCAGTTTCGGCATCGTGGAATCTGTCTCATTGGTTTGACGCGCCAATCCCGGTGAGCGTTACGTTAGTTCGGGGTTCGTTAGCGCCGCAGCGCGCTCAGCTCCCGGCTTCGCAGCCCCAGGATGATCCTTCGAGAGCCTCAGGATGAGCGGCCTACTCGCTGCCGCCGGCGACGACGGGGATCGTCGGGTCGTCCAGGGCGTGGCCGTCGAAGTGGAGGCGCGGCAGGATGCGGTCCAGCCAGCGCGGCATCCACCAGTTCCAGTCGCCGGCCAGCTGCATCAGAGACGGCACGAGGACCAGGCGCACGACGGTGGCGTCGAGGAGGATCGCGCTGGCCAGGCCTATGCCGAACTCCTTGACCACGCGCTGGTTGCTGAGCCCGAAGGCCGCGAAGACGCAGACCATGATCGCAGCCGCGGCGGTGATGACGCGCGTGGTGGCGGCTAGGCCGCGGGCAACGGACTCCGTGTTGTCGCCCGTCGCGACGTACTCCTCGCGGATGCGGCTTACCAGGAACACTTCGTAGTCCATGGAGAGGCCGAAGAGCACCGAGAAGAGCATCATCGGCAGGAACGACTCGACGGGGCCCTCGCGGGAGACGCCGAGGATGCCGCCGAGCCAGCCCCACTGGAAGATGGCGACGAGGATGCCGAACGAGGCGCCGATGGAGAGCAGGTTCATCAGCGCGGCCTTGAGCGGCACGAGGATTGAGCGGAAGACGGCCATCAGCAGCACGAAGCTGAGGGCGATGACGGCGCCGAGGAAGATCGGCAGGCGCGCGTCCACGTGGCTTCCGACATCGATGAAGAGCGCCGTGGAACCGCCGACGAGCGGCCGCGCGCCGCTGCCCTCGAAGTCCGCGCGGAGATCCTTGCGCAGGAGGTTGATGAGGTCGACGGTGCCCTGGTCTTGCGGCGCCGAGGTGGGGATGACGGTGATCACGGCCGCGGTCTGCGCCTGATTGAAGGTGACGCCGGAAACCTGCTGCACGCCCTCAAGCGACTTCAGCTCGGCGGGTAGCGCGTTGACCTTATCGATCGCGGACGGGTTGTCGATGATCAGTCCGACGAGGATCGGGCCATTGGTGCCGGGGCCGAAGCCTTCGGAGAGCAGGTCATAGGCGCGGCGCGAGGTGAACGACGTCGGGTTGTTGCCGGCGTCCGAGGTGCCGGTCCGCAGGTCGAGGACTGGCGCCGTCAACGCCAGCAGCATGCCTAGCGAGAGCACCAGGCAGAGCAGCGGCTGGCTCTGGACGATGCGGCTGAGCCGGTAACCGAAGCCCTTGTGGAGGTCGGTGGCGGGCGCGGCCAGGATGGGGATGCGCCAGCGGTCCACGAAGGGCCCGACGTAACGCAGAATGGCCGGCAGCACCACGACGGCGATGAGGACGGTCAGCAGCACGATCAGCGCGGCGGCGGTGCCCACCCAGCCGATGCTCTCAATCCCGGAGGCCCAGAGGCCGAGCAGGGCGATGACCACGGTGCCGCCGGCGAAGAACACGGAGCGCCCGGCCGTCGCGGCGGCGACCAGCGTGGCGTCCTGGTTGGACCTGCCGTGCGCCTCCGCCTCCCGGAAACGGTTGACGACGAGCAGCGCGTAGTCGATGCCGACGCCGATGCCGATCATGGCGGCGAACTGGGCCGTGAAGTTGGGCAGCGGCACGAAGCCGGCGCCGACGCTAACCAGGAAGAAGCCGGACGTCAGCCCGAGCAGCGCCGTCATGATCGGCAGTCCCATCGCCACGATGGAGCCGAACGCGAGCAGCAGGATGATCACCGCTGCGCTGATGCCGATGGCTTCCGAGCTGCCCGGCGGCTCGCCCTCGAACTCCTCGATGACGGGGCCGCCCGCCTCCACCTGGAAGCCGGGCGCGCTCGCCGTGTCCAGCGTGTCCAGCAGAGCGGTGTTGTCGCCGGTGCCAAGGTCGTTGGCGCGGACGTCGTACTGGACGGTGAGCCGCGCGATCTGGCCGTTGGACGATATGTCGGAGGGGTTCTGTAGCGGGTCGGAGACGCCGGTGACGTGCGGCAGCGTGCCCAGGTTGCCGATCAGGGCGCCGAGCTGCGCCTTGGCGCCCTCGCTCTCGACGCCATCGTCCGCCTTGACGACGACGATGGCGCTATCGCCGGCCTGCGAGGGGAAGCGCTGCTCAAGCAGATCGAACAGCTCCTGCGCCTCGGCGTGCGGGACGGTGAAGCGGTCGCTGTAGTCGCCGCCGGCGACGCCGTAGAGCACGCCGAAGCCAACCACCAGCGCCACCGTGCCCAACAGCACCCACCGGGCGTGCTTGTAAGCGAACCGCGGCCAGACTTCAAATAAGAACGACTTGCGCTTCATCCCGTCTTCCTCCCTGCCGCCGCTCCCGGCGTCGCGTCTGTCTGCTGGAGGCGCTCGTTGGCCTCGATGACCCTGGCCATGGCGACACCCAGGAAGCGCGCCTCCTCCGGGCTGATGTGGGCCGCGAACCGTTCGACCAGCACCTGGACCAGCGTCGGCAGCACCTCTTCGAGGAGACGCCGCCCGCGCTTGGTGAGCGTGACCAGCACAGCGCGCCGGTCAGACGGGTCGTCGCTGCGGCTGACCAGCCCGGCCGCCTCCATGCGGTCGACGAGGCGGGTCATGCCGCTCTTGCTGTGCAGCATGCCGGCCGCCAGGTCGTGCATGCGGGTGGCGGAGCCCGGCTGGTCGTTGATGCGGACCAGCACCTCCACCCAGTCGGACGGGACGCCGTGGCGGCGCTTCACTTCCTGCTGCAGGAGATCGCGCACGGTCTCGTGGCAGGCCGAGAAGTTGCGCCAGGCCTCCAGCGCCTGACGGGTGCGTTCGAGCTCGGTATTCAGCTCGGAGTCTGTGGTCACTCCTCCGAGGTTAGCGCGAAGATAGTTGCACGCGCAACTATTGCACGCGCAACCAATTGTTTCGGTCAGGTAAAACGATTACGCCGGGACGACGATCTCGCCGCCGACGGCCTGGTTCGATGGCGACTTCTTCGTCTTGACGTCCTTGGCCTTCCAGAACGCCTCGGCGAACTGGTTGACCAGGTCCAGCAGCTGCTGGGCGGCTTCCATGTCGATGTTCTGGCGGGCCTTGGAGGCCGTCTTCATGATGTTGTTCACCAGCGGGAAGAGGCCGTCCGGGGTGTTCTCCGGCTTGAAGAAGTCGCCCGTGATGACGCGGACTTCGTGCTTCACCAGTTCCGCGTGCTCTTCCTTGATGTGTGTGTAGCGGGCCAGGTTGTGCATGTACTTGTCGCGGGCGGCTTTCTCCATCGCCGGCGCTTCCATCGCTTCGATCAGCTGGTTCATGCGGATGACTGTCAGCGCGCCGATCTGGGCCAGGTGCGGGTCGTAGATGCCGCAGGGGATGTCGCAGTGGGCGGACGCCTCTTCGTGCGGGAAGAGGCGGTTGACGAGGGCGAACGCAGAGCGGATAAGCATTGGGCGGGCCTCCTTCTCTCCTTGTTTGGGCGATCAGAGCCTGCGAACGCGGGCTCCGGATATAGAATTTAGCACAGCCGATTATGAGCCGAAAAACCCTGCGCCGCCTGCTCCGGCTGATGTCGCGTGTGCCGGGGCTCTACGCGCTGCTGGCCTTCGCCGTGACGAGGCGCGTCTCGGTGCGCGGATGGAGCATGTCCCCGGCGCTTCTGCCCGGGGATCGCCTGCTGTTTGACCGGCTGGCGTACATGCGGGACCGTCCGCGGGCGGGGGACATCGTGCTGGTGGCGCACCCGTTGACGGACGGTCTGCGCCTTGTGAAGCGGCTGGCCGGCGTGCCGGGGCAGGCTGTAGAGGGTGGCCGTGTGCTGGCCCGCGGGGAGTACTGGGTGCTGGGCGACAACGAGGACGAGAGCACGGACAGCCGGGAGATTGGTCCGGTGCGGCGGAGCCACCTGCTGGGCCGGGCCTGGGTCCGCTACTGGCCTACGGAGCGCTGGGAAGTGTTCCAAACCGAAGAACCTGAGAAACCGGCTAATGTTTGCCGAGCGGGCCGGTGAGTTGGTTTGCGGGTTTGTCGGTTTGTCCGGATTGTGGTACCCATAGCACATGCCTCGCGTAGGGATCGTCACCGGCTCCAAGTCAGACCTGCCGACGCTGGAAGCCTGCACGCAGATGCTGGATCAGCTGGGCATCGAGCACGAAGTGCACGTGATGTCGGCTCACCGCTCGCCGGCCAGGGTGCAGCAGTTCGCCGCCGGGGCGGAGGCGGCGGGCTTCGAGGTGATCATCGCCGCGGCCGGGATGGCGGCGCACCTGCCGGGCGTGGTCGCCGCCTGGACGCGGCTGCCGGTGATCGGCGTGCCCATCGCCTCCGGCCAGCACGGGGCCAGCGGGATGGACGCGCTGCTTTCGATCGTGCAGATGCCGCCGGGGATCCCGGTGGCCTGCATGGCGATCAACGGCGCCAAGAACGCCGCGCTCTACGCCGCCGCCATCCTCGCCCTCAAGCACGATTCCGTGCGCGCCGCTCTCGAGAAGTTCCGGGCGGAGCAGTCCGCATGACTCCGAAGCAGGACGCGCTCCTGGCCGAGGCGAATATCGCGGTGATCGGCACCGTCGACGCGAAGGGACGGCCGCACGCCACGCCCGTCTGGTACCTGTATGACGACGGCGTGATCCGCATCAGCGTGGGCGAGAACGGTCAGAAGCACAAGAACGTCGCCCGCAACCCCAACGTGAGCCTCGTGATCGACCGGCGCGCCATGCCGTACTACGCGGTGATGATCCAGGGAACCGCCGAGGCCGGGCCCGGGTTCTCGGACGAGGACCGGCTGCGGCTGGCTGTGCGCTACCTGGGCGAGGACCTGGGGAAGCGCTACGTGGAGATGACGAAGGGGGAGAGTTCGGTCACGTTGCGGATTGTGCCGCGCAAGGTGATGGAGTTCGACCCGATGGCGGCGCGCGGCTGATCAGTTGCCGGCGACGATCGTGGCGATGATCACGACGATCATCCCGGCCACGATGACAAGGCCGCCGATGTTGATCGTGGCCCGCAGGAATTCGAAGCGGTTGTCGTCCTCGCCGGTCATTGCCCCTATTTCATAGCGCGTCGGGGGCGGGAAGGCAAGCAGACGGACACCGGAGTATCGACTATCATCGCCCGTCAGGCAGCGATCGCCGGCGCGACCAGGCGGTTATAAAGCGCCCGCCAGCCGACGATGAAGACGCCGTCGCCGATCAGCGCGATGACGAAGAAGGCGTTGAGCAGGTGCCGGTCGAAGATCGCCGCGCGGGCGATGAGGGCGACGACGCCGATCGGCAGCCAGATGAGCGCGATCTCGCCCAGGGGCTTGCGGCCGCGCAGCGCCTCGTCCGAGTAAGCCCCCGCGAACGGCGAAAGCAGCAGCCAGGCCGCCGCGAACGGCACGATCGAGCGGATGATGGGCGCCACGTCGAACGACTTCTCGTGGGAGATGAGCCCGAGGACGCCGAACGCCACGAACGCGCCGAGGTCGCCCAGGGCGAGGAGGAGCGACGGGTTGCGGGTCATCCCCCCGCCAGGAGCTGCCGCGCGATCACCTTCAGCTCCAGGATCGGCTTCACGCCTTCGAAGATGGGGAGCACCAGCGCATCGACGGTGAAGCGGGAGATCGGATCCTCCTCGGAGTAGCCCCAGCCGCCGTGGATCAGCATCCCTTCCTGGCTCACCCAGACCGCCACGTCCGAGGCGAAGAGCTTGCACATAGCCGCTTCCATGGAGGCGCGCTCGTCCTTCTCCATCGCCTTGGCGGCGGCGTAGGTCAGGTGGCGTCCCGCCGCCGTGTACGTGGCCATCCGCCCGATCTTGTACTGAGTGAGCTGGTGGTCCGCCAGCGGCTTGCCGAACTGCTTGCGATCGCTTGCGTAGTTGCTGGCCTTCTCGACAGAAGCCTGGCTGACGCCGGTGGCGCGGCCGCCGGTCTGCAGGCGTCCGGCCGCGAAGCCGCCCATCTGCAGGTAGAAGCCGCGGTTGAGGCCGTCCGCGCCGCCCACCAGGTTCTCCTCCGGCACGAAGTAGTGGTCGATGGCCAGGGTGAAGGAGTGCATGCCGCGGTAGCCCGGCGTGGGGTTGGCGGTGCCGGTGATCGTGCCGCCCTCCGGCTGCCTGTGCTCGAAGTGGTGACCGTCGTACGGCTCCTTGGGCACGATAAAAAGCGAGAGCCCCTTCGCGCCGGAGCCGGCCTCGCCTGTGCGGGCCAGCAACGCCAGGATGTTGGCCCGGCCGGCGAACGTCGACCACGCCTTCGGCCCCTCGATGAACCAGCCCTTCTTGCCTCCGTGCTCGCCGGGTGTGGCCTTGCAGCTGAGGGAGGCGACGTCCGAGCCCACATCCGGCTCCGTGACGCCGATGCCGACCAGCAGCTCGCCGCTGGCGATGCGCGGGAGCCAGGTCTTGCGCTGCTCCTCCGTGCCGCCCTGGATGAGGGCGCGGGTCAGGATCTCCGAGCGGGTGATCAGGCTGCCGGCGACGAGGGAGACAGTCGACAGCTCTTCCGTGAGGACGACCATCGTCAGGTAGCCCATCTCGGTGCCGCCGTAAGCCTCAGGGATGGAGGAGCCGAAGAGGCCGATGCCGGCCATCTTCTGGATCAGCGATTCGGGGACGAGCAGGTCCTGGCGGTGCATGTCCTGGGCGATCGGGGCGACCTCCGTGCGGGCAAAGTCGCGGGCGTGGTCGCGGGTCATGTTCGCGATCTCGTCGTCCAGCGCGGCGGTGAACGCGCCGCGGGCCTCCAGCACGCGGCCGCCGATGCCGCGCACGAACGCATCGGACATGCCGGCGCGGATCAGGTTGCGGGTGTTGTTGCCGGCCAGCAGATCGTGGAAGCCCTGGTCGATGGCGAAAGTCTCGGGGTCGGTCTCGATCGTGGCGTGGGCCTTGTGCAGCGCCTCCGCAGCGAAGGCGAGGGCCTGGTCCTCGGCCAGGGCGTCGCGCTTGCCGGCCTTGGCCTGGGCTTCGGCGTAAGCCGTGAGCTCGCCGGCGGCGCGGGCCTCGGTGGCGATCTGGGCGATGCGCTCGGCGTGCACCTGGTGCTCGTCGATGTTCTTGCCGCCGTCGGTCAGCTTCGCCGCGGACTCGATGGCGCTCTCGGCGACGCCGGCGGCGATATCGGCCAGGTGCCGCGCGGCCGTCAGCGATTCGGATTCGGTCTTCTCAGTTGTCATGGGCTCCTCCGGTTAGCGGTCGGTCTTGCACTGCGAATGTAGGGGCAGCGCGCTGCGCCCCTACGCTGCCCGCCAGCGTTCACACCGGTGTTCGGGCCCTCTTCGCGAAGATCTTGCGGATCTGGCGTCCGCGGTAGTCGAAGATGCGCCGGAGCTGACGGGCGACGATCAGCCTGTGCGTGACCACGCCAAGGATACCGAACGGCAGCTCGTACTGCACGTGGTCGCGCATGAGGGTGCCGCCGGGGACGGCCTCGAAGGAGTGGCGGTGCCGCCAGCTCTTGTACGGGCCCTTGACCTGCGTGTCGACGAAGCCATGGGGCGGGTCGTACTCCTCGATTCGGGTGTGCCAGCGGAGGGGCACGCCGGCCCAGCGGATCTCGTGGATGATGGTCAGGCCGGGGCGCATCGGCTTGGCGTCCGGCGTGAGGTCGCGGAAGCCCACGGACTTCGGGGTGATGCGGGCCAGGTTACTCGGATCGGAGAAGAAATCGAACACCTCGTCGATCGGTGCGGGGATCAAGACTTCGCGGCGCAGGTGGTACATCAGGCGCGCTCCGTTCCGCCGGGCGCAGTGCGCTGCGCCCCTACGCCGAGGTAAGTCGATAGCGCCTCCCGCAGAGGCGTCACCCTGAGGCCCAGCTTCTGCTGTATCTCCGCCGGGTCCGCCAAAGCGTCGGCGGTGATGAAGTCAACGGCATCGGGGGTCAGCGGCCGGCCGGGCGCGAACTGGAGGAGCGCGGCGATGAGCTTCATCACCGGCTTGGGCGCGGGGAGCAGCAGCCGCTTCTTGCCGGCGACCTGGAGCGCCGTCCGCACGACGTCGCTCATCGACATAACCTCCGGCCCGCCCAGCTCAAACAGCTGGTTGTCCGCTGCCGGGTTGTCCAGCGATTCGGCGACGGCGCGGCCCACGTCTTCGATGAAGACGGGCTGCATGCGTTGCCTGCCGGCGGCGCCGATCAGCGGCACGAACGGCAGAAAGCGGGACATGCGCAGGAAGCGGTTGAGCGACTTGTCCTCCGGGCCGTAGACCCAGGACGGGCGGATGATCGTCCAGGTGAGGCCGCTTCCGCGGACGGCGTTCTCGGCGCGCCACTTGGCCTGGAACCAGTGGCGGCCCGCCGGCGCCGCCCCCGCGCCGCTTACGTAGACGTATCGCCTGACCCCGGCGGCCTTCGCGGCTGCGACGAGGTTCTCGGTGCCCTCGGCGTCGATTCGCTCGAAGGTGTAGCCCTTGCCGGGGTTCTCGATAGGCGAGTTGGGGAACTGCTGGCAGCCGACGATGGTGTCAACGCCGGCCAGCACGGCGGGGAGGGAAGTGGTGTCGGTGACGTCGCCCTGCCGGACCTCGACGGTGAGGCCGGGGAAGCGGCCGTTGGCCTGCGCGGGGTCGCGGGTTAAGACGCCTACGGGTTTGCCCCTGCGCGCCAGCTCGCGGACGATGCCCGCGCCGACGAAGCCTGTTCCACCTGTCACGAGGATCATGGCAGCCTCCTTTGGGGAACGCCGAGCCCGTTGTCGTTCATTGTACGCCCTTTGTGAACGGCGTCACAAGGCCACGGCGAAGAAACAGGCGTATCTACACCCCCGGCGGCGTTCGGTTTGTCGGTTTGTGGGTTTGTTGGTTAGTCTCGACGTGTGGACGCCAACACCCGCAACGCCTGGCTGCGCGCCTCCGACGCCGGACTCCTGCGGGAGTGCCGCGAGGAGCGCTACCGCGCCAGCGGACCGGGCGGCCAGCGGCGCAACAAGGTGGAGACGGCGATCCGCCTCCGCCACGGTCCGAGCGGCGTCGCCGCGCACGCCGCGGACTCGCGGTCGCCGGAGGGGAACCGTGCGCGGGCGGTGGCGCGCCTGCGCGAGCGCATCGCGTTCGAGGTGAGAGCGTCGTTCAGCGACGTCCCGGCGGAGTTCGCCGCGCAGCGCGGGCGGGACGGCTCGCTCTCGGTGAACCCGAAGAACCGGAACTTCCCGCTGATCGCGGCGACGGCGCTCGATGCGCTGGCGGCCGGGAGCGGGAGCTACGCCGCCGCCGCGCAGTTGCTGGGCGTGAGCACGAGCCAGCTGCTGAAGTTCCTGCAGTCTGACCGGGAGCTCTGGCGCGCGGTGAGCGAAGGCCGCCCGGGCGGGTAAACGCCGGGGGTCAGGCTTAAGCCTGACCGTCGCCTGCCGTCAATGCCCGCGCGCCAGCAGCCACTTCGCGTCCACGCCCGCGCCGTGGCTTGACCAGATCTCGAATTCGGCCACGAAGACGTTCTCGCCCTCGTCCAGGAGCTCGCGGAGCCAGTCCCGCAGCGCGGCCGTGCTGAGCGGCGTGTGGATGACGTAAGCGTCGTCGCCGAGCTTGCGCACCTCGCCTGCGCCAGCGATCGCTTCCAGCGCGTCGCC
This sequence comes from Dehalococcoidia bacterium, assembly GCA_035542855.1. Taxonomy (GTDB): domain Bacteria; phylum Chloroflexota; class Dehalococcoidia; order SM23-28-2; family RBG-16-64-32; genus DATKKM01. Next base: position 12,234 of record DATKKM010000018.1, read on the forward strand.
AATGAGGGCGCAGAGGTTACGGCGCTCCGACCAGCCGACGACGACGCGCAGGCCCGGCAGCGGCTGCCCGGTCATCCCTTCAGGTAGCGGCCGAAGAAGTCGTTGCAGCGGAGCCAGGCGTCCCTGGAGGCCTCTTCGCGGTAGCTGGGGCGGTTCTCGTTCATGAAGGCGTGCCCGGCGCCGGCGTAGCTGTGGAACTCGTGTGGCTTGCCCAGGCGCGTCATCTCGGCGTCGATTTTCGCCACGTCGGCCGGCGTGGGGTTCGGGTCGTCGTCGCCGAAGAGGCCGAGGACCGGGCAGCTGATCTTGCCGGTCAGGTCGAACGGGGTTGGGCCGCTGCCCCAGGCCTGCATGATGTTGCCGCCCCAGAAGACGACGGACGCCTTGAAGGCGGCGTTCTGCGAGGCCATCAGGTAGGCCACGCGGCCGCCCATGCAGAAGCCGGTCACGCCGAGGCGCTCCGCCTGGACTTCCGGCAGCGACTTCGCGTGCTCAACGGCGGCGTTCATATCGGCGATGATGGTGCGGTCGCGCAGGCGGTTCATGCGGGTCATCGGATCGTCGCTGGAGCCGGGCTCTTCGCGGTGGTAGAGGTCGGGGGCGATGGCCACGTAGCCGGCCTCCGCCCAGCGGTCGCACATGCCGCGGATGAAGTCGTCGACGCCGCCGGCGTGCTGTGCGACGACGATCCCCGGCGCGGGCCCGCCGCCGCTGACGTAGCAGCGCATCTCGCCATCGGCGGTTGTGATCGTGTCCCAGCGTCCAGACAAGGCGGGCCTCCTATCGTTGACCGTGGCGGGGTTACAGGCGGACAATCAGGCCAGCGTATGACTCCCCGGATTGCACCAGCCCGCGAGGTATCGATATGCGTTCACCACGGCTAATCATACTGCTCGCACTCGCCGCGGCGGTTCCGCTGCTCCTTGTTGGTTGCGGCGGCGGCGATGACGAGACGACGACGCCCACGCCGACGACGGGCCTGACGTCGACCGGGGAGGCCAGCGCCAGCCCGGTCGGCATTAACCAGCTGGCGCACGGAGTCGTGCAGATCTTCGCACTGGACGCGGACGACAACCCGGTGTGGTCCGGGTCTGGCACGCTGATCAGCGAAGACGGGCTGATCCTGACCAACGGCCACGTGGTGGACGACCGCTTCGATGAGTACGACCACCTGGGCGTGGGCGTCACGGAGAGCGAAGACGCCGCACCGGACATCAAGTACAAGGCCGAGATCCAGGCAGTGGACTATGCGATTGACCTGGCGGTAATCAGGATCACCCGCCAGCTGGACGGCGGCGCCGTGCTGGAGAACTTCCCGTATGTGAAGATCGGCGACTCCAACGATGTGCACCTGGGCGACAACATCCAGGTGCTGGGCTACCCCGGCATCGGCGGCGAGACGATCACGCTGACACGGGGGTCTGTCAGCGGCTTCACGTCCGAGCGCGCGGTGGGCGAGCGGGCCTGGATAAAGACGGACGCGACGATCTCCGGCGGCAACAGCGGCGGCCTGGCGGTCAACGACGACGGCGAGCTGATCGGCGTGCCGACGATCGTCGGCTCCGGCGCCGACACCGACACCGTCGACTGCCGCACGTTGGAGGACACCAACGGCGACGGCGTCCTGGACAACCAGGACACCTGCGTGCCCGTGGGCGGCTTCATCAACGGCATCCGGCCGGTCAACCTGGCGGTGGACCTGATCTCAGCCGCGCAGAACGGCGAAGAGTACGTCTCCCCCTACGGTGAGGAGACGGGCCCAACCCCTAGCGGCGGCTTCGACACATCGCAGATCAACGTGCACAACTTCCAGTTCTCACCGGACGTCACGTCTGATGACCAGCCGACGGAGGTGGTGCCTTCGTTGCCGTCCAGCCCGACGTCAGTCTGCGCCTTCTGGGACTACGAGGGGATGCAGGACGGCGAGAGCTGGGACGCTATCTGGTACATCGACGGGACGAAGGACGACGAGGGCAGCATCATCAACGACACGTGGTCCGGCGGCGAGAGCGGCAACTGGTGGGTCTGCGTGACGGACGACAACGGCCTCCCGGACGGCGCCTACGAGGTGATCATCCAGGTGGAGGGCGAAGTCCAGGGCGGATCGTCCCTCTACGTGGGCGATGACCACGCCCCTGTCGACCTGACGCTGGACAACGAGTCCGGCTTCGAGGTGTGCGCCCTGGCGATTGCGCCGCCGGCGGCCCAGAACTGGGGCGGCGACAAACTGGGCGCAACGGTGACGTTGCAGCCCGGCGACACGCGCACGATCAGCGTGGGAGCAGGCGTGTACGACATCCTGGCGGTGGACTGCAACAACAACGTGATCGAGGAGACTCACGACAACAACATCGACCAGGACAGCAAGTATACGATCACGGGCTGAGGGCACCCTCGTTAATGTTGACGGCTTAACCTGTACGTAACGAACCGAGTGGTAAGCCTGGGCGTCTGTCGCTACAATGGCATGTGCCCGCCCTATTGAGTGGAAAGAGTTGAATGGTAACAAAAGAATCCGTCAACACCGAGCGTGTTTACTACAACTACGAAGGTCACATACCTCCGGTAAAGCTGGACCCGGAGCCGGCGGTCCCGCCGGCGGGCCAGGCCCTACCGAAGCTGATCACGGACACCACCCTGCGCGATGGCGCCCAGGACTCCCGCTTCCCGTTCTTCCCGAATGAGGACCGCCTGCGCTACGTTGACCTGCTGCACCAGCTGGACAACGGCACCGGCCGCATCTGGGCGATCGAGACGTTTATCTACCACAAGCGGGACGGCTGGGTGCTGGACAAGCTGCTGGAGAAGGGCTATGACTTCCCGCAGATCACTACCTGGATCCGCGCCAACCCCAAGGACGTGAAGGAGTTGCACGCGCTGAGCCAGGGCCGCGTCAAGGAGACCGGCATGCTGGCCTCCTCCTCCGATCACCACATCTTCGACAAGCTGGGCTACAAGTCCAAGGAAGAGGCGATCGACAAGTACCTGAAGCCGATCATGACCGCGCTGGAGTACGACATCACTCCGCGCATCCACCTGGAGGACTGCACCCGCGCCGACATCCGCGGCTGGGTCATCCCCTTCATCCGCACGGTGCTGGAGCAGACCAAGGGCCGCGCCAAGTTCCGCATCTGCGACACGATCGGCTGGGGGTCCGCGGACCCCTACGCATCGCTGCCGTTCGGCGTCCCGAAGCTGATCTCCACGCTCTACAACGAGACCGGCGCCGAGCTGGAGTTCCACGGCCACAACGACTTCGGTACGGCGACGGCCAACTCCATCGCTGCCTGGCGCTACGGCTGCTTAAAGGTCAACGTGGCGTTCGGCGGGCTGGGCGAGCGCACCGGCAACACCTCGCTGGAGCAGATGGTGGCGAGCTACATCCGCTACTACGGCGACCCGGGGTTCAACCTGCAGGTGCTGCCGGAGATGCGCGCGCTGATTGACAAGCTGGTGCCGCTGGCCGCGAACTCGCCGGTCATCGGGGACGTGTTTACCACCCAGGCGGGCATCCACCAGGCGGGCGTGGCCCGGCAGGAGGAGGCGCCGGGCGGGCTGATCTACCTCGCGTACGACCCGGCGCTCGTCGGCCGCAACTCGGCGGAGCGGACAGTGATCGGAGCGATGTCCGGCTCGGAGGGGATCGTGGCGATCCTCAACCAGCAGGCGGAGGAGCGCGGCCTGGAGCCGAAGTTCACCACGATGAGCCGCGTGGTCAAAGAGTTGTACGATGAAGTGCAGGAAGCGTATAACGGGCGCTGGGACGATGCGCAGGGACGGTGGGTAGACTACCGCACGTCGTTCTTTACCCCGGAAGAGATATGGCAGATGGCGCAGAAGTCGATGGGCGCGGAGGGCGCAGCTTAGTGAACAATGGCGTGGAAGCCGATCAGCATACCACCCGCGCCGAACCAGTAACCGAAAACACCAACGCCGCGCGCAGGTGGCAGAAATATGCCCAGATCAGTGGCTGGGGGATGTACGTACCCCACCAGGTGGTCCCGAACGAACGCTTCGTGGAACTGGGCCTCGATACGTCGAACGAGTGGATCGCCACGCGCACCGGCATCGAAAGGCGCCGCATCGTCGGCGAGCACGAATCGACTTCCGACATGGCGGTGCGTGCGGCCAAGGAAGCCCTGCGCGTCGCCGACGTCCACCCGAACGAGCTCGACCTCATCCTGATCGCCACCTGCACGCCGGACCACATCATGCCGGCCACGGCCTCCCTGGTGCAGGACCGGCTGGGCGCGAAGAACGCCGGCGCCATGGACGTGAACGCGGCCTGCGCGGGCTTCGTCTACGCGCTCAACACCGGCACTTCGTACATCGAGTCCGGGCGTGCCAGGAAGGTGCTGGTCGTCGGCGCGGACGAGCTGTCGATCCACCTGGACTGGAAGGACCGCAGCACCTGCGTGCTCTTCGGTGACGGCGCGGGCGCGGTGGTGCTCAACGCCGCCGACGAGCCAGGCGTCATGGCGACCACGATGGGCTCCGACGGCTCCGGCGCGGGCCTGCTGACGATCAAGGCCGGCTCCCGCAACCGCCAGAACGGCCATCGCCACAAGAACGGCAAGAACGGCGCGACGCCGGTCAGCAGCGACTACTACCTGCGCATGAACGGCCCGCAGATCTTCCGCTGGGCCACGCAGAAGATGGCCAAAGCGGCCGAGAAGGTGATCACATCTTCCGGTCTCAGCCCGGCGCAGGTGGACCTGTTCATCCCGCACCAGGCCAACATGCGGATCATGGAGACGACCGCGCGCCGCCTGGGCCTGCCGATAGAGAAGGTGTTCTCCAACGTGCGCGACTACGGCAACACAAGCGCAGCCTCGATCCCGATCGCGCTGTGCGAGGCCGTGCAGTCCGGCCGCGTGAAGGTGGGCGACAACCTGGTGCTGGCCAGCTTCGGAGCCGGGCTCACCTGGGCCGCGCTGGCCATGCGTTGGGGCGTCGCTGTCGACCAGCACGTCTCCCGCTGGAAGCCGATCGGCCGCGGCGTGGAGGAGCGGATGGCGGTTGTGCGCTCGGCCAGCCGGCGCCTGGGCTGGAGCGTGCGCACGCAGATCGACAAGCGCTTCCGCAAGGAGAACGGCGACAACGGCAAGGGCAAGTAGCCGGGGCAGGACGGGGTCCTGACCCACGGAGGACGCGGGAGCGCTAACGTCCGGCGCTCAGCAGCTCCGGGTGTTTCTCCCACTTGCGGAGGAAGCGGTAGAAGTTGCGCTTGCTCAAGCGGTCGCGCTCTTCCGGCGGCGTCGCCATCCAGTCCACGTGCTCGTGGCGGACGACGGGCAGTGTCGTGTCGATGACGGCGCGGTAGCCGCGGCTGCGCACGGCGAAGCTGAAGTCCAGGTCCAGGTGGCGGTAGAAGCGGAACTTTTCGTCCAGCAGGCCCACCTCGCGGAGGACGCTGCGCCGGAAGGCCATCAGGTAGCCTTCCACGGCGTGTACGTCGCCTGATGTCTTTGCCTCCGTGAACTCCCGCAGGTCGTTGGTCTGGACGCCCCAGCAGCCGGCGACGCCGACGGTGGGGTCTTCCAGCATCTTGCGCAGCGGCGTGAAGATGTCGCCCTTCACCTCGACGCTGGTGTCGATGAAGACGACGAAGCGGCCGCGGGCCTGGCGCAGCGTGACGTTGCGCGCCGCGGCCGAGCCCAGGAAGTGGTCGGCGCGGAAGAGACGCAGCCGCTCGTCGCCGGCGCTGACGTCATCGATGAACGCCTGGCACTCCTCCTCGAACCCGTTGTCGACGACGATGACCTCGGCGGACGCGCCCTGCAGCCACGTCTCGGCGGAGGCGACGCAGCGCTCCAGCTCCCGGCAGCCGCTGCGGGCGACGATGCTCACCGTGTACTCCACCTGCGGGTTCTGCTGCAGCAGCGAGTCGACGTCCCGGCTCGATGAGATGCCCGGCTCCTCGCGGCGCCAGGCCGGGACAGGCAGCGCGACCGTCGAAGCCGGCGTCTGCCGGACTTCGTAGCCCTGGCCGATGATCTCGGCGCGGACGGCGTCGGCCTCCGGGTAGCGCTGCTCCTGGCGGAGTACGTGGCACTGGCGCAGCAGGTCGATCGCGTCGGCGGGAAGCTTGTTGCGGACGGGCGGGCGAGCCAGGTCCAGCCCCAGCAGCCGGTCGAAATCGATCAGCAGCTCGCGCCGGGTAGCCGTTGGCAGGCCCGAGCGCGCGACCTTCCAGGCGACGGCCAGCGCCGCCGGGATGTCCAGGTCGTTCGCGGCGGCGGTCCAGAACTCGCGCCGCAGTTCGCCGGCGCGCGCCTCGGTTTCATCTGAAGGCTCGCCGGCGTCTTCGCACATGGCGGCGCGCAACCGCTCCAGCCCACGCTGGGCCGCGCGCAGGGAGGCGAGCGTGAAGTTGAGGCGGGTGCGGTACTTCGCTGTCGCGCAGAGGTAGCGGAAGGCCAGCGGATCGAAGCCGCGGTCTTCCAGGTCAGACAGCAGGTAGACGTTTCCAGTGGACTTCGCCATCTTCAGGCCGTCCACCAGCAGGTGCTGGCCGTGCACCCAGGTGCGGACGTGGCGATGGCCGAAGGCGGCCTCGCTCTGGGCGATCTCGTCCTCGTGGTGAGGGAAGATGTTGTCGACGCCGCCGGTGTGGAAGTCGATCACGTCGCCCAGGAACTCATGGCCGATCGCGGAGCACTCGATGTGCCAGCCGGGGAAGCCGTAGCCCCAGGGGCTGAACCACTTGAGCGTGCGGCGGGGCTCCGCGGCTTTCCAGAGCGCGAAGTCACGCTGGTCGCGCTTCAGTGGGTCCGGTGCGGCGCGGCCGCTCTCCTCCAGGCCATCGGCCTGCTGGCGGGAGAGCTTGCCGTAGCCGGGGAACGTGGCCACCGCGAAGTAGACGTTGCCGTTGACCTCGTAGGCGTGGCCGCTCCCCACCAGGCGCTCGATGATGGCGATCATCTCGTCCACGCACTCGGTTGCGCGGGGGAAGCGAGTGGCGGGGAGGATGCCGAGCCGCTGTTCGTCGTGGAGGAAGCGCTCGGTGTAGTGATCGGCGATGGCCTGGGGGGTCATGCCGGCGGCGCGCGCGGCTGCGATCACCTTGTCCTCGCCGCGGTCCAGCACGTCTTCCCGCATGTGGCCGACGTCCGTGATGTTCTTAATGTGGGTAACGGCGTAGCCCTGCGCCTCCAGGAAGCGGCGGAGCCAGTCCGCCATCAGGTAGGAGCGCAGGTTGCCGATGTGGGCGTCGCGGTAGACGGTTGGGCCGCAGGAGTAGATGGTGGCCCGCCCCGGCGCGGTGGGCGCGAACTCACTGATTCTGCGCCCTAGAGTGTCGTAAACGCGGAGCGCCGGCAGCGGCGTCGTTGGAGTTGGCTCTGGCATGGCGGTTCCCCGTCAGGGTCGTGGGCAGCGCACGGCTTCCCTCAGGTGATCTCTCACCCGTGCTCGCCGTCCCAGCCGATCTCCACCTCGCCGTTGTCCCAGAGGATGATGGGCACGGTCATGGAGTAGTTGAGCGCCTCGTCCCACCAGTCGGCGTTCTGGTCCACGCGCCGCTCCTCGAATTCGACGCCGCGAGCGCGCAGGGCGGCGACGGCCTTCTCGCTGACGTCGCAGTTGCGCAATGTGTAGACGATGACGGCCAAGGGCGGCTTCCTCCGCAGCCCATTCTACCCTAGGTGTTGGGTGTCAGGTGGGAGGTGGGAGGCGGGGCGGCGTCGCCTACACGTGGATCGTTTTCCACTTGCCCATGCGAAAGCGCCATGTCATCAGGCCGGCGCGGGTGGTGATGTCCGCCACGGCCATGATCCAGGCGCCGGGAACGCCGAGACCCAAAGTGATGGCCAGGATGTAGGCCGGGATCAGGCGCACGATCCACGTGGAGCCGGCCATGATCGCCAGGACAGCGCGGGTGTCGCCGGCGCCGCGCAGTCCGCCGCCCAGGGAGAGGCTGACGGCGACGCCGGGCATGGCGAAGGCGAAGATAAACAGCAGCTGGCGGCCGATGTGCACCACCTTGTCGGCGTCTTCACCTCCCACGAAGAGCGCAGTGATCTGCCCGCCGAAGATCATCAGCAGCACGCCAAGGGTGCACATGAATAACAGCGAGTACCGCATCGTCAGGTAGGCCGACTTCTCGGCCAGGTCGGGGCGGCCGGCGCCCAGGCTCTGGCCCACGAGCGCCGTTGTCGCCACGCCGAGGGCGAAGCCGATGTTGAACGTGAGACTCTGGATCGCCAGCGTCACGCCGTGAGCGGCCAGCGCTGTCGTCCCCAGGCTGGCGATGATCGCGGTGTAGATCAGGAAGGCCACGTTGAACTGCATCTGCTCGATGCCGGCGGGGACACCCACGTTCAACACCCGGCGCGCCGCCTCGCCATCGAAGCGATGGGCGGGCGACCAGGACAGGATCCGCGTGCCTGATGCGAGCACCATCAGCACCAGCGTACAGCCCGTGATGGCCGAGGCGCTGAAGCCGATGCCGGAGCCCTTCACACCCAGCTTCGGGGCGCCCCAGGCGCCGTTGATCAGGGCGTACGCCACGATGATGTTGACGATGTTGATGATGATTCCGACGACCATCGGCGTGCGGGTGTCGCCGGCGCCCTGCTGGGCGGCGTTGCCGGCGAAGAGCAGCGAGAAGAACGGCATACCGATAGCCGCGTAGCGGAGGTACAGCATGCCATCGTGCTGGGCGGCGGTCTCGGCGCCGAGGAACGTGAGCACCGGCCCGCCCAGGAAGAACATCGCCAGCCCCATCAGGATTCCCCAGGCCAGCGCCATCCCGAACGCTGTCTGCAGGACGCGGGAAGCGTGCTCTTTCTCGCCGGCGCCGACAGCCCGGGCGACGATGGCCGTAGAGCCGATGCCGACGGCGACCATGCCCGCCTGCGTGAACCAGAGAAGCTGCCCGGCCAGGCGGACGCCCGCCAGCGCGTCCTCGCCGAGGTGGCCGACGAGGGCGGTGTCGACGAGCTGCACCATCGAGAAGCTGACCTGCTGGACGATCACCGGCCAGGCCAGCCGGATCACAGAACGCAGCAGGTTCTGTTCGTCGATGAGGGCCGGCGCACTTACATATGCGACCTCTGCCTCGGCGGACAAGGGAGCATCCTTTCGGGAGTAGCGGAGGGGTTTGGCCTGCAATTATGTCAGAGCGCTCCGCTTACCGAAAGCGATGCCCATCACACTCGTCATAACGAGTCCGAATCGGCCGGCCAATCGTACCTTATTTGGATGGCAATGCGGCCTTTGGGCCGTGAGTTATCCCCCCTTAGAACGGCAGTGGCGGTGGTGTGCGTTTCCGTCGCTGCCGTTCGTTTGTGTCCGTGCCCTCCTGGTTACGCCACGCAACGCGGGGCGCTGGCCGGCGTCCTACTTACCGGGCACTGGTAGGAGGCCTGCTTTGCGCTTCGTGAAGACCACAGAGGACATCCAGCGAATACAGGGGATCTACTCCCGCAGCCATGAGCTGGGCGTGCGCGCCCTGACCGTCCAGTTCGAGACGGACCCGGACGCCGTGGCCGCGCTGCTGCCGCCGCCGCTGGAGCCTTCCCCGAACCCCGTGGGCGTGGCCTGGGTGCGTGACGTGGGGAACTCCACCACCGTCGGCCCGCACGCCGTCGCCGGTCTGGCTGTGCGCGCCCGCTACCGCGAAATCACGGCGAACTACTGCCTCTCGCTGCCCGTCTCGACCTCCGCTGCGCTGCTCTTCGGCCGCGACCTCTACGGCGAGCCGAGCAAGCTGGCCAAGATCGTCTTCGAGGAGCAGGACGAGCACGTCTGGGGCTCCGCCGAGCGCCACGAGATCCGCTTCCTGTCCGTGCGCGGCCGCTGCAACGAGAGCGCGCCCACAGGCCGCGAGGAGCACGGCCTGTTCTACTACAAGTACCTGCCGCGGCCGGACGGGTCCGGCTTCGATACGCCGCCGGTGCTGGTGCACGTGCTGGAGGACATCGGCGTGAAGACCGCCAGGCGCGGCCGTGGCGAGATCGTCTTCCGCGACTCCCCGCACGACCCGGTGGCCGATCTGCCGGTGCGCCAGGTGCTGGACGCGACCTACGCGGAGGGCCACCTCTACCGCACTGCGCGCGTCCTCTCGCTCGTCGATCCGGACGCCTTCCTGCCCTACGCCTTCCTGAAGACGGACGCCCTGGAAGAAGTCGCCGAGGCGACGGTCCTCCACGCCCAGGCCACCCGCCGCAGCACGGACGGCAAAGGCCAGTGGCGCAAGACGGCATAGCGCCGCCCGGCCGCGCTGTAACCTGTCCCCTGTAACCTGTACCCTGATCGCGTGGCGGACTTCCTCACGCTCCCAGAGGCGCGCGTGCCTGTCGTGGCGCGGCCGGACGTGCTTGTCGTGGGCGGTGGGTCGGCGGGGCTGGCGGCGGCGGTAGCGGCGGCGCGCAACGGCGCCGAGACGCTGCTGGTGGAGCGGTTCAGTTACATCGGCGGCCTGGCGACCGGCGGGATGATCATCCTCCTGCTGACGCTGGACGATGGGCGCGGCAACCAGGTCATCGGCGGCCTCTGCCAGGAGATCGTCGGCCGCATGGAGGCGCGCGGCGGCGTCTACTACCCGCCGAAAGACCGCTGGAACGACCCCGACCCGAAACTCGTTGAGCACTACCGGCGCTGGGGGCTGGTCTGGGGCAGCGGTCCGCACCGCGTCCGCTACTCGGTCGCCTTCGAGCCGCACGAGTTCGTCTTCGCGGCTGACCGCATGCTGGCCGAGGCGGGCGCGCGCGTCCTCTACCAGACCTGGGCCTGCGAGCCGGTGCTGGAGGGCGGGCGCATCGCCGGGGTTGTGATCCAGAACAAGGCCGGCCGCCAGGCAATCGAGGCCTCGGTCGTGATCGACGCTAGCGGCGACGGCGATGTCTTCGCGGCGGCGGGCGAGCCGTTCGAGCTGGAGCGTGTGCACCCGTGGCTCTGGTTTGAGATGGGCGGCGTGCAGGATGTCGAGAAGACGTTCGAGGCGGCGAAGGGCCTGTACTTCCAGACGCCCGGCCGCGACCGCGTGCTGGTCCCCTGGGGCGGCGAGGCCCGCGTCAGCCGCAAGATCAACGCCACGGACCCGGGCGAGGTATCGGAGGCGCTGGCGGAGTGCCGGCAGATGGTGATGGAGGAAGCCGCCCGGCTGAAGGGCAGCGTCCCGGGGTTCGAGGACGCCTACATCTCGCTGATGGCGGACCAGCTCGGCATCACGGAGTCCCGGCGGCTGCAGGGGCGCTACGTGATGGCCCGCGAAGACCTCGACAGGCCCTTCGACGACACGGTCGCCCGCACCGGCCACTGGACAAAGTACGACTGCACTTACGCCATCCCGTACCGCAGCCTGCTGCCCCGGGGCCTGCCGAACCTGGCCGTCGCCGGGCGCTGCATCTCCGTCGACCACCGCGTGCACCACGCGACGAAGGAGATCCCGCCCTGCATGGCGACCGGCCAGGCGGCGGGAACGGCGGCGGCGATGGCCGCACAGGGCAGCGTAGCGCTGAAGGACGTGGACGTGGCGGCGCTACAGGCGAAGCTGCGTGACCAGGGGGCGATTCTGGCCTAAATCCGCCGCCACAGCTGCCCGGCGAGGCGATATGCCCGGGACGATCGCGCGGATAAGCCTGGCAGACGTCTAGCGGGGCAGCTTACTCCGCCAGCTTGGCGTCGGCTTCGCGGAGGCGGCGGACCAGCACCGGGAGCATGCCGACGGCGATCTCCGGGTGGTTCTTCAGCTCGGCCATGAAGTCCCAGCGGGTCATCGCCAGGCACTCCGTGTCCTCGACGGCCCGGACGGTGGCGGAACGCGGGAAGCCTTCGAAGAGCGCCATCTCGCCGAAAAAGTCGCCCGGCCCGAAAGTGGCGAGCGACTGCTCGTGCTCGGTGCCGAGGCCGCGGACGGCCTCCGCCTTCCCGCTGGAGATGACGAAGAAGCCGGCGGCCTGGTCGTTCTCCTTGATGATCGTCTCGCCGGCGGAAACGGACCGCGGGACCATCAGCTTGGCCAGGCGCTCAACGTCGCGCTTGCCAAGCTCGGCGAACATGGGGACTTTCTTGAGCAGGTCTTCGCGGTTCATGGGCTTCCTCCGGGCTACCCCACGTGGTGTGCTGCGCAAGTTGTAGCAGAGTGTCCAGACGGCGTCAATCGAACGTCAGCGGGCGGGCAGGCCGCCGTACATCCCGTAGGCGCGCTCAATCGTGAACTCGTAGATCAGGCGCCTCTCCTCGCGCATGGCCTGCAGGAATTCGGCCTCCGTTTTCGGCTGGCCGTACCAGAGGAGCTTGCCGGCCTCCGGCGCGGGCGTCATCGTCGCCTGCAGCTGCTTGAAGAAGGCCGCGTTCAGCTCCGGCGCGTCCGGCCCGTCAAGGATGGCGGCCGTGCACTCCAGCGTGAGCCAGCGCCAGCCGCCCGCCTCCTGCGAATCGAAGACGAAGAGCGTGGAGCGCGGGTCGCGGCGGAGATGCTTCGTGCGGACGCGGGACTGGGTGCCGGAGCTCCAGACCTTCTCGTCGTGCAGGTCGATGCCGACTCGGACGGCGTGCGCCGCGCCGTTGCGGCGCAGCGTGATCATGGCCGCGGCGTGGTTGCGCTCCAGGTATGTACGTACGTCTGGCTCCATCGCTCTCCTCCTACTGGCGGCGGGGCAGGATCACCGTAGCCTCGCCCGGCGTCGCGATCCCCTCGCGCTCGTTCTCGGCCCAGACTTCCAGGTCCACGCACGCCTGCCCGTCCCGCTCCTCGCGCGCGGTGACGCGGCCGCGGCAGACCATCACGTCGCCGGGGCGGTGCTGGCGGCGCATCTCGAACTTGAGGCGGCGGAGGAAGCCGGCGTCGCCCATCCAGCCGGTGATCAGGCGCACGAGGGCGGCCTGGAGGAAGCCCGTGTTCATAAAGACGTCCGGGTGGCCGGACTTCTGCGCGAAGGCCGGATCGAAGTGGACCGGGTACCAGTCCTGCGAGCCGCTGGTCTGCAGGTGCAGGCGCTTCGGGGTGATGGCCAGCTCGATGGCCGGCAGCTCATCGCCGATGGCGACGTCGTCCCAGTGAGGTTGACCGCTCATCCTGAGGTTCTCGAAGGACTACCTTGTTCCTCGACTTCCGCCGGGGTTCGGTGCGTGAGGAGCGTGTTGCGGATCACGCACACCATCTCGTCACGCTGGTTGGTGATGATCGCTTCGGCGACGATCCAGACGGCCTCGGGGTCGATCTGGATGCCTTTCTGGTAGACGTCCGCTACGCGCCTGACGACGGAGAGGCGGTCGCCCACCTTGATACGCGCGAACCACTCCACCTCCTGGCTCATGTTGACGAGGCGCTTGCCCGGCGTGGGCACCACCGGGAAGAGGGGCTCGAAGACGGCGGGCCAGGGGCCAAGGCTGGCGAAGTAGAGCGCGAGCCAGCCGGAGGGCGGGCAGAGGACGGCGCCGTGCTCGGTCCTGGCGGCGTAGGCGGGATCGAGGAAGAGCGGGTTGTTGTCCTCCACCATGTGGCAGTGGCGGCGGATGGCGTCGTATTCCACTGGGTAGCGGCCCTGCGCCTTCGCCGTCTCGAAGCCGATGTACTTCTGGCGGACGGCCTCGATGTCGTAGGCGGCGGTCATGCTGGAGCGGCGGCCGCCACGCGGTCGAGGAAGGCGGTGAGCACGGCGTTGAACTTTTCCGGTGTCTCGAAGGTGGGACTGTGGCCGGCCCCTTCGATGATGGCCAGCTCGCTGCCGAGGATCGCCTCGCGCATCTTGCGTGACGGGCCGAGGAACGGCAGGTCGTTCTCGCCGCAGATGATCAGCGCCGGCAGCTGCAGGCCTTTCAGCCGCGGGATGAGCGACTCCCGCCGCGCCATCGCCAGGGCGCCGCCGATGTAGGCGTCGGCGGAGGTCATCAGGAACTGCTCGCGCCAGAGGGCGACGAAGCGCGCGTCCTCCCGCACCCGGGGCTCGGTGTTGGCCAACTGCAGCTCGAAGGCGGCCTCGATGCCGCCGCTGCGGGCGGCCGTCACCATCTTCTCGCGATCCATGTCACGGATGGCGATCGTCTCAGCGGCTGTATCGACGAGCACCAGCGCGCGCAGCGCCTCCGTGTGATCGAGCGCAACGTACTCGGAGATCATGCCTCCCATGGAGTGGCCCATCAGCACCGGCTTCTGCAGGCCAAGCGCCTGGATGGCGCCCCAGACCACCTCTGCCATCTGCGGAAGGGCGTACGAGTCCTGATCGGCCGGCCTTTCGGACAGGCCGTGGCCGGGCAGGTCAAACGAGACGCAGCGGAAGCGGCCCCGCAGGGCCGGGATGTTGAGTGCCCAGTTGCGGACGTTGCCTGTGAACCCGTGGACGAGGACGATGGGCGGGCCCTCACCGCCGGTGTCACGGTAGTTGATCTTCAGGCCGCTGACGGTGACTTCTGGCATGCTGAACCTCCCGGCGCGCCGAGTATAGCAAATGTCATTCTGAGGGACGAAGAATCTCGCCGAACCGTGATGGCGCTTCGCGATGGGATGGCGCTTCAGGATGCGGGGCCGCATCCGCCCGCGAGCGGGATCCTTCGCTGCGCTCAGGGATGGCAAATGTCATTCTGAGGGACGAAGAATCTCGCCGAACCGCGATGGCGCTTCGCGATGGGACGACCCTTCAGGATGCGGGGCCGCATCCGCCCGCGAGCGGGATCCTTCGCTGCGCTCAGGGATGGCAAATGTCATTCTGAGCGACGAAGAATCTCGCCCAGCCGCCACTCCGCTTCGC
>DATKKM010000019.1:0-5814 GCA_035542855.1 Dehalococcoidia bacterium
CGTGATCGCGAAGAGGTCGAGCTGCGAGAAGTCGACCTCCACCGGCTGGCGGTACGCGGTCAGCCCCTGGATGGAGAGCCTAGTCGGGCGCACTGGTCGCCTCTTCCAGCAGCGCGTTGAACAGCGCCATCAGCTCCGGCGCCGGCGGCTCCGATTCGCCGTGCTGGCGCCGGTAGTACTCCGTGAAGAGTTCAGAAGGGGACATCCTCTCGAGGCCGGCGGGCGCTGCCTCGCCCTCTTCGCCGGCCGGGCGCTGCACTACGATGTCGACCGCGTTCGGCAACAGCTCACGCACCTGCTCAGCGAGGCCGGGGAACGGCCGGTCGACCTTCACGAACACCTTGAGGTACGCGTCGCCCACCTCGTCCGCCAGCGCGCGCGCTTCGTCCAGTGTCACGCCCTCTTTTGCGCCGCCGACGTTGCGCAGCTGGCGGATCGACTTCAGCGGGACGTGGGAGACCTTCGCCTTGCGGCCGGGCGCGGCATCGATGATGTTGACGCGCTTCTCCTGGCCCGCCTCGCCGAAGTCGCACTGCAGCAGCGAGCCGCTGTAGTAGGCGTTGGCGAGCACGGCTTCCTGCGGCATGTGCACGTGCCCGAGAGCGATGTACTGCGCCGTCTGCGGCAGCGCCTGCCTCCGCACGGCGTACGTCTGACCCATGTGCAGTGGGCGCTCGCCGCTCTCCGGCCCACCCACGCGGGCGTCCTCCATCAGCACGTGCGCCAGCATCACGTTGACGGCGTCCGCGCGGAACGACTTGGCCAGGTGGGCCATCATCGCGGCGACGCCCTCCGCGTACTGCTCGGCGTGGCGGCCTTCCTTCATCAGGTCCTCGAAGTCCCGCACCTTGCGCTCGCTCACCCAGGGCAGCGCGGCGATCACGGCCGTCTCGCGCCCATCCCGGCTCGGCAGCTCCAGCACGCCCCCTTCGTCCGCGGTCACCGGCTCGCCGAGCACGCGCACGCCGAGCCGGCTCAGCACCGGCGCATACGCGTTCATGCGGCGCGGGTGGTCGTGGTTTCCGGCGATGACGACGGCCGGGATGCCTAACCCGATCAGCTCGGCGAGGAAGTGGAAGACGATGCGCTCGGCCTCCGGCGGTGGCACCGCCGAATCGAACACGTCGCCCGCTACGAGCATCGCGTCGACATGCTCGTCCTTCGCGATGGCCAGCACCTCGTCCAGCGCCGCCACATACTCGCAGTCGCGGGACCGCCCGCGCAGCGGCTTGCCGACGTGCCAGTCAGACGTGTGGAGAAAGCGCATGCTCTCGGTACCGTGCGGGCCTAACGCCGGAACCCCTTCGGCACCTCCGCCGATTCCGCCACCTCTTCCTTCCGCGTCGCCCAGGACGGGAACGGGAACTGCAGCAGCAGCGGCACCGGGATCTCCGGCTGGTGCACGAACATGCTGCCCGGCTTCAGCAGCGACGCCCGCGCCCGTGCGGCGTCGGTCAGGAAGCCGTACTCGCCGCGCTGGGCCTCGGCGGTGTCCAGCCGCCCGACGATGCGGTAGGAAGCGTTCGCCACGACCCGGCGCTCCACCTCGCTCGCCGTCTGCTGCGCGCCGACCAGGATCACGCCCAGGCTGCGGCCGCGCTCGGCGATGTCCAGAACCACTTCCTTGATCGGGCTCCAGCCGTCACGCGGGGCATACTTGTTCAGTTCATCCAGCACCACGAAGACCAGTGGCTGCCGCGTGCCCTGCTCGTCCTTTGCGGCCAGCAGCTGCTTGAGCACCACGCCGACGACGAAGCGCTTGGCGCGGTCGTGCAGGTTGTGAATATCGATCACGTTGAGCTGGTGGCCGGCCCAGTCGATGCGGTGCGCCTTCTCATCCTCTGCCGAGTCCAGCTTGCGGATCAGGTGCCCCACGGAATCGGCGACGGCGTTCAGCCGGCGCAGGAAGGCGTCCTGCGTGGCCGTGGCCAGCGAGCCGTGCGCGAAGATGATGTCGCGGTTGGCGTCGATGTGCGCGACCAGGTCCTCGAACGTGGTGACGCGCGTACCCTCGAGCTCGACCCACGTCTGCGACTCCGGCTGGTTGCGCGTCTCCTCCCAGAGGTAGCGCTCGACGACCGTGACCGCATACGAGAGCTGGCTCGTCTCCGAGTCCGCCTCCGCGAAGAGGAAGCGCAGCAGGCGCGACTGGCAGAACTCCCGCAGCGACCAGACGTACGCCGTGACGCCCTCCGATCGCGCGCCCAGGCTGTGCACGATCTCGAAGCCGCCCTTCTGCGCCGGCGACCAGAGGCCCACGTCCTGGAACGGCCCGCACGGCAGCCCCAGCTGGCGGTACTTCTCCTCGTCCTCGGCGCCGATGCGGCCGTTCTGCTTGTCAGCGAACATCAGGTCCTCGCCCTTGACGTTGAAGATCACGCCCCGCGCGTTGGCCCGGTTCATCCCCAACGCGTCCGAATGGAACAGCGAGTACAGCAGGAACATCGCGCAGCTGGTCTTCGTCGCCACGCCCGAAATGCCGGAGATGTTGACGTGAGCGCCGCGCGTCCCGTCCAGGAAGTCGAGGTTGCCCCAGAGGACATCGCCCTCGCGGGAGAGGCCGGCGGCGAACTTGTGCTCCATGCGGTCGAAGTAGAGCGCCTGCTCGCGCTGGGCCTCGTCCGCGCGGAAGGCCTGCTGGCCCGGCTGCGGCGGGACGAATATCTCCGGCTCGATGCGCGTCACGGACACGTGCGCGGCGGTGGCGATCCCCACCGGCAGCACGCCGGACGCGGCACGGAAAACGTCGGAATCGAACTTCGCGCCTTCGTACTTGGCGCGCACGATGTCCACGACGCCGTACAGCCAGATCTCGCCGCGGCCCGGCACCTCGCTCTTCACCGCCACGATGTCGTCCAGCTGCAGGTACTGGTCGTCGCCCACGCCCACCCAGAAGTCCAGCGGGTGCGCCGGGTCCGTGCCGAGGACACGCCCGACGTCGCTCATGCTGCGTACTCCCTGGCAAAGTGCACCTCGATGTGCCGCCGGATCCACTCGTGATCGCCCAGCGAGTGGCGCAGCTGGTCCTCCAGCCCGCCGATGGGGTAGAGGTTCTGCGGCGCGCGCGGGTCGTGGGCCGGCGACGAGGCGAACGCGGGCAGGTGGCAGGCCGTCAGATCTGCCAGCCGCTTCGCCGCCTCGATCGGGATGCTGTCCAGCGTCTCCAGGCGCACGAGGCCGGACCAGGGGTGGTCCATCGGGCGCGACCTGGTGAGCCGCAGATACCAGGAGTAGACCGCGTGCTTGCCCCCGATGCGGAAGATCGGCGTGCGCGTCTTCGGGGCCAGCTTGCTGAGCGCTTCCGCCTGCGGCTGCTCCAGGTAGCGCTTGTGGATCGTCTTGACGAGCCCGATCACCATCGTGCCGCGCTTCGGCTGCCAGTTGAGCCGGCCGTCCACCACCACCATCTCCACGCCCGACTCGTCCAACTGCTCGCCCAGGCGGATTTCCTCGCGGGAGCGGGCGTCCTGCAGGGCCTGGTGCACCGCGCCGAGCCCGCTCTCGCCCGTGCTCTGCGGGCGGAACTCCAGCACGGTGTTCCCGCAGTCGACCGTGATCGGCGCGTACTCCGCCCCGTCGGAGAGCGCGAGCACGCGCAGCGCCGGTTCCGTCTGCACGCCGCAGTGCGCCTCGCCCACGAACGATGCGCCGACGCCCACCGAGGCCAGCGCGCCGTAGACCAGGCGCCCGGCGTCGTCGCCGATCAGGCGCATCTCGACGCGTTGCACGCCGTCGATGAAGGCGATCGTCCGCGGCCGCTCGACGAAGTCAGGCAGCAGCGGCCGCCAGTCCTCCGTCTCGACGAACGGAGAGACGTCAGCGGGCGCGAGGGGTTCGTCCTCTTCGAGCTGTACTGCGGACTCGTACGTGGGTGTCCAAGGGTCGAGGCGGAGGGACAGGGGCACGCTATGCAGATTGTGACTGGCCGTTGTCATAAGTCAACGGAAACAGGCGCGGGATTTGTTGGCAAGGGGCAAGTGGCAGTGAGGAGAGGGCGGTCAGTGGCTGTCAGTCAAACGACCAGACCGAATATGACCGCCCACTAACCATATGTTCTGCGAGACCCGGCGGCATGTCCAAGTGCTGCCCGTCTGAAAGCTCGATCCTCAGATTATCCAAATCGACGTAAGAGCACTCGATGTCATCACATCGGGCGAGGGAACCGAGAACAACATTCACATCGCTATCGGATGGCTCGGAGGGATTGAGTACCAGCGGATAGGACGAAATGCAGAATCCGACGCCACATGGGCGATTCTTCACCGGCGAATCGAAGAGCAGGGTACCGTCCGGATCGAATCCTTTGAGCCCTGCGATCAGAGGAAGATTGCAGGGGTCTGGCCCAGAATTCCGGATCTTGTAGTAGATCAACCGCCAGGCTCCTGCCCCCTGCCCTTCGTTTGGAATGACAGTCAACTGATCCGTCGAGCAAGTTTGTCCGACCAACGTAGGGCCGGGAGTCACATTCGAATGAAGCACGGCAAGAGCCCTCTCGAATTCTCGAGCTACGTCGATGGACCTCGTAGGAGCTTCCGCAACCTGATGTGTCGGCTCCACCACCATCGTAGTCTGATCGTTGGAGACTGAATTCACGGCCCCAACGCCCGCAATCGCGACTCCGACGAAGAATAGCAACGCACAAGCGATCAGTGCTGGATCGCGGATGACCTTTCGCATGCGCTACCCCCATCTCCCGGTGTGACCCGGATGTGCTGAACCTAAAACGCACTAACCCCCAGCAAATCCCGCCCCAGGATCAGCTTCTGCACCTGCGTCGTCCCCTCGTACAGCGAGAGGCCGATGGCGTCGCGGAGGTAGCCCTCCACCGGGTACTCGCCCAGGTAGCCGACGCCGCCGTGCAGGGAGATCGCCGTGCGCGCGGCGCGGACGGCCGCCTCCGTCGCGAAGTGCTTGGCCATCACCACGTTGCGCGTCGCCGGCTCGCCTGCGTCGCGCTTTGCCGCGGCTTCGAGCGTCAGCAGGCGGGCGGCCTCGCAGTCCGTGGCCATATCGGCCACCATCTCCTGGATCAACTGGTGGCCGGCGATCGGCTTGCCCCACTGCTCGCGGTGCTTGGCGTAGGCGATGCAGGCGTCCAGGCAGGACTGGATGATCCCCACCGCGCAGGCCGCCGTCGAAGTGCGCCCCGATTCCAGCGACGTCTGCGCGATCTTGAAGCCGTCGCCCGCCTTGCCGATCAGCCGGTCGTCGCTCACGAGCACGTTGTCGAAGAAGAGCGCGGCCGTGTTCGAAGCGTGCAGGCCCAGCTTGTCGGGGATCGCCTGGCGCTCCAGCCCCTTCGCCTTGCCATCGACCAGGAAGGCGCCGATCCCCTTGTGGCGGGCGCCGGGGTCCGTCTGCGCGAAGACGAGGATCACGTCCGCCTGGCAGCCGTTGGAGATCCAGAACTTGCTCCCGTTCAGCGCCCAGCCGCCCTCGTTGCGGACGGCGGTCAGCTCCATCGCCGCGGGGTCAGAGCCAACGTTGGGCTCGGAAAGGGCGAAGGCGCCCACCTTCTTCGCCGCGAAGAGGTCCGGCAGCCACTGCCGGCGCTGCTCGTCCGTCCCGAACGTGTAGACCGCCGTGCTCACCAGCGAAAGCTGCACCGTGAGCGCCGCCGTGAACACGGACGGGCTCGCCCCGCCGATCGCCTCACAGAGCAGGACGTAGGACACGTTATCGATGCCGGCGCCGCCGTGCTCCTCCGCAAAGGGGCCGGCCAGCAGGCCGTTATCGGCCAGCTTGCGCATGATCTCCAGCGGAAAAGTCTCGTCGCCGGCCCGGGAGCGCACGTGGGGGCGGATTTCGCGGTCG
>DATKKM010000020.1:0-10529 GCA_035542855.1 Dehalococcoidia bacterium
GCGACGCAGGCGGCGGCGTCGGCGGCAGTGCGCAGCGGCGGGTTGACCTTGGCGTTGGTGTCATAGGCCAGGCCGCTCGGCGATTCGCCGGAGCCGGTGAGCACCGCTTCGTGGGTGAGCGCCAGGTGGTGCGGCGTGACCTCGGCGGTGACGGGGAGGCCCCGCGCCTTCGCCTGGCGTATGAGGTCGACCGAACCGGCGGTGCTGAGGTGCGCCAGGTGGACGTGCGAGCCGGTCTCAGCGGCGAGGGCGATGTTGCGGGCCACCATCGTCTCCTCGGCGGCGGCGGGCACGCCGCGCAGGCCGAGGCGGGTCGAGACCCAGCCCTCGTGCATGACGCCGCCGGCCAGCGCAGGGTCTTCGCAGTGATCGATGATGGGCGCTCCGGCCATCGCTGCGTACTCCAGGGCGCGGCGCATGAGGGCGGCGTCGGCGACAGGCGAGCCGTCATCGCTGAAGGCGACGGCGCCGGCTTTCGCCAGCTCCGCCAGCTCGGCCAGCTCGCGGCCTTCGCGGCGCCGGGTCACACAGGCGATGGGCAGCACGCGGACGAGGCCGTTCTCGGCGGCGCGGCGTTGGATGAACTCGACGCCGGCGGCGGAATCGATGGGCGGCTCGGTGTTGGGCATGGCGCAGACGGTTGTGAAGCCGCCGCGGGCGGCGGCCTGGGTGCCGGACTCGATCGTCTCCTTGTGCTCGAAGCCGGGCTCGCGGAGGTGGGTGTGGATGTCGACAAAGCCGGGGCAGACGATGAGCCCGCCCGCGTCGATCGTTTCGCCGGCGCCCTTGCCGGCGTCGGGGCCGACGGCGGCGATGCGCCCGTCCTCGACCAGGATGTCGAGGGTGGCGTCCGTGTTGTTGGCGGCATCGATGACGCGGCCGCCGCGGATGGCGAGGCTCACGCGCGGCTCCTGCAGATGAGGTACAGCACCGCCATGCGGACGGCGACGCCGTTGGTGACCTGCTCTTCGATGACGGACTGCAGGCTGCTGGCAACGGCGGGCGCGATCTCGACACCTTCGTTCATGGGGCCGGGGTGCATGACCAGCGCGCCGGTGGCGGCCGCGGCGACGCGGCGCTCGGTCAGCTGGTAGAGGGTGGCGTATTCGCGGGTGGAGGGGAGCAGGCCGTGCGACATGCGCTCCTTCTGCAGGCGCAGGGCCATGACGACGTCCGCGCCCTGGATGGCGATATCGAGGTCTGTCTCGACGCGGACGGGCGGCATCGCCAGTGGCTCCTCGGAGCGCGGCTGGCCGTGGCGCATGCCGGCCGGGAGCAGTGTTGGGGGCGCGCAGACGGTGACTTCGGCGCCCATTGTGGTGAGCGCCCAGATGTTGCTGCGGGCGACGCGGCTGTGGGCGATATCACCGACGATGACGACTTTGCGGCCGCGCAGAGCCTGCCCTGAGCCCGCCGAAGGGTCGCCGAGGTGGGCGCGCATGGTGTAGAGGTCCAGGAGGGCCTGCGTCGGGTGGGCGTGCCAGCCGTCGCCGGCGTTGATGACGGATGACTGGACGTGGCGGGCGACGAGGTACGGCGCGCCGGATGACCCGTGTCGCATGATCAGGGCGTCCGCGCCGACAGCCTGCAGCGTGCGCACGGTGTCGATCAGCGACTCGCCCTTTTCCACGCTGGAGCCGCTGGCCGCGACGTTGATGACGTCTGCGCCGAGCGCTTTGCCGGCCAGCTCGAACGAGGCGCGGGTGCGGGTGCTGGCCTCGTAAAAGAGGGTGACGATGGTGCGGCCGCGCAGGGCGGGAACGCGGGGAACGTCGCGGCTCAGGACTTCCTTCATCGCGTCGGTCGTCTGCATCAGGAGCTCGATCTCGTCGGGGGAGAGCTCGTCCACGTCGAGGAGGTGGCGGCGTGTCCACTTCGCGCCGGCGGGGATGGCCGGGGTCGTCTGCGTGGTTGGTTCAGTGGTCATCGTTCGCCCTCCAGGTGGACGATGCGGACCTCGTCCTGGCCATCGGTCTCTTCGAGCAGTACGTCGACCTCCTCCTGGAGGGACGTCGGGATGTTCTTGCCTACGTAGTCGGGGCGGATCGGCAGCTGGCGGTGCCCCCGGTCGACGAGGACGGCGAGCTGGATCTGCGAAGGCCGCCCGAAGTCGGTCAGGGCGTCGAGGGCGGCGCGGATGCTGCGGCCGGTGTAGAGGACGTCGTCCACGAGGACGACGCGGCGGCCGTCGATGCCGATCGGCATGTCGGTGGGCTGGATGCGCGGGCGCAGCTCCATGGAGCTGATGTCGTCGCGGTAGAGGCCGATGTCGAGCGCGCCGACGGGCACATGCTCCCCCTCGAACTCTTCGATGGCGGCTGCCAGGCGCTCGGCCAGGGGGACGCCGCGGGTGCGCAGCCCGACGAGGGCGACGCCCTCCAGGCCCTGGTTGCGCTCGACTATTTCGTGCGCGATGCGGCGGACGGCGCGGCGGATATCGTCAGCTGTGAGGACAACGCGGGCGGTCAACGCTCCCTCTCGCGTTCCGGAGAGGGACGTGCGGGCACGCGGTCGCTTGAGCGGCTGGTGTGGGCGCGGGCGTACGTCAAGTCAGTCTCCTTTGCGGCCTCTCAGGACCGCCTTAAAGGTCTTCGGCAGGCATCACCTGCCGCTGAGCAGTGTATCAGATGTTTAAACACCATGTCATGCCCGCGGGACGTCGCGCCCCTACACCATGGCCGCGCCCGACGATATGATTCATGCGTATCGAGCTAAGAAGGAGTCCCCATATGCCCGAATTCCAGACCGTGGCCAGCACCAGCGACATCCCGCCCGGGGAGATGATGATCGTCGACGTCAACGCGACGGAGGTGGCGATCGCCAACGTGGACGGGGAGTTCTGCGCTTTCGCGAACACCTGCACGCACCGGGGGGGCCCGCTGGGCGAAGGGCTGCTGCTGCCGGGCGGGATCGTGGAGTGCCCGTTCCACGGAGGCCGCTTCAACGTGCGCACGGGCGAGGTGGTCGCCGCGCCGCCGACGGAGCCGGTGCAGACCTACACGGTGCGGGTGGAGGGTGAATCGATACAGGTGGCCGAGTAGGGCCAGGGCCCTTCCCCGTCAGCTAAGGTACTTCTCGGGGTCCGCGTCGAACGCCTTCTTGCAGCCGGGAGCGCAGAAGTAGTACGTGGTTCCCCTGTACTCAGACGTTGCCGCGGGGCTGGCGGTGTCGACTTCCATCTTGCAGACGGGATCAATTGCGGTTGCCATCGGGCGCTCCTTCTAGTGCTCGTGCTCCCCTTCTTCGGGGAAGCCTTCGTCTACGTGATGCCCTTCCACCTCGTGGCCGTGGGCGTGGGTGATGGTGGCGTGGCGGTGCAGGTGTTCGTGAATGAGATTGGCGCGCACCAGCAAGTCGCGGTCTTCGAGGATACGCTCCGGCGGGCCGTCAGCCAGGATGCGGCGGTTCTCGCCGATGACCACGACGCGCCGCGCGATGAACGGCACGACCTCCAGCTCGTGCGTGGCGGTGATGATCGTCTTCCCCTGCTCTCCCAGCGCGCGGATGATGTTGACGAGCACCCACTTTGTGCGCGGGTCCAGGCTGGCCGTGGGTTCGTCGAAGAGGATGACCTCCGGCTCCAGGGCGAGCACGGTGGCGATGGCGGCGCGCTTCTTCTCGCCGCCTGAGAGCTCGAAGGGAGCGCGGTCGCGCAGGTCCATGATGTCCATCTGGGTCAGCGCGGCCTCGACGCGCCGGCGGACCTCGGGCAACTCCATCCGCAGTTGCAGCGGCCCGAAGGCGACATCGTCGCCGACGGTAGGCGAAAAGAGCTGGATGTCCGGGTCCTGGAAGACGAGGCCGATCTCGCGGTGGAACTTGTGGGCCGCGTCAGAGTCGTTCTGGACGTTCTCGATGTCCTGGCCAAGGACGCGCATCTTGCCGGAGAACGGGGCGTAGAGGCCGTCGAGCAGCTTGAGCAGGGTCGACTTGCCGCTGCCGTTGGCGCCGAGCAGGGCGATCATCTCGCCGCGGCGGACCGTGAGGTCGATGCCGTCCAGGGCAAGCTGCTTGCGGTGGTACTTGTAGACGACGCCGGACAGTTCGAAGACCGTGTCGCCGGGCGGCGCGCTCACAGCAGGAACCAGCCGGCGTACACGGCCAGCGCGGCCACGGCGAGCGCCCCCGCCAGCGTCCCCGCATCGGCCAGGCCGAAGCGGTACTCGTTCATCGTCACGATGCGGTCCGTGAAGCCGCGGGCAAGCATCGCCTGGTACACTTCCTCGCTCATGCGGAAGGAGCGGCTCATCAGCACGCCGATGGTGGAGACGATCCACCATCGCTGCTCGCGGCCGGAAGTGCGGGCGACGATGCGGCTCTTACGGGCGAGAAACATGCCGTTGGCGGTGTGCAGGAAGAGGAAGATGTAGCGGTAGGCCATGGCCAGCACGAGGATGAAGACGCCTGGCACCTTGAGCACAGAGAGCGACTTCAGGATGTCGGCCCACTTGGTGGTGAGGATCAGCAGCACGGCAGTGGACACGCAGACGCCGACGCGGATGACGAAGACGCCGGCCTTCTCCAGCCCCTCACGCGTGACGGTGAGGTCGAAGAGGCCGACGGGGATCGTGAGGATGTGGTGATCGCCGCCGATGAAGAAGATCGACGGGATAATCACGATGCCGCTGAAGAGCGGGATGCCCAGCCAGACCCGCTTGAAGTACAGCCCCATGTCGATCGCCGAGACCCAGGCCGCGGCGATGACGATCACGTAAAGACCGGCGAGCACCGGCCAGTCACGCGACAGAGCGGCGGCGATGATGATCGCCAGCGCGGCGATCACCTTGACACGCGGATCGCGGCGCTGCAGGAAGCCGTCGCGGCGGGCGTTCTCCTCGGAGAAGACCGCCTGCTCGATGCTGCTGGTGATGCCGGCGAGCGTCTTTTCGACGAAGGACGGTTTGGGGGGCTTCGCGCGGCGCGCGGGAGCGGCCGGGGCTTCGATCATCACGCGGTTCGCCAGTCCGGCGGAGCCTGTGGGGACAGCCACCGCCCGAACTGGTAGAGGCCGAAGCCGAGCGCGCCGAGCATGACGAAGCCGGCGATGGCCGCCACCTGGTAGCCCAGGTTCTGCTGCCAGGCCGGGTCGTTCTCGTCCACCCAGGGCGGCTCGTATCCGGTGAGGAGTGCTTTGTCGGCGTAGGTGATGTCGTTGATGTTGGTGGGGACGCAGGAGCACTCCTGGTTCACGTCAGGCAGTGCATCGAAGAGCGACGAATCGCCCTGCGCCTTCGCGGCGAGGGCAGCGTCGACCTCTTCCTGGGTGGCGCTGGCGTCCTCACCGAAGGCGCCGCCCGGTGTGATCAGGCCGATCGGCGCCCAGATGATCAGCCCGGCGAAGACGAGCAGGATCGCGCGCAGGCCCGGGCCCGTGAAACCGCGGACGATGAAGTAGATGGCGGGTAGGACGAGCACCGACACGATCGCGGAAACGAGCACGGTCTGGCCGGCGTCGCCCCAGTCGACGGTGTTCCAGTTGAGGTCGGCCCAGCGGTCCATGTGGCCGTGCCCGGCGATGAGCCCGGCGACGAAGACGACGGCGGCGGCCGCTGCTATGAATGCGCCGACGGGCACCCATGGGTTGATCGCTCGCGCGGGTGCGGCCACGGCCTCCTCCGTTGGTCTGCCGCGGGTCAGAATCTCCGGGAAAGAGGACTGAATGTAGGCCAGCGAAAGCGCCGTGATGGCCGCCTCAACGAAGGAGGCGCCGGCCATGTGCGCGACGAGCATCGACGGGATCGCCGTGCCGAAGTCGTACGGGCTGTAGTCCGGGATGCCGTTGGTGGAGGCGATGTGAGGCTGGATACCGAGCTCGATGCCGACGCACAGCGCGGCGATGGTGATCCCGATGTATGAGCCGATGGCCGCGGAGATGACCCGCCGCTGCGAGAGCACCGGGCTGTTGCCGGCCAGGATGCGGTAGCTGAAGTAGCCGGCGAAGGGCAGCACGACCGCCATGTTGAAGCAGTTCACGCCGATCGCCAGCACGCCGCCGTCGCCGAAGAAGAGCGCCTGGATGACCAGCGCCACCGAAGTCGCGATGACGGCCGCCCATGGGCCCAGGATGATCGCCGTCAGGGTGCCTCCGACGCCGTGCGCCGTGGTGCCGCCGGGCACCGGGACATTGAACATCATGATGGCGAATGTGAAAGCGGAGAAGATGGCCAGCAGCGGGACGGTGCGGCCGCTGAGCAGCGACTTCACGCGCGCGGCGGCGATGGCCCAGAAGGGTGTGGCGCCCGCCCAGAAGACGGCGCACGTGGCGGGGCTCAGGTATCCATCGGGTACGTGCATTCTATCTCCCGTTCTGACAGTGGCGGCAGAGGCCGAAGATGGCGAAGTGGCCGAGGTCTGCCTGGAAGCCGAGCTCTTCGTAGAGGAGGGTGGCGAGGCCGTCCATGTAGCTGTTGTCCAGCGATGTCACGTCGCCGCAGGTGCGGCAGATCAGGTGGTGGTGGCGGTCCTTGCCGATCCACTCGAACTCGTTGTCGCGGGTGCCCATGTCGGTCTCACTGACGAGGCCGAGGTCGCCCGCGGAAGCGAGGGTGCGGTAGACGGTTGAGACGTCGATGTAGGGGTGGCCGGCGCGCAGGTCTTCGATGATCTCGGAGGCCGTGATGTGGCGCCCGGCGTGGCGGACGGCGCAGAGGATGAGCACGCGCTGCGGCGTGACCTTCTGGCCGGCTTCACGGATGACGAGGGCAGTTTCCTTCTCGCAGGACATTGCGAGCGGATGTTACTGCATCGAGGGCCTAAATGCAACTATTTGCAACAACCTGCGGGAAGCTTCAGCCACCCGACACCGGCGGGATCACCGTGATGCGCTCGCCGTCCGACATTACGTGCTCGGGGACTGCGGCGTTGTCGCCGACGACGATGACGGCGGAGAGCTCCGCTGGCACGCGGAGCTTGCGCAGCATGTCGCCAATAGTGGAGCCGTCCGGCATCTCGTAGGAGAACTCGTTCTCGCCGTTGGGCGAGTACTGGTCGAGGTAGGTCTGGAACTCGACGCGGACTTTCATAGCGGGATCAGGATAGCATGGCGGCCGGGTCAGGGATGGGCCCTTGCATGCGATTGGGCCAGGACAGGGACACGGCCCATGTTAGCGGTCCGCTGCGGTGGACGGGGTGCGTTGCCTGGCGATGAGCGCTTCGATCTCCTGGCTCAGGTCGTAGCCGGGGATCGGCTTGCCGTCCGCGTCGACGACGCGCTTGTCCTTGATGCGGATGCGGCCCTCGGCGAAGGCGCGCAGCGTCTCGATGACCAGCGGCACCTCACGGTCGATGCCGGCCCAGCGGATGGCGCGGAAGAGGCGGAGGTTCTCGCCCTTTTCGGCGCGGGCCTCCTCGAAGGTGTGCAGCTCCAGCTCGTGCCAGAGGGGGTCGAAGCCCTTGCCGCGGATGGGGTAGCGGCAGTAGGCGACGACGGGGCCGCCGTCCAGCTGGGCGGTGGCCAGGTGCATCATCACGCCGGCCTCGCGCGCTTCTTCGGCGATGAGCTGCCAGATGACGTCCTGCCACATGCCGATGGGGCCGCCGGGCAGGGCCGGGTGCAGGTTCAGCAGGTCCCAGCGCTCGGTCGCCTCATGGCCGAAGATCAGCATGAAGCCGGCCAGCACGCCGATGTCGAACGGGTACGGCTCCAGCAGGCGCATCACCTCGCGGTCGTAGGCCAGGCGCCAGGGCGGCAGCGGCTCGCCCTTGTGGGGGACCTCGCCGCCGGCCTGCTGGCGGAAGTCGCGGGAGCTGAGGGTGACCAGGGGGATGCCGGAGTCGCGCGCCTGCTGCAGGAAGGCGTCCGTGTTGGCGTCTTCGCCGGGGCCGCGGTTGCAGAAGACGACGGCGATCTCGGCGTCGAGGCGCCCGGCGGCGATCGCCTGCTGGGTGGCGGCGAGCAGCTTGGCAGAGGTCGTCCCGCGGGCGGTGGCGAACCAGGCGAGGCGGAGGGTCACGCGGGGGGCTTCCAGCCTAGCTTGTGGCGGATGGCGGCGTAGCGGCTGATCCAGTGGACGAACGGCGACGATAGGCCGCCCGCGAGGTGTCCCGCGCGCAGGGATTCCAGGAACTGGTGCGTCGTCTGGTAGTTGCGCATCTCCACAAAGCAGCGGCCGACTTCGCGCGGGGAATGGGCGTCGCTGGCGGCAGTCATCGGCATGTTGTGCTCGGCGGCGAACTGGCGCGCGCGGTCGTTGTCGCGATGGCGGACCATGCGCGCGTTCAGCGCCTCGACGAAGTCCAGCTTATCGCAGACGGCGCGCAAGTGCTCGTTCCCCAGGCCGGAGCGCAGGGGATCGAACGGGTGCGGCGCGCCGGCCAGCCCGCCCTGGGCGTGGATGCGGTCGATCGTCTCCTCTGCTGAGAGGCCGGGTGGGATGTCCTGCGACAGGAACAGGCCGAGAACTTCGCCGTCTTTCGTACGCACCTCCTCGCCTACTATGACGCGGATATCGGGGTCGCGTTTCGCGGCGAGGTCGCGCACGGCGATGCCGCCGCGGACCGTATTGTGGTCCGTGACTGCGATGACGCTGAGCCGGGCCTCCCGCGCGCGCTGCAGCATCTGCACGGGGGAGACGAGGCTGTCCGGCGAGTAGTAGGTGTGGTTGTGGAGGTCGGCGCGGATGGTGGCGTGGGGGTCAGGCATGTGGCAGATTGCGTGGCGTAGGGGCGCAGAGTCCGCCGCGGCGGACGCCCCTACATATCTTCTCGCTCACTCAACCCGCTCCTCATCGAACTCCGGGGACGGTTCGTACTCCGCCAGCTCTTCGCGGAGGCTGGCGGTGCCTTCGGCGAACTGCTCCTGGAGGCGGGTGACGCGCAGCTCGGCGTCCTGCAGCAGTCCCTGGCACTGGCGGGCGAGGTTCATTCCTTCCTCGTACAGCGAGAGCGATTCCTCCAGCGAGAGGTTCCCGCCCTCCAGCTTCGCCACGGTCTCCTCCAGGCGCTTGTAGAGGGCTTCGAACGGCTCCGGCTGACCGGCGGCCTCATCTGCTTTCTTGCGCGGCGTCACGGGACCAGCCCTCCTGCCTCCAGCCTCCAACTTCCTGCTCCCAAATCAGAACCCATACTGCCTCGAGACTTCGGCGGGGAACTTGCCGTCCTTCACGTAGACGTCCAGCCGCTCCTTGCCCCTCACCTGCGCGATGCTGGTCACCGCCTCCTTCGAGTCGCGCACCTGGACGACGGCGTAGCCTCGGGCCAGCGTGGCGCGCGGGTCGAGAGCGGCGAGCCGGCCTGCGCAGGAGCCGATGCGGGAGGCGGACTGCTCGCGGTAGCGGGCGATGCCGGTGGCGGCGTGGCGCAGCAGCGAGACGATGCGCTCTTGCAGGCGCGGCACGTCCGGCAGGCCGGAGCGCATGCGGTGGCCGGCGCGGTCCAGCTGGTTGGCGTAGTGCTGCAAGCGCGAGCGGATGTCGACCGACATCGAGACGGACATGCCGGCGACCTGGCGGGAGATGCTGTGCATGTCGGGAGCCACGCGCTCGGCGGCGGCAGACGGCGTCGGCGCGCGGAGGTCGGCGACGAAATCGGCGATGGTGAAGTCGGTCTCGTGGCCGACGGCGGAGACGACGGGCACGGCGCTGGCGTAGATGGCGCGGGCTACGATCTCCTCGTTGAAGGCCCAGAGCTCCTCCATCGAGCCGCCGCCGCGGGCGACGATGATGACGTCGATGTTGCCGGCCGCGTTCAGCTGGCGGATGCCCTCGGCGACGCCGACGACGGCGTCGGGGCCCTGCACCGGCGTGGGCGCGAGGACGACTTCGGCCAGCGGCCAGCGCCGGGAGAGGACGTTGGTGATGTCGTGGAAGACGGCGCCGGCCGGCGAAGTGACGACGCCGATGCGTCGCGGGAAGGCGGGAAGCGGGCGTTTGCGCTCGGCGGCGAAGAGGCCCTCCGCCTCCAGCTTCGACTTCAGGCGCTCGAACTCCGCCTGGCGCGCGCCGACACCGGCCGGCTGCACGAAGTCGACGATGATCTGGACGTCGCCGCGCTCTGCGTAGAAGGAGATGTTTCCGTGGGCCAGGACCTGGGCGCCGTTCTCCAGTGGCATGCCGCGGTACTGGCGCTGGAACATGACGCAGCGCAGCCCGTAGGCGCCCTCCTTCAGCGTGAAGTAGACGTGGCCGCGCTGGGAGCGGGTGAGGTTGGAAATCTCGCCCTCAATCCAGAGGTTTGAGAGGCGGAGGTCGCTCTCCAGCAGCTCCTTGACGTAGCGGGCGACCCAGGAGACGGGGTAGGCGTCAAGCATGGTAGTAGCCAGCAGCAAGTAGCAGGTAGCCAGTGGTCACGAGGCTATTGTAGCGAGGGAGCGGCTAAGGTGCGCCCGGAAGTGGCAGCGCTGCTATCCTTTTGTCCAACATGGCTGAGCGCGAAGGCCGCCAACGCTGTCGCCGGCGCCGCTGTCTGGGTGCGGAACGGTTGACAGCCGCCATCTCCCGTCCTAGCGTGCGGAATGCCAATGTCGAGCAAGACCAGCACTTCTGAACGTCCGGCGGGCAAAGGAAAGCCGGTGGAGCAGTACGACGTCATCA
>DATKKM010000021.1:0-40163 GCA_035542855.1 Dehalococcoidia bacterium
CCGGTCACGCGGTCGTCGAAGCGCATGCCGATGGCGACAATGAGGTCGGCCTCGCAGATCGCGAGGTTGTTCCAGTACATCCCGTGCATGCCCGGCATACCCATGTAGAGCGGGTGCGTGCCGGGGAAGCCGCTGATGCCCAGGAGAGTGGTGATCACCGGGATATTGGTCTTCTCCGCCAGCTCCTGGATCTGCTCGAAGGCGGCCGAAATGATCACGCCGTGCCCGCAGATGATAATCGGACGCTCCGCCTCCTGGATCAGCTGGGCGGCCTTGGCGATCTCCCGCTCGTCGACGACGTGGCCGTTGGGGCGGTAGCCGCGCAGGTTCACCTTCTCGCTCCAGTAGAACTTGCCGCGCTGCTGCAGGGTGTCGCGCGGGATGTCGATCAGCACCGGCCCCGGGCGGCCCGTGGTGGCGATGTAGAACGCCTGCTGCATGGCGCGCGGGATGTCGTTCACGTCCAGCACCAGCTCGTTGTGCTTGGTGATCGGGATCGTGATGCCCTGGATGTCCGCCTCCTGGAAGCCGTCGCGGCCGATGAGCGCCCTGATCACCTGGCCGGTGACGCAGACCAGCGGCACCGAGTCCATGAAGGCGTTGGCGATGCCCGTGACCAGGTTGGTGGCCCCCGGGCCGGACGTCCCGTAGCAGACGCCTGCCTTGCCCGTCACGCGGGCGTAGGCGTCCGCGGCGTGGGCGGCGCACTGCTCGTGCTTCACCAGGTAGTGCTTGATTGGATACGTGCGCGGCGTGATGCCCTCCGGCACCGGCCGGATGCCGACGCCGCCGTTCTCCAGCACGTCGTAGAGCGGCAGGTTGGCGCCGCCGGGCAGCCCGAAGATGGTGTCCACGCCTTCGCGCACGAAGGCCTCCATCACCATCTGGGCGCCTGTCATCTCTTGTCCTATTGTGTCTTCCATTCCTGGGTCCTCTCGATTGATGTCCGAATCCAGTTTTATAGACGCGGTAAACGGGGTTATTGCTACGCGCTGCGGCGGCGATTCGCGGTGCGACAGGCTAACTGCATACCGCGCCCCGCGCCGCCGACGATACGAGGCGGGCGTACTTGGCCAGGGCGCCGTGCGTGTACTTCGGCGCGGGCGCCTGCCATTGGCCAAGCCGCCGCTGCAACTCCTCCTGGCTCACTTCCAGCTGGATGAGCCTGTCCGGTATGTCCAACGTGATCGTGTCGCCTTCCTGGACCACAGCGATTGGCCCGCCCACCTGCGCTTCCGGTGAGACGTGGCCCACCGTGAAACCGCGTGTGGCGCCCGAGAAGCGCCCGTCAGTGATCAGCGCCACCTGCTCGTCCAGCCCCTGGCCGGAGAGGGCCGCTGTGACGCCCAGCATCTCGCGCATGCCGGGGCCGCCCTTCGGCCCCTCGTAGCGGATCACCACAACGTCGCCGGGCTTGATCTCGCGCCGGGCGACGGCGGCCGCCGCGTCCTCCTCGCGCTCGAAGACGCGGGCGGGGCCGCTGTGGTGCGTCTTGTGGACGCCGCTGGTCTTCATCACGCCGCCCTCGGGCGCCAGATTGCCCTTCAGCACGACGAGCGTGCCGGTCGGCTCCAGCGGCCGGTCGACGGGGACGATGACCCGGCCGTCCTGCGGGAACTGCATCCCGGCCAGGTTCTCGGCCATCGTGCGGCCGGTAACGGTGATGCAGTCGCCGTGCAGGAGGTCCGCGTCCAGCAGCTCCTTCAGCACGCGTGGCGTGCCGCCGGCAGCATGGAGATCGCTCTGCACGAAGCGGCCGCCCGGGCGCATGTCCGCGATGTGTGGCACGCGCCGGGCGATCGTGTCGATGTCGTCCAGCGTGATCTCGATGCCGCACTCGTGGGCCATGGCCGGTATGTGCAGCGCCAGGTTCGTCGATCCGCCGACGGCGACGACGAGCGTGATTGCGTTTTCGAATGCTTTGCGGGTGAGGATGTCCCGCGGGCGGATGTCTTCGGCCAGGAGGCGCATCACGCGGCTGCCGGCCCAGCGGCAGAGCTCCGTGCGCTCAGGCGCCGCCGCCGGCATGGAGGCCGAGAAGGGCAGGGCGATGCCGAGCGCCTCGCTGGCGCAGGCCATTGTGTTGGCGGTGTACATGCCGCCGCAGGCGCCCTCGCCGGGGCAGGCGGCGCACTCCAGCTCGTGCTGCTCTTCCAGCGTCATGCGGCCGGCTTCCACCGCGCCCACGCTCTCGAAGACGTCCTGGATGGTGACGTCCTTGCCGCGCCAGGTGCCGGGCAAGATGCTGCCGCCGTAGACGAAGACGCTGGGCACGTTGAGGCGCGCCATCGCCATGATCATGCCCGGCTCCGTCTTGTCGCAGCCGCCGATGCCGACCACTGCGTCGTAGCCATGCGCCATCATCACCAGTTCGACGGAGTCGGCGATGACTTCACGGCTGACCAGCGAGGCCTTCATGCCTTCATAGCCCATGGCGATCCCATCGGTCACCGATATGGTTGTGAACTCGCGCGGGGTGCCGCCGGCGGCGCTGACGCCCTGCTTGGCCCAGCCGGCCATGCGGTTCAGCGCGCTGTTGCAGGGAGTCGTCTCGTTCCAGGCGCTGACCACGCCGACGATGGGCTTGGCCAGGTCGTCGTCGGTCAGGCCCATGGCGCGCATGTAGGCCCGCGCGGGGGCGCGGCTGAAGCCGGTCCTGTAGACCGCATCGCTGGTCAGTGCGCGCTTTGTCGATGTGGTTGCCATTGGTTTGCCTTCCAAAAGAAAAGTCCCGTCCGTTAAGGGACGGGACTTGCGTCTCGCGGTACCACCCTTGTTCTCCGCCGGAGGCGGAACACTCGGCACGCTGTAACGGGCGCACCCGATGCGGGCCTACTCGCTCCCTTTCGACCCCATGGCTCCTGGGCGACTTCGCGGCGCCTTCGCTACCGGGCTCTCACCTTGCCCCGGCTCTCTGAAGCGGGCCTTCCGCTACTGGTTCCCTATCGTAGCCTCTGCAATCCACCCGAAGGCGGACACAATTCTCGACAAGTGTATGTGGATAACCGCCGCCGCGTCAAGACACATCCTGTTACGCAAAGTGTGACGCCGGCCCGCGAGGGGGTGCGCGAGCCGGCGTCCGGTCCCAATCCGCTATGTGACTATGCGTTCGGCCAGTCCGCCAGCGTGGCGGTGATCGTCTGCTCCTTGCCGTCGCGCACGATTCCCAGGTCCACCGTGTCGCCGGGGCGCTTGTTGCGGTCCAGGTAGGTGGCCAGCTGGTCGATCCCAGCCACGTCCTGGCCGTCCACCTTCACGATCACGTCGCCGCCCTTCACCAGTTGCTGCGAGTTGTTGGCCTGGCTCTGCGTGGCGAAGGCGCCGGTCAGCCCGGCGTCGTCCGCGGGGCCGCCGTTGGCGACGTATGTCACGTAGACGCCCTGGTCGACGGTCAGGTCGAGGTCAGACTTCACTGTCGGCGTGACGTCCACGCCGGAGATGCCCAGCCAGGCGTGCTGGACGGTTTCGCCGGAGGACTTGAGGTCGTTCAGCTCGGACTTGACGGTGTTGATCGCCACGGCGAAACCGACGCCGACGTTCACGCTGTCGCCCGTCGGGTTCTCGAGCAGCGTGTTGACGCCGACGACATCGGCGTGGCAGTCGATCAGGGGGCCGCCGGAGTTGCCGGGGTTGATCGCCGCGTCCGTCTGGATCAGGCCGCGGATCGGCCGCGTGCTGTTGCCCTCAGAGTAGGCGCGGTCCAGGCCGCTGACGATACCCTGGGTGAGCGAGCCTTCCAGGTTGAAGGGGTTGCCCAGGGCCAGCACCGTGTCACCGACGCGCAGCGAGCTGGAGTCTCCCAGTGTGGCCGGCGTCAAGTCGTGCTGTGAGGGATCGACCTTGATCACGGCGAGGTCGTTCTGGTTGTCCGTCCCGACGACTGTTGCCGAGACGGTCGCGCCGTCATCGAAGGTCACGGTGATCTCGGTCGCACTCTCGACGACGTGGTCGTTCGTCAGGATGTTCCCGCTCTCATCCAGCACGATGCCGGTGCCGGTGCCGGAGATCTGCCCGAAACCACTGCCGCCAACGATGTCCACTTCGACGACGGATGGGCGTACTTCATCGTAGATGTCAGCAGCGGACATGCATTCCCCGCTGGGCGTGACGTTGGAGGCGGTGGAGCTGCTGCCGTTGGTGGCTGCCGGCGTGGGTGTGCCCGAAACGTTCTGGACGTTGTCACCGTTGCCGCCGCCGTTGTTGACCAGGGCGAAGACGCCGAAGACGGCGGCCATAGCCAGAATCCCTCCCAGGAACGCCGCCGCTAACCTCATCCTGCCGTGCATGTCAGTCCTCCGTTCGATTTCCGTTCATCTTTGCGTGCCCTCTCGGACAGCTATCAGACTAGGAGCCGGAGATTAGAGCGACCTTGGGGGAAGATTAAAGAAGCCTAACGCCCGGCGCTCAGTCCTGGGCGCCTTCCGAGATCGCGGGGTGGATGTCCGCCTTATCTCCCACGGCGACGCCGTTCTGCGCGAACCAGCCCTGGTTCGCCTCTACAGCGTAGCGGTAGGGCTGCGTGGGGCCGTGGGTGTTCGTCGTCTCCGGCTGCATGTCCTCTATGGATACGATCACCCCGTCCGCCTGGATGAACGCGATTGTCAGCGGCAGCGGCGTGTCCTTCATCCAGTACGCCTCCGTGGAGTCACCGTGGTAGGCGAAGAGCATCCCCTCGTCTGACGGCAGGCAGTTGCGGTTCATCAAGCCTTGTGCGCGCTCCTCCCGCGTATCTGCCAGCTGCGTGGTCAGGCGCTCGGTGCTGCCGGCGGCTGTCGTGAACTTCACGGCGACGGTGTCCGGTGAGAATGCGGACAGCTCCTCGCAGCCAGCGGCGGTCTGCGAGGCCGGGTCGGACGAACCTCCGCTGCAGGCCGCGGCGAGCAGGAGGAGGACGGTGGCGAGAGACGATACGAATCGCATATCGGGTCAACGGCCGGGCGCGGCCGCCAGCAGGCGCAGGCCGGCGGCTACGCGCGTTGTGCGGCGACGCTCCGCCACCGCGGCGAAGAAGTCGACGGCGTAGCGCACCGGGCCGATCATCCGCACGAAGTCCAGGTAGGTGAGGTCGCCGCGGATCAGGTGGCAGAAGAAGAGCCAGAACTTCTGGCTGCGGCGCATCAGCGCCAGGTAGGGCGGCGGCGCGAAGTTGAACAGCTCCTGCAACCGCCGGGAGACGTCCAGCTCCGGCTGCAGGTGCGCGTCCACGGCGGCCTGGTAGCCGCCCATGCCGCCGGTCTCACCGGAGAGCGCGCGCAGCGCCTCTGCGGCGGCCAGGCGGCCGCTGGCGAAGGCCATGTGGATTCCCTCGCCGGACAGCGGATCCACGAGGCCGGCGGCATCGCCCGTCAGCGCGACAGGCCCGCGCGCGATGGGCGTTCCAGACCTCCGCACAGGCAGGTGGTGCCCGCGCAGGTTCTCCACAGACCCGGCGTCGAAGCCGTAACGAGTCGCCAGCTCGGCCAGCTTGGGCCGCAGCGTGAAGCCGGCGTACTTCCAGGCGCCGACGCCCACGTTCAGGTGGTCCGACTTCGGGAAGACCCAGCCGTAGCCTCCTGCCAGCCCGCCCAGGTCCAGCGCGACGACGTCCCGCCAGCGTTCCGGCACGTCGCCCGTGAACGGCACGTTCCCTTCAAGCGCCACGGCATCCTCGTACTCCGGGCGCAGGCCGAGCGAGCGGCCGGAGATGCCGTTCGCGCCATCCGCGCCGATCAGCAGCCGCGACTCGTAGACGTCTTTGTCCGTGCGCAGGGTGACGCCGGTTTCCCGGGCGTCGATCTCGCGCGCGGCCTCGCCGTCATGCAGGTCGGCGCCGGCTTCGGCGGCGCGTTCGGCCAGGTGCTGGTCGAGGAGGCAGCGCTGTGTCATGTACGTCAGCGGCCGGTCGAAGCGGCGGTCGAAGTCGCCGCCCAGC
The DNA here is from genome assembly GCA_035542855.1 of Dehalococcoidia bacterium. Classification (GTDB taxonomy): domain Bacteria; phylum Chloroflexota; class Dehalococcoidia; order SM23-28-2; family RBG-16-64-32; genus DATKKM01. The sequence goes on from DATKKM010000021.1 coordinate 5,912, forward strand.
CGCAGCGAGAAGCGCGCCCCGTAGATCGTGCGCTCGATGACGGGGGAGAGGTCGATGTCTTGCACTGAGGCGGCGCGCAGGGTGACGCCGCCGCCGCACGGCTTGTCGCGCGGGAACTTCTGCTTGTCCAGCAGGAGGACGCGTGCGCCGCGCTCCGCCAGCTGCCGGGCCGCCGTGCTGCCGGAGGGCCCGGCCCCAGCCACGATCACGTCGTAGGTGGTCACCTGGCCAGTCTACCGCAGTCGGCGCGTCAGTTCAGGCCAGCGCGGCCCATGGCCTGCAGGACGGCCAGCGCCATCGCCGCCTGGCCCGCGTCGTTGGGGTGGATCAGGTCCTGCGAAATATACTCGCTCTGCTTGCCGAGGAAGAGCGGATACCAGTCCACCAGGTTCACGCCCTTCTCCTCTGCCACGGTGCGGATCTCGTCGTTGAGGCCGGTGGGGAACACCGTCCCGTCCTTGCCCTCCAGCGCCAGCGCACCGAGCTGGTCCAGGTTGTCCGATCCGCCGGAGAAGGGGTTGTACAGCGTCATCAGGAAGATCGGTACGCCCGGCGCCGCCTGCTGCAGCTCGTCGATCGCCTCTTCCAGGTTCGGCGTGAACTCGTCGAGGACGTTGCGCAGGCCATCGACGCATTCGGGTTTCCCCAGCGACTCCGTCACGGTGGGGCAGGTGCCCGTCAGCACCAGGTCGTCGTACAGCGCCAGCAAGTCGTTGCCGCCGATCTCCAGCGTGATCGCGCTCACCTCGTTGCCGGCAATGCTGTCCCGCTTGCGGCGCACGATCTCCGACGTCGCTGTACTGACCTCGCCCTTGTTCAGCAGGTCGGCGCTGGTGTAGCCAGGGATGCCCAGGTTCATCAGAGCCCAGTCGGCGCCCAGCGTCTGCCGGACGATCGGTACCCAGGACGTGGTGTTGCGGTCCGAGGCGCCGTTCCCGTAAGAGAGCGAGTCTCCCAGCGCGATGTACAGTTTCGCGTTCTGATCGGGCGTTGGCACGGGTGTCGGCAGCGGGGTTGGCGTCACGAAGACGGGTTGCTGCGTGTTGCGGGGCGTCACGCTTCCGATGGGCGTGGGCGATGGCGTGGCGGAGGCGCTGGGGCTGGGCGAGCCGCTCGCCGCCTTCGTGTGCGTCGCGGTAGGCTTGCCGCTCGCCGATGGCGTGGGGGAGGCGTCGCCGCTGGCGCCGCCGCCACAGGCCGCGAAGATCGCCAGCAGCGCCAGCAGAATGAGGGCGATGGTGCGACGAACTATGGCCCGGCGCTCCTCTGTGCTGCGGTCAGGCGTTGACGACGGCCACGATCGCCGCCACCCAGAAGACCACCAGCAGAAAGATCGTGCCACTCAGCAGGAGATACGTCGCCGCGCGCTCCCTGGGTTGGAAGAGCAGCGCCGCCACGAAGTTGACGGCCAGGATCGCGCTGGCCGTGCCCGGTATCTTGAAGATCTGATCGCGCGAGTGCAGCGTCGTGATATCGCCCACCGGCGGGAACTTGATCGTGATCTCGTTGTTCATATTCGGGTAGTTCGCGAAGATGTACGCCCAGAGTGACGCCACCAGCGCGACCGCCGCCAGCGTCAGCAGCTGCGCGATCCGGTCCGACCAGATCGGGTGCGCCGCCACGAAATCTCGCTCGACGAGCGGGCCCGCCGGCGCCTCACCGTGCGACGCCTCGTACGCCTTCTGCGAGTCCGTGATGAACCGTGAGGGGTCTTGCGGGCTGACGGCGTAGATGGCGTCCTCAGTGCGGATGTAGACGATCTCCTCCGGCGTGCGGTGCGTGGAGAAGAAGAGCACGCGCTTCTCGTCGCCCACCTCGCCGCGGCCGACGTGGTATCCCAGCCAGCTCACCCCGAAGATGCGCGGGCGCTCGTCGCCCTTGCCGCGGATCATCAGCTGGACGCGGTTGATCGGGATGTGGTGGCGGATCGGGCCCCAGCGGATGGTGATACCGGCCGTGCTTACGGCGTAGCGCATCGTCGCGCAGGCCCACGTCCAGAAGGCGAACGTTGCCGCGACGGCGGCCAGGACGCCGGCCCCGGCGTAGGCCAGGAACTGCGGCCAGGAGACGGGCCAGCCCAGCCCGCGGGCCAGCAGCGCCAGCGCCAGCGCGAACGCGACGCCGGACGCGACGATGCCTATCGCCATGCCCGTGGTGCGGGCCGGGCGCGAGACCGTTACGCCTTGACCCTGGAGTAGCACGGGGTGCACCAGTGTGAGTACTTGGGGTTGTTGCCCTTGATGATCTCGAAGTACATGCGCACGATGTCGCTGGTGATAGGCCCCATCTTGCCGTTGCCGATCGTCCGCCGGTCAAGCTCGACGACAGGGGTGACGTGGGCCGCGGTGCCGGTCATGAAGCACTCGTCCGCCGTGTAGAGCTCCGTGCGGTCGATGTCCCGCTCGATGACCTCGATGCCGAACTCGTTGCGGGCCAGCGTCATCACGGTCTCGCGGGTGATGCCGATCAGGATGTCCGAGGACGGCGGCGGGGTGATCAGCTTGCCGTCCATGACGACGAAGATGTTCTCGCCGGAGCCTTCCGAGATGTGGCCGCGCTCGTCGAGCATGATCGCCTCATCGAAGCCGTTGAGCTGGGCCTCGGTCTTGGCCAGTGCGGAGTTGGCGTAGATGCCGGTGATCTTGGCGCGGGCCGGGATGCCGGTGTCCGCCACGCGGCGCCAGCTGGACGTCTGGCAGCGGGCGCCCTTCTCCAGGTCCAGGTACGGCCCGAACGGGTAGACGAAGATCAGCAGGTCGTCCTCCAGGTCGTGCAGGCGCACGCCCAGCACTTCGCTGCTCTTATAGGCCAGCGGGCGGATGTAAACGTCCTCCGTGAAGCCGGACATCTCGACCAGCTGCGTGACCAGCGAGTACAGCTGCTCGTTGTCGTAGGGGAAGTCGATCCGCATGATCTTGCAACTCTTGCGCAGGCGGTCGAAGTGCTCCTTCATGCGGAAGACGTAGAGCTGCTCGTGGGATTCGTTCCAGTTGCCGCGGATGCCTTCGAATACGCCGGTGCCGTAGTTGAAGGCGTGCGTCATGATGCCGATCTTGGCCTCGGAGAGAGGCATGACCTGCTTCTTCAGATACGCGTGCGGCGTCGGCATGGAAGCCACTCCCTTCGTCAAGCTCAGGACGGGCCTTCGGCTGGATTCGCGGGGACAGGAACACCATTATAGGGACGTGTTCGCGATTTGGGCAAACCGATCCTTCGAGAGCCCCCCCCTCCGCGGCGGGCAGGCAGGATGAGCGGGGCTCCTACCCAGTTGGTCAGTCAAGGGTTGCAAGAGCCGTTTGGCAACAAGCTGGTAACGTGCAGCTTCCGTTAGGCTGCACTGGTCTCGCCTGGCCTGGCCGCGGCTAGCGCTTGGTGTACTGCGGGGCTTTGCGGGCGCGCTTCAGGCCCACCTTCTTGCGCTCCTTCACTCGCGGGTCGCGGGTGAGGAGGCCGGCCTTGCGCAGGTTGGCGCGGAAAGACTCGTCGTACTGCAGAAGGGCGCGAGAGGTGCCGTGGGCCAGGGCGTCCGCCCAGCCGCTGACGCCGCCGCCCTCGATCTTGGCGTGGATGTCGAACTTGCCTGTCACGCCGGCCACTTCCATGGGCTGGCGGACCTTGATCTGCTGCGTGTTGCGAGTGAACAGGCTCAGGTACGGGCGGCCGTTGACCAGGATGTTCCCGCTGCCTTCGTACAGGCGGACGCGGGCGATGGCTTCCTTGCGGCGGCCGGTGCCGTAGTAGTACTTGCCGGCGGGGAGGTTGATCTTCGTCTCTTCTTGCGTCATCGCTTAGACCGCCTTTGCCTGTCGCTTCTGGGATCCGGTGACCTGTGCTTCGTGGGGATGGTCCGGGCCGGCGTAGACCTTCAGGTGGCGCAGCAGGTGCCGGGCCAGCTTGTTGCGGGGCAGCATCCCCTTCACCGCCATCTCCACCACGCGGTCAGGGTGCTTGTCCAGCATCTCCTTGAGGGGGGTCTGCTTCAGCCCGCCCACGTACCCGGTGTGCCGGTAGTAGATCTTATCGTCCAGCTTGTTGCCGGTGACCTTGATGCGGGAGGCGTTGACCACGACCACGAAGTCTCCCATGTCCAGGTGCGGCGAGTACGTGGGCTTGTGCTTGCCCTGCAGCAGCGTGGCCACCTGCGTGGCCAGCCGGCCCAGCGTCTGCCCATCGGCATCCAGGACCTGCCAGGCCTTATCAATGTCGCCCGCCTTGAGGCTATATGTCTTCATCATCTTCGTTGCCATCAAACAACCCGCCTTCGTAGCGAACCTTCACCAGGCAGAGCCCGCGCGGCGGCGCCGTGCTGCTCGCCTCTCCGGGTGGCGCTTCTCTCACCAGCCGCTGGAACTCACCGGCGGTCATCCTCCCTCGCCCCACCTCGGTCAGCGTGCCGGCGATCCGCCTCACCATGTGCGGCAGGAACGCGTTCGCCTCGATGTCGAGGTGGGCCCGCTGTCCGGTGTGCGTGACGGTGGCCCGCGAGACGTTCCGTATCGTGACCGCCCGTTTGGCCTCCGACGGCGCTGTGAACGCCGCGAAGTCGTGCGTGCCTTCGAGGTGCCTTGCCGCCCGCGTCATCGCCTCGAGGTCGAGGCCCGGCCCGACGTGCCAGGTGAAGTGCCTGGCGAGCGCCGGGCGCTGTTCGGAGAGATCGAACGTGTAGCGGTACCAGCGGCTCTTCGCCTGCCGGCGTGGATCGAAGCCGAGTCCGACTTCCGCCGCCGCCCGCACTGCGATGTCGCCCGGGAGGAGCGCGTTCGCTCCCCGCACGATCACCGCCGCCGAGTGCCGGGTGCGCGTCTTGAAGGACGCCACCTGGCCGCGAGCGTGGACTCCGGCGTCCGTCCGGCCCGCCATCGCCACCCGTATAGGTTCGCCTGTTAAACTGCCGAGGGCCCGCTCCAGCGCGCCCTGCACCGTAGGTGCGTTCTTCTGGTACTGGGAGCCCCCGTACGCCGTTCCCTGGTACTCCAGGAGGAGCGCCAGCCTGCGTTCCGGTGCTTCCCGCTTCCCATGCAAAGTGACGGTCCCTTCAGGACCGGGGTGACCGCCCCTACTCCTCCTCTGCCACCAGCTGCAGCTGCGCCATTCGGGACCCGTCCCCCATGCGCGGCACCAGCTTGATCATGCGAGTGTAGCCGCCCTTGCGGTCCCGGTAGCGGGGCGCCAGGCTGCTGAATACCTTGTCCACGACGTCCTTGTCGTAGACGAAGCGCAGCGCCTGGCGGCGGGCGTGCAGATCGCCGCGCTTGCCCAGCGTGATCATCTTCTCGGCGAAGGTGCGCACCTCGCGCGCCTTCGCCTCGGTGGTGATCAGCTTCTCGTTGCGCAGCAGGTCGGTGACCTGGTTGCGGAATAGCGCGAGCCTGTGGTCAGTGGCCCGGCCCAGCTTGCGCCCGGCGACTCTGTGGGCCATGGCTAGCCCTCGTCCTCGGTAAGCTGCATCAGCTTGCGCTTCCAGTCCGGGATCTCCTCTTCCTCTTCGCCGCCCTCCCCTTCTTCGCCGGCGGCAGCCTTGCGGGCGCGCGACTTGCGGCCCACCGGCGGCGGCTCGATGCCCATCTCTTCGTCCGGGGAGAACGTCAGTCCGGCGCCGCCAATAGGGCCTTCGTCGTCGCCCAGGGGCGGCGCGGGGCCCAGGTCTTCCTCCGGGCCGCGGCCCGCGTCCAGCGGGAGGAGGTTCATCTCGTCCAGCCGTTCGCGCAGCTCGTCGTAGGACTTGCGGCCGAAGTTGCGCAGCGCCAGGAGCTCTTCCTCGCTCTTCTCCAACACCTGTCCCACGGTCATGAGGCCGCTGCGGCGCAGGCAGTTGTAGGCGCGCATCGAAAGGTTCAGGTCTTCGATAGGCATGTTGTACTTGTCCGGCGGCAGCTGGCGCCCGGCGCCCAGGCCGCGCTCCACTGTCGGCATGGCCGGGCGGCCCATGTGGGAGAAGAGGCGGAACTGGTCGATCAGGACCTCCGCGCTCTTGCTCACGGCTTCCACGGCCGTGAGGGTGCCGTCCGTCCAGATCTCCAGCGTCAGCTTGTCGTAGTTCGTGGCCTGGCCGACGCGCGTGTGCTCGATCTTGTAGTTCACCTTCTTGACCGGCGAGAAGATGGCGTCGACGGGGATCACGCCGATCGTCGTGCCGTCGGCGGCGCCCGCCGGCTGGTAGCCGCGCCCCTGGTCGACGTTGAATTCGACGTAGAGGCGGCCGCCTTCCGAGTCGACGGTGGCCAGGTAGAGGTCCTTGTTCACGATCTCGTAGTGCTCCGGCACCGTGATGTCGGCGGCCGTGATCGGGCCGGTGCGGCCGCTGATGTCGAGCACCAGCGTGCCCGGCCGGTCCGCCAGCGCGCGCAGGCGGAGCTCCTTGACGTTGAGGAGGAACTCGATCGTGTCTTCCTTGACGTTGGGGATAGTCGAGAACTCGTGCTGGACGTTGTCGATCCGCACGGAGGTCACGGCCGCGCCCTGCAGGGAGCTGAGGAGCACGCGCCGCAGGGCGTTGCCCAGCGTTATGCCGAAGCCGGGCGGCAACGGCGAAGCGACGATGCGGGCGTAACCGCCGCCGCCATCGCCGTAATCCTCCGTGGACTCTTCGACTTCGATCTGGGGCTCATCTGAGGGCTGCTGCGTCGCAACGGCTCCGGTTCCCCGGTACAACTGCTGTTCTAGCATTTCCGTCCTTTACCGCGAGTAGTACTCAACGATCGTCGCCGCGCTGAACTTGGCGCCGATCTCCTCGATCTCCGGCAGCTGCTCGACCTTGCCAGACATCTGGGTCTGGTCTCGCGTCAGCCAGGACGAGAGGGGCTTACTCGCAATCGTTTCGTTCAGGGTCTTGAAGTATTCGCTGTTGCGGCCGCGCGGGCTCCACGACACGGTGTCGCCGATCTTGAGGATCCGCGAAGGGATGGTGGTCTTGCGGCCGTTGACGGCCAGCTGCCCGTGGGAGACCAGCTGCCGGGCCTGCTGCCGTGAATCGGCGAAGCCCAGGCGGTAGACCACATTGTCCATGCGCAGCTCCAGGGTGCGGAGCAGCGTGTCACCGGTGACGCCGGGGCGGCGCACGGCGTCTTCGTAGTACTTGCGGAACTGGCTCTCCAGCACGCCGTAGACCGCGCGCGCCTTCTGCTTCTCCCGCCACTGCAGGCCGCGGTCGGAGACTTTGCGGCGCCGCGTCTGGCGGGGGCCGGGCGGGTAGGGGCGCTTATCGAAGGTGCACTTCGTGAAGCACTTCTCGCCCTTGAGGTAGAGCTTCTCCCCCAGGCGGCGGCACAGTCTGCAACGGGCGTCTGTGTATCTGGCCATTCCTTCTCCTATACGCGTCGCCGCTTCGGCGGGCGGCACCCGTTGTGCGGGATGGGCGTAACGTCGCGGATGCTGGTGACCTGCAGCCCGGCGGCCTGCAGAGAGCGGATCGCGGCTTCGCGGCCGCTGCCCGGGCCCTTCACGCGCACCTCCACCTGCCGCAGCCCGTGCTCAATCGCCTTGCGGGCTGCCGTCTCAGCGGCGAGGCCGGCGGCGTAGGGCGTGCTCTTGCGGGAGCCCTTGAAGCCGGCGGTGCCGGCGGAGCCCCAGGAGAGCACGGCGCCGCTGGGGTCGGTCAGCGTGATCACCGTGTTGTTGAACGTCGAAGTGATGAACGCCTTGCCAACTGGCACGTTCTTCTTTTCGCGTCGCTTGGTGCGTGTCTTGCGTTCTGCCATGCGGTCCCTCTTACTTCTTCGCCATCGTGCGGCGCTTGCCGGCCACTGTGCGGCGCGGGCCGCGCTTGGTGCGGGCGTTCGTCTTCGTGCGCTGGCCGCGCACGGGGAGCCCGCGGCGGTGGCGAATCCCGCGGTAGCTGTTGATCTCGATCAGGCGCTGGATATCCTGGCGCACCTGCTTGCGCAGCTCACCTTCGACGACGTAGTTCTTGTCGATGAAGTCGCGGATGCGGTTCACCTCGTCGTCGGTCAGGTCACGCACCTTGGTCTCGGTGGAGACGTTGGCCTGGGCGCAGATCTTCTGCGCGGAAGAGCGGCCGATGCCGTAGATGTAGCCCAGCGAAACATCGATCTTCTTGTCGCGCGGAATGTCGACACCAGAGATACGGGCCATGAGCGGACCTCCTACCCCTGCCTCTGCTTGTGGCGGGGGTTCGAGCAGATAATGCGGACGACGCCTTCACGGCGCACGACCTTGCACTTTTCGCAGCGCTTTTTGACAGATGCCTGTACTTTCATGCTTTCGTCCTACCTGAAACGGTAAGTAATCCTGCCTCGCGTAAGGTCATAGGGCGATAGTTCAACCAGGACCTTGTCGCCGGGGAGGATTCGGATAAAGTGCATCCGGATCTTTCCGGATGCGTGGGCGAGCACTTTGTGCCCGTTAGCCAATTCTACACGAAACATGGCATTGGGCAAGTTTTCCCGTACCGTTCCCTCTACTTCTATGCTCTCTTTTTTCGCCATTCAAGGCCCGCGGCCATCACCTCCTGGAGTGTCTTTCGCCCGAAACAATAATTCTACAGAAACCCTGCCGCTTACGGCAAGGTGAGCACTTCCGCTGCGCCATCCGTTATGGCCAGCGTGTGCTCAAAGTGTGCGGAGAGGGATCCATCTTTGGTACGTACGGTCCAGTCATCGGGATCCTTCTTCGTTTGCCAGGTGCCGACGTTGACCATCGGCTCGATAGCGATCACCATGCCCGGACGCAGCACCTGGCCCGTGCCCGGGCTCCCGTAGTTCGGGATCTGGGGGTCTTCGTGCATCGCCCGGCCCACACCATGGCCGACGTACTCCCGCACGATGGAGAAGCCTTCGCCTTCCACGTAAGACTGGATGGCGTGGCCGATGTCACCGATGCGGGCGCCGCCGCGGGCCGCGCCGATGCCGCGCCAGACCGCTTCCTTGCAGACGTCGATCAGCTTCTGCTTCTCCGGCCCGATGTTGCCGACGCCGAACGTCAGCGCGGAGTCCGCCACGAACCCCTTGTGCGTGCAGCCCAGGTCAATGCTGACGATGTCGCCTTCCTGGAACTCCCGCTTGCTGGGGATGCCGTGGACGATCTTGTCGTTGACGGACACGCAGACGGTGGCTGGGTAGCCGTAGTAGCCCAGGAACGTGGGCACCAGGTCCCGTTTCTTGTACTCCCGCCGCACAATTTCGTCCAGCTCGATCTCCATGAGGCCGGGGCGGACGGCGTCGACCAGCATTTGCAGGACCTCCGCCAGATGGCGGCCGGACTCCCGCATGATGCTGATTTCGTCGCGTGACTTAACGATGATTGGCATGCGATTCCTATTCAGAGAGCAGTCTCTTGATTTCGGCAGTGATGGCGTCGGCGTCGCGTTCGCCGTCCACCTCTTTCAGTTTACCCTGCCCGCCATAGTAATCGAGCAACGGCTGCAGGTTCTTCAGGTTCACTTCGAGCCTGGTCCGGACGACGTCCGGCCGGTCGTCGGCGCGCTGGGTCAGCTCGGCGCCGCATTTGTCGCAGACGCCGGGCTTCTGCGGGGGTTGCGTCTTCTCGTGGTAGATGGCGCTGCACTTCGGGCAGCTCCAGCGGCCGGCCAGGCGGGAGACCAGCTCTTCCTGGCCCACGTTGATGTAGATCGCCATGTCTATCTGCTTGCCCTGCGCCTCCAGCGCCTGGTCCAGCGCTTCGGCCTGCACCGTAGTACGCGGGAAGCCGTCGAACATGATGCCTTTGCTGGTGTCGCCGCTTTTCATGCGGTCCAGCAGCATGCCGATGGTGATGTCGTCCGGCACCAGGGCGCCGCTTTCCACAAGCGGCTGCGCCTTCTTGCCCAGCTCTGTGCCCTGGCGGATGTTCTCGCGGAAGAGCTCGCCGGTGGTGATGTGCGCCAGGCCGGTCTCGTCTTTGAGGCGCGCGGCCTGAGTTCCTTTACCTGCGCCCGGCAGGCCCAGCAAGACTACGAACACCGGCCGCGGTCTACCGGATGAAGCCTTCGTACTGGCGCATCATTAGCTGGGCCTCGATCTGGCGTAGCGTGTCGAGAACGACACCGACGACGATGATCAGGCCGCTGCTGGTGAGGCCGAAGGCCGTGGAGCGCGTGGAGCCGGTGCGGGTCGCGCCGACGATGTGGGAGAAGAAGTACGGCATGATGGCGACGGTGCCCAGGAAGAACGCGCCGCCCCAGGTGATGCGGGTGAGGACGCGCGTGATGTACTGCTCTGTAGGGCGCCCGGGCCGGATGCCCGGCACGAAGCCGCCCTGCCGCTGGAGGTTCTCCGCCAGGTTCTGTTGCTGGAAGACCACCATGGTGTAGAAGAACGTGAAGCCTATGGTGACCACCGCTACGAAGACCCAGTAGAACAGCTTGCCCGGGCTGAACCCGGACGTCAGCAGGTCTCCGATGCTGGCCATGGTGCCGTTGCTGGACGAAGACAGCGCCTGCCCGACGAAGGCCGGGAAGATAATGATCGAGAACGCGAAGATGAGCGGGATCATGCCCGTGGTGTTCACCTTGAGCGGGATATGCGTGGCCCCGGACTGGCGGTACATGCGTCCGGACCGGAACACGCTCCGCGAATACTGCACTGGTATGCGCCGCGTCGCTTCCTGGAAGGTGACGATGTAGGCGATCAGGGCGACGACAAGCACTGCCAGCAGCAGCGTCTCTGCGATGCCCTGGCCCGTGCCGCTGTAGACGCGGCCGACGATGAACTGCGGCAGGCCGGAGATGATGCCTCCGAAGATGAGTACGGAGATACCGTTGCCGATGCCCTTTTCGCTGATCAGCTCGCCGATCCAGACCAGGAACATTGTGCCGGCCGTCATCGTCATCACGGCGGCGAACGTGGGCAGGGCGTTGGCGCCCGTCAGCGAGATGCCGGTGATGCCGCCCTGGCTCTGCACGATGATCAGCTGGCCGTAGCCCTGGACGAACGCCATGGGGACGGCCATCCAGTGCGTGTAGATGTTGATCTGCTTGCGGCCCTGCTCGCCCTCTTTGGAGAGCGCCTGCAGAGCCGGGACGACGCCCGTCATGAGCTGCATGACGATGGACGCCGTGATGTAGGGGTACACGCCCATGGCCGCCACGCTCATGTTCTGCAGAGCGCCGCCGGAGAAGATGTTCAGGAAGCCCAGGACGGTGCTGCGTTCGAAGAGCTGGTCAAGGGCCAGCGGGTTGATCCCCGGCACCGGCATATTCGCCGCGAACCGGAAGACCACCAGCATGGCGAACGTGAAGACCAGCTTCTGGCGGATGTCCGGCTGGGACATCGCCTGCACCGCTGCCTGCAGGAGCTGCGGCTGCTGCCGTTGCTGCTGCTGCCTACTGCTTGTCGCCAACGGCTGTCAGCTCCTCGGCGGTACCGCCGGCTGCTTCGATCTTCTCCCTGGCGGACATGGAGAACTTGTGCACGCGAACCGTCAGCTTGCGGTCAAGCTCACCATCGCCGAGGAGCTTGACGGGCTTGCGCACGGTGCTCAGGATGCCCGCTGCTCTCAGCGTCTCCGGAGTGACCTCGGCGCCGGCCTCGAAGCGGTCGAGGTCGCGCAGGTTCACGGCCTGGTACTCCACGCGGAAGGGGCTGACGAAGCCGCGCTTGGTCGGCAGGCGGCGCATGAGCTCCGTCTGGCCGCCCTCAAAGAAGCGGCGGGGCTTCTTACCGGTGCGGGCGGTCTGGCCCTTGCCACCCTTGCCGGAGTACGTGCCGGTACCGCTGGCGTTGCCACGGCCGACGCGTCGTTTGGCATGGGTAGCCCCTTTGTTTGGCTTGAGTTGGTGGGCTTGCATCAGTCCTCAGAGTTCTCAGCCACCTCTACCAGGTGGCGAACCTTGGTAATCATACCACGCACGGCCCGGTTGTCCGGCAGCTCCACCGTATGGCCGAGCCGCTTCAGGCCCAGCGCGGTGATCGTGCGCTTCTGGTCCTCTTTGTAGCCAATGGCGCTCTTCTTCCAGGTGACCTGCAGTTTAGCGGCCAATTGTCGCCTCCGCGGAGAACTGGCGGCGGCGGGCCAGCACTTCCTTGGGCCCGCGCATCATGGACAGCGCCAGGATTGTCGCCTTCACGCTGTTCGCCGGGTTGCTCGAGCCGAGCGACTTGGCGACGGCGTCCTTCACGCCGGCCATCTCCAGCACGGCGCGCACACCGCCGCCGGCGATGAGCCCGCTGCCCTTGGGCGCCGGCTTGACCAGCACCTTGGACGCCCCGAAGCGGACGAGCATGGGGTGGGGGACGGTGGTGTTCGTCATTGGCACGGTGATCATGTGCTTGCGGGCGACGGTGGACGCCTTGCGGATCGCCTCCGGCACCTCGGTGGCCTTGGCCATCGCGGCGCCGACGCGGCCCGCCTGGTCGCCGACGACGACGATGGCGGTGAAGTGGAAGCGGCGGCCGCCCTTCATCACCTTTGCGACGCGGTTGATGAAGACGACCTTCTCCTGCAGCTCAACGTCTGTGACGTCGGCGCGTTCCTTCTTGGCGATGTACTTGCGTGGGTTAGACATAACGTTCCTGTTCCCTAGAAGGTGAGCCCGCCCTTGCGTGCGGCATCGGCCAGCGCCTTCACGCGGCCGTGGTACTTGAAGCCGCCGCGGTCAAAGACGACGGCCGTGATGCCCTTGTCCTTCGCCTTCCTGGCGATCGATGTGCCGACCAGGCCGGCCACCTCCGACTTCTTCTTGCCGTTCACGCCCTTTCGCACCTCGGCGTCCAGGTCGCAAGAGGAGGCCAGCGTGTGGCCTGCCGCATCGTCGATGACCTGCGCGTAGATGTGGGAAAGGCTGCGGAAGATGGCCAGGCGCGGCCGGTCCGGGGTGCCGGCCACATCGTGGCGGACGCGGGTGTGCCTGCGGACGCGGGCTGCTCTTGCTGTCTTCGAACTCTTCATGGCGGTCTTCCTAGTGGGTGGCCTTACCGGCCTTGCCCGCCTTGCGGCGGACGTACTCTCCCTGATAGCGGATGCCCTTGCCCTTGTAGGGCTCCGGCGGCCTGATCTTGCGGACGTCCGCGGCGACCTGGCCGACTTGCTCCTTGTTGATGCCTTTGACGATGATCTTGGACGTGCCGTCCACCTCGAACTCGATGTTCTTGGGCGGCGGCACTGTCACCGGGTGCGAGAAGCCGATGGCCAGCACCAGGTCCTTGCCCTGCATCTGCGCGCGGTAGCCCACGCCCTGCATCTCCAGCGTCTTGGAGAAGCCCTGGCTGACGCCGGTCACCATGTTGGCGATCAGCGCCCGCATCAGGCCGTGCAGCGCGCGGTGCCGCGGCTGCTCCGTGGGCCGGGTCAGCGTGACGACGCCGTTTTCCTGGCTCACGCCGATGTCCGGGGAGAGGTCCTGCGTCAGCTCACCCTTGGGGCCCTTCACGATCACGCGGGTGCCGTCCAGGCGCACTTCGACGCCCTTCGGCAGCGTGATCGGCATCTTTCCTACTCGGCTCATCTCATCACCACACGTAGCAGAGGATTTCGCCGCCCACGCCGCGCGTGCGCGCTTCCTTGCCGGTCATGACGCCCTGCGGCGTCGAAAGGATCGCAATGCCGAGGCCGCCGTAGACGCGCGGGATCTCCCCGGCGCCGGTGTAGACGCGCAGGCCAGGCTTGCTGATCCGGTCCAGGCCGCTGATCATCGGCTCGCGCTTGCCGCCGTAGGCCAGGTGCAGGCGGATGCGGGAGTGCGCGCCGTCCTGGCGTGACTCGAAGTCTTTGATGTAGCCTTCCTTCTTCAGCACCTCGGCCACGGCGAGCTTGAGGCGGGAGGCGGGCATCTCCGTGTAGTCGTGCCGGGCCACAAGCGCGTTGCGGATGCGGGCCAGCATGTCTGCGATGGGATCGGTGACGGCCATGGCTACCAGCTCGACTTCTTCACGCCCGGGATGTTACCCAGGAGGGCCAGCTGCCGGAAACAGATACGGCAGAGGCTGAACTTGCGGATGTAGGCGCGCGGCCGGCCGCAGAGGCGGCAGCGGTTACGGTGCCGGACGTCAAACTTCAGTTTCTTGTGGAACGACTTTTCGTACAGAGATTTTCGCGTCATGTCAGGACCCCCGCCGCGCGAAGGGCATCCCCAGCAGCTCCAGCAGCCGCTTCGCCTCTTCGTCCGTTCGCGCGGTAGTGACCATTGTGATCTGCATACCGCGCACCTTGTCGATCTTGTCGTATTCGATCTCCGGGAAGATCACCTGCTCCCGCAGGCCGAGCGAGTAGTTGCCGCGCCCATCGAAGGAGTTGGGGCTGACTCCATTGAAGTCGCGGATGCGGGGCAGCGCGGCGTTGAGCAGGCGGTCGACGAACTCCCACATGCGGTCGCCGCGCAGGGTGACCATAACGCCGATCGGCATGCCTTCCCGCAGCTTGAAGTTGGAGATCGAGGTTTTGGCCCGCGTGATGACCGGGTGCTGGCCCGTGATCGTGGCGATGTCGTCGGACGCCGTCTCCAGCGCTTTGGCGTTGGACACGGCCTCACCCAGGCCGATGTTCAGCATCACCTTCTGCAGGCGCGGGGCCTGCATGACGTTGGCATAGCTGAACTCCTGCATCAGCTGAGGCAGGATCTCGTTCTTGTATTTTGTTTGCATCCGCGGTTCTACTCGGGTAACCACCATCACACCTTTAGTCGATATTCGCGTCGCAGCTCTTGCAGTAGCGGACCTTGCGCTCGTTGGCTACGCGGAAGCCCACGCGCACCGGCCTGGCGCAGGCCGTGCAGATCAGGGCCGCGTTGGCCCAGGAGATCGGGGCCTCTCGCTCAATGATGCCGCCGGGCTTGTTCTGGCCGCGGGGCTTCATGTGCCGCTTCACCATGTTAACGCCTGTCACGATGATGCGCGCCGGGTCCGGGCGGCCGTACTTGTCGGTGCCGCTGCCGGCTGTGATCACCTTTCGTACCTGGCCCTGCTTGCCGCGGTCTTTCCCCTTGGTAACCAGGACTGTGTCGTTCTGCTTGATCTTGTTCACGTCTACACCACTTCCGGAGCCAGGGAAACGATCTTCATGAAGTTGCGCTCCCGCAGCTCTCGGGCCACCGGCCCGAAGATGCGGGTGCCGCGCGGCGTCGAAGCGTCGGCCAGGACAACGGCGGCGTTCTCGTCGAAGCGGATGTATGAGCCGTCGTTGCGGCGCCAGCCCTGGGCGGCGCGCACAACTACGGCGCGCACCACTTCGCCCTTCTTGACGCCTCCTCCGGGCGCGGCCTGCTTGACCGTGGCGACGATGGTGTCGCCCACCGTGCCGTAGCGCCGGCGGGAGCCTCCCATCACCTGGATGACCATCAGCTGCTTGGCGCCGGAGTTATCGGCCACGCGCAGCCGGGAGTACTGCTGGATCATGCGCCTTCCTCCGTGGCCTCGGGCGCGGCGTCCATCTGGACGGGCTCCTCTTCTTCCATCGGCGGGACTTCGGGCTCCTGGTGGGCTACCATCTCCGCCGTCGCCGTCTGCTCCTGCGTCTCCAGTGCCTCCGGGCCTGCATCGGCCTGCACCACCTCGATCTCGGGCGCTTCTTCGCCGGCCGGTGGCGGCGGAGGTGCGACCGGCGCGGCCAGCTCCTGGACGAGCGTGCTGTCGATCGCTTCGGGCGCGATCTCCGGCAACTCGATCCGGGTCAGCACCTCGACGAGCTGCCAGCGCTTGCGCTTGGAGGTGGGCGCGGCCTCGGCGATGCGGACTGAATCGCCGATCTTCGCCTGCCCGTGCTCGTCGTGGGCCATGTACTTCTTCACGCGGCGGATCGTCTTCTTGTAGAGCGGGTGGCGGATGTTGGACTGCACCGCCACGACGATGGTCTTCTCCATCTTGTCGCTGACGACGGTGCCGTCACGGACCTTGCGCCTGCCCCAGATGCCCGGAATGTTCGTCATCCCTGGCCACCCTTCGCGCTGAGCTGCCGCTGGCGCTGGATCGTCTTCAGCCGCGCGATCGCCTTGCGGGTGCGCGGGATCTCACGGTGGTTAGCCAGCTGCAGAGTCTCTTTCTGGAGGCTGAGCGAAAAGAGCTTGCGGTAGGACTCGTCCAGCTCCTTACGGAGGTTGGCGTCGCTCAGCTTTACGATGTCGTCTATCTTGTGCTTGGTCTTCTTGGCCATGCCTAGCCTTCTTCCCGCTTCAGGAAGCGCGTGGTGATGGGGAGCTTGTGGGCGGCCAGGCGCATCGCCTCGCGGGCCACTTCCTCCTTGACGCCGGAGATCTCGTAGATCACGCGGCCCGGGCGGACGACGCAGACCCACGCTTCGACGGGGCCCTTGCCGCTGCCCTGGCGCACTTCCAGCGGCTTCTTGGTAATCGGCTTATCAGGGAAGACTCGGATCCACAGCTTGCCGCCGCGGCGGACATAGCGCGTGATCGCGCGTCGTCCGGCCTCGATCTGGCGGGCGGTGAGCCACACCGGCGCCAGCGCCTGCAGGCCGTAGTCGCCGTACTGGATGCTGTTGCCGGTCTGCGCGACGCCGCGCATGCGGCCGCGCATCATCTTGCGGAATTTGGTCCGTTTAGGCTGAAGCATCAGTCGTTTCCTCTGTAGCAGGTGCGGCGGCCTCGGCGGGGGCTTCCGCCGTGGCGGGCGCCGGGGCTGCGGCCTCTGCGGCCGGGGCTGCGGCCTCGGCGGCCGGCGTCTCGGCCGCGCCTTCAGCCGCCTCTTCCTCGGCGGCGGCGGCGGCCTCGGGCCGGCGGCGGCGGACGCGCTCGATCGGGCTGTCGCCCTTGTAGATCCAGACCTTGACGCCGATCTGGCCCAGCGTTGTGCGGGCCTCGGACGTGCCGTAGTCCACGTCGGCCTTCAGTGTGTGCAGGGGGACGCGGCCCTGGCGCTCCTGGTCCTTGCGGGACATGTCGGAGCCGCCCAGCCGGCCGCTGATCTTGATGCGAACGCCCTTGGCGCCGCGCTGCATCGCGCGGAGGGCTGCCTGCTTGATCGCCCGGCGATGGGCCACGCGCCGCTCGATTTGCTCGGCGACGGAGCGGGCCACCAGCGGCGCCTCGATCTCCGGCACGCGAACCTCATTGATGTTGACCCGAACCTTGTGGCCGGTCAGCTTCTCCAGGTTCGTGCGCAGTTCGTCCACGCGCTGGCCGCCGCGGCCGATGACGATGCCGGGCCGCGCCGTGTGGATGGAGACTGTCACCTGGCTGGCGTTGCGCTCGATCTCCACGCGGGAGATGCCGGCGTCCGGGAGCATCTTCTTGATGGCGGCGCGGATGGCCAGGTCAGCGTGCAGCTGCTCCGTGTAGTTGCGGTCCGCGTACCACTTGGAGTTCCAGTCGTAGATATAGCCCAGGCGGAAGCCGTGGGGGTGTACCTTCTGACCCATTACCTGAGCTCCTCTTCGACGACGATTTCGATGTTGCTGTAGCGGTGGCGGATGATGTCTCCGCGGCCCCGCGCACGGGGTGAAAGCCGGCGCAGGCGCTGCCCTTCCGAGACCACCGCGTGAGTGATCCGCAGCGAGCGCGGGTTCAGGTTGTAGTTGTTCTCAGCGTTGGCCGCGGCGGAGCGCACCGTCTTGGCGACGAGGCGCGCGTGCGGCGTTGGCAGGAAGCGCAGGATGGCCATCGCCTCGTCCACGCGCTTACCGCGCACCCGCGACATCAGGTCGCGCATCTTCTTGGGCGCGATCTGGGCGCCGCGTGAGAACGCACGTACGGCAACCACGCTAGGCCTTCTTCCTGACGCCGGCCGTCTGTGCCGACTTGCTGGTGTGGCCGCGGAACGTCCGCGTGGGCGCGAACTCGCCCAGCTTGTGGCCGACCATGTTCTCGGTGATGAAGATCGGCACGTGGCGCCGGCCGTCGTGCACGGCAATCGTGAGGCCCACCATCTCCGGCAGGATCGTAGAGCGGCGGGACCACGTCTTGATCACGGTCTTCGTGCCGGACTGCTGGATGCGCATGACCTTTTCGACAAGGTGCGCGTCAGAGAAGGGGCCCTTCTTCGTCGAACGGGACATTAGACCTGGTACCTCCGCCGCACGATGTACTTGTTCGTGTCTTTGCGCTTGCGTGTGCGCGCGCCGAGCGTGGGCTTGCCCCAGGGACTGCGCGGGCCGGGCAGGCCGATAGGCGCGCGGCCCTCGCCGCCGCCGTGCGGGTGGTCCACCGGGTTCATCACGGAGCCGCGGTTGTGCGGGCGCCGCCCCTTGAGGCGGCTGCGTCCGGCGCGGCCCAGCTTGATCTGGCTGTGCTCCGAGTTGCCGATCTGGCCAATGGTGGCTATGCACTCCTCCAGCACGCGGCGCACTTCGCCGGAGGGGAGGCGGATCGTTGCGTAGCCTTCATCGCGGCCCAGGAGTTGCGCCTGGCCGCCGGCGCTGCGCACGATCTGCGCGCCCTTGCCCTTGTGCATCTCAATGTTGTGGATCACCGTGCCGTTGGGGATGTTCTTCAGCGGCAGGGCGTTGCCCGGCTTGATCTCCGCTTCCGGGCCGGACATCACCGAATCGCCGACGGACACGCCCACCGGCCAGATGATGTACCGCTTCTCGCCGTCCGCGTACTGCACCAGGCAGATGCGGGCCGAGCGGTTCGGGTCATACTCAACCGAGACGACCTTGCCGGGGACGCCGAACTTGTCGCGCTTGAAGTCGATGATGCGCAGGCGGCGCTTGGCGCCGCCGCCGCGGAAGCGCACGGTGATCTTGCCCTGGTTGTTGCGCCCCGCGTTCCGCTTCTTGGACACGACCAGCGACTTCTCAGGCTTGCGGCGGGTCAGCTCCTCGAAGGTGGAGCCGGTGGCGCCGCGGCGGCCGGGGGATGTTGGCTTGTAGTTACGGATTGGCATCTCTACATCCCCTCGAAGATCTCTAGCTTGTTCTCAGGCGCCAGCGTGACCACGGCCTTCTTCCAATCGCCGCGGTGGTTGACGCGGTTGCCGCGGGCGCGGTAGGGCTTGCCCTTCATCACCATCACGTTGACGTGGGTGACCTTGACGTTGAAGCCCTTTTCCACGGCCTCCTTGACCTGCGCCTTGTTGGCGTGGCCCTGCACCTCGAAGGCGTACTTGTTCTCGCCGTGCAGGCGCGTCGCCTTCTCAGTGATGAGGGGCCGGAGGAGGATCGAAAGCGGATTGAGCGCTTTGGCCATCGCTATTCGCTCCCCTCAGTCTTCTTGGCGCGCGGCGCCCGCTTCGGCTTTGGTGCCTCCTCGGCGCCCTCCGCCGGCTTTTCGGCGGCCTCTGCCTTTGGTGCGCGCGCGCGGCGCGGCTTCGGGGCTTCTTCCGTGGTCGCCTTCGGGGCCTCCGCCGGCGCTTCCGCCTTCGGCGCGCGTGCGCGTTTCGGCTTCGCGGGCGCCTCTGCCGGCGCTTCGGCGGCGGGCGCTTCGGCGGCCGGTGCTTCGGCCTCGACTACCGGCGCCTCTGCCTCCTCCGCCCTGGCTTCGGCGCGGCTGCGCCGGGGCGCGGCGGGCGCCTTCGGCGCCTCGATCTTCACGGAGCGGCGGCGCGGCGCTTTCGGCACCCCGTCCACGCGCTCCTTCAGGCCCCAGAGGCCTTCCGCGACGCGCACGGCGTCCTCCGTCATCAGGAGGCCGGCGTGGTTCATCATGTCAAGGACGTTGAGGTACGCGGCGGGCAGCGCCTTGGCCTTCGCCAGGTTGCGCACGCTGGCCGCAATTGTCTTGTCAGGCTGGCCTGTGACCAGGAGCGCCGAGCGCTGCAGGCCAACGGCCTCCATCAGGCGCAGGATGTCCTTTGTCTTAGGCGTGTCCAGCGAGAACTTTTCGATCACTATCAGCTGGCCGTCTGCCACCTTGCCGCTGAGCGCGGAGCGGATGGCGAGCCGGCGCATCTTCTTGGGCATGTCGCGCTCGTAGCTGCGCGGGCGCGGACCGAAGACGGTGCCGCCGCCGACGCGCGTGGGCGAGCGGTTGCTGCCGGCGCGGGCGCGGCCGGTGTACTTCTGCGCGCGGATCTTGCGGGTGCTGCCCTGCACTTCGCCGCGCGTCTTCGTCTTGTGGTGGCCGCCGCGGTTGTTGTTCCGCTGGCGCACAAACGCCTGGTGGAGCACCGCGATATTCGGCTCGATGCCGAAGACGCTGTCGTCGACCTCGAGCTTGCGCAGCTCTTTGCCGTACTCGTTAAGCACTGCGAGCTTCATGGCTACGACTTGCTCCTGGTCGACTTGCGCACCTTGACGACGATGCCGTTGTTGCCGGGCACAGAGCCGCGCACGAAAAGCACGCCCCGGTCTGGGTCCGTGCGCACCACGCGGAGGCTCTTGGCGGTGGCCTGCAGGGTGCCCATATGGCCGGCCATGCGCAGCCCCTTCCAGACCTTGCCCGGCGTCGTGCCGGAGCCGATGGAGCCCGGGGCGCGATGGCGGTCTGACTGGCCGTGGGTCTTGGGGCCGCCGTGGAACCCGTGGCGCTTGACCACACCGGCGAAGCCGCGGCCCTTGGTGGCGCCGGAAACGTCCACCAGGTCGCCGGGCTCAAAGATCTCGCAGCCGACCTTCTGGCCGACTTCCCACTTGCTGATGTCCTGCACGCGCATCTCGCGCAGCAGTTTGAACTTGCCGAGGTCGCGCATGTGGCCCTTTTCGGGGCCGTTCACCTTCTTGCGTTGGCCGAAGCCGATCTGCACGGCCTCGTAGCCGTCGGTCTCCTGCGTCTTGACCTGGACAACGACGCAGGGCGGCGTCTCGATGACGGTCACGGGGACAGCGTCGCCGCTCTCCTCGAAGATCGTGGTCATGCCCACCTTGCGCCCGAAAATGCCTTCGATCGTCATAGCTTGATCTCGATGTCGACGCCGGAGGGCAGCTGCAGCCGCATCAACGCGTCGACGGTCTTGGATGTCGGTTCGAGGATGTCGATGATCCGCTTGTGGGTGCGGATTTCGAACTGCTCCTGCGAGTCCTTATCGATGTGAGGGGAGCGGATCACGCAGAACTTCTTGATTTCGGTAGGGAGTGGCACCGGGCCGGCGACGGCGGCGCCCGTGCGTTCCGCCGCCTCGACGATCATCACCGCAGACTGGTCCAGTATGCGGTGGTCGAACGCCCGGAGGCGGATGCGTATCTTCTGGCGCGCCATCTTCTATCTCTTATCTCCGCACCGCGCCCTGCTTCCGCCCGGCCACCTGGTCGGCGATGGAAGCTGGCACTTGCTCGTAGTGATCGAACTCCATTGTGTAGCTGGCCCGCCCCTGCGTGATTGATCGGAGCGCGGTGGCGTAGCCAAATGTCTCCGCGAGCGGGATGTGCGCCGTGATGACGCGCAGGTGACCGCGGTGGTCTACGTCGGTTACCTGTCCGCGGCGAGAACTGATGTCGCCGAGGACGTCTCCGAAGAATTCATCGGGGCTGGCGGCCTCGATTTTCATGATGGGTTCAAGCAGGATTGGCTTGGCTCGCTTCATCGCTTCCTGGATGCCCAGGGAGCCGGCCATCTTGAACGCCAACTCGGAAGAGTCTACAGGGTGATACTGCCCATCGACAAGCTCTACCTTGACGTCGATGACGGGATAACCGGCCAGGATGCCGGTGTCCAGCGCCTCCTTGATGCCCGCCTCGGTCGGCCCGACGTACTCCCTGGGCACGGCGCCGCCCACGATCTTGTTCTCGAAAACGAAGCCCCCGCCGCGCGGCAGCGGCTCGGCGTGCAGCTTGACCACGCCGAACTGGCCGCGGCCGCCGGACTGGCGCACGAAGCGCCCCTCTGCGTCCGCGGGAACGGTGATTGTCTCCTTGTACGCCACCTCCGGCCGGCCGACATCCGCCTGCACGTTGAACTCGCGCAGCATGCGGTCGACGATGATCTCGAGGTGGAGCTCGCCCATGCCGGAGATGATCGTCTGACCGGTCTCCTGGTCGTAACGGGCGCGGAACGTCGGGTCTTCTTCGATCAGGCGGGTGAGCGCGTCGCCCATCCGGTCCTGATCGTCCTTCGTCTTCGGCTCGATGGCCACGGCGATGACCGGCTCCGGGAACTTGATCGCCTCGAGGACGATCTGCTTGTTCTCGTCGCACAACGTGTCGCCGGTGAAGGTGTTCTTGAGCGCGACTGTCGCCGCGATCTGGCCCGCCTCGATGGCGTCCACCTCTTCGCGGCGGTTGGCGTGCATGCGCAGGATCCGGCCCAGGCGCTCCCTCTGGCCGCGAGCGCTGTTCATCACCATCGCGCCCTGGCGGGCCACGCCGGAGTACACCCGGAAGTAGACCAGCCGCCCGACGTACGGATCAGCGACGACTTTGAAGGCGAGCGCGCAGAACGGCTCCTTCTCGTCAGGGCCCCGCTCCAGCTCTTCGCCGGACTTGGGGTCGTGGCCCTTGACCGGCGGAACTTCCACGGGCGAGGGCAGGTAATCGATGACGGCGTCCAGCAGCGGCTGCACGCCCTTGTTCTTGAGGGCGGTGCCGCAGAGGACGGGGTTTACCAGGCCGGCGATCGTCGCGCGGCGGATCGCCTTTTTCAGCTCGGCGGCGGTGACCGGGTGCTGCTCGACGAAGCTGATCAGCATCTGGTCGTCGACCTCTGCGATCGCTTCGAGGAGCTCGTCGCGGCGGGTCGTGGCCTCGTCCATCAGCTCGGCCGGGATCTCCTCGACGCGCACTTCCGTGGCGCCTTCGTCGAAGTAGAACGCCTTCATTTCCACCAGGTCGATGGCGCCTTTGAACTGGTCCTCCGCGCCGATCGGCGCCTGCACGACGACGGGGCGCGCGGCCAGCCGGTCGCGCATCGTCTGGATGGCCTTCCAGTAGTCGGCGCCAACGCGGTCCATCTTGTTGACGAAGCAGATGCGCGGGATGTGGTAGCGGTCAGCCTGGCGCCAGACAGTCTCCGACTGGCTCTGCACGCCGGCGACGGCGTCAAACACAACAACGCCCCCGTCCAGGACGCGGAGGCTTCGTTCCACCTCGACCGTGAAGTCGACGTGGCCGGGCGTGTCTACGATGTTCACCTGGTGGTCTGCCCACGTCGTCGTCGTGGCGGCGGCGGTGATAGTGATGCCGCGCTCGCGCTCCTGGGCCATCCAGTCCATGACGGCAGTGCCGGCGTCCACGTCACCGATCTTGTACGTGATCCCCGTGTAAAAGAGGATGCGCTCAGTGACCGTGGTTTTCCCGGCGTCGATGTGGGCTATGATTCCGATATTTCGTACCCGTTCGATGGGCACAGGACTACTCATTGTGCTCCCTTGCTTCTCTCTTATCGGGGGAAGCTGAACTAGTTGCGTGTCATGGCGCGGCTGTCCCCTACCACCTGTAGTGGACAAAGGCCTTGTTGGCCTCGGCCATGCGGTGTGTGTCGTCGCGCTTCTTGATGGCGGTGCCCTGCTCGCGGAAAGCGTCGATCAGCTCCGTCGCCAGGCGCTCCGACATCGGGCGGCCACTGCGGCCGCGGGCCGCGCCCAGCACCCAGCGCATCGCGAGCGATGTCTGGCGGGCCGGCCGCACTTCCAGCGGGATCTGGTACGTCGCGCCGCCGACGCGGCGGGGCCGGACCTCCAGCACGGGCATGGCGTTGCGCAGCGCCTGCTCGAACACCTGGCGCGGCTCTTCCTTCGTCCGCTGGGCGATCAGGTCCATCGCGTCGTAGACGATGCGCTCGGCGGTGCTCTTCTTGCCGTCCCGCATGACCTTGTTGATCATGACCTGCACCAGGACGCTGTTGTACTTGGCGTCCGGCGCCGGGCGGTGTCGTGCGACTTTCCCTCGTCTTGGCATGGCTAAGCGTTCTTCCGTGAGCCGTACTTGGAGCGCTGCTGCTTGCGGCCCTGTACGCCGCCGGCGTCCAGCGCCCCGCGGATGATGTGGTAGCGCACGCCGGAGAGGTCCTTCACACGCCCGCCGCGGATCAGCACAACGGAGTGCTCCTGCAGGGTGTGGCCCTCGCCCGGGATATACGCGGTCACTTCCATCTGGTTGGTGAGCCGCACGCGCGCCACCTTGCGCAGCGCGGAGTTCGGCTTTCGCGGGGTCACTGTGCGCACGTTGGTGCAGACGCCGCGCTTTTGCGGGCTGCCCGTGCCGCGGATCATGCGGTTCTTCAGGGCGTTGAAATGGAAGCGCAGGGCAGGGGCCTTTGTCTTCTTCGACAGAGGCTTCCGTCCCTTGCGTACGAGTTGGTTGATCGTCGGCATATCGTATCCAAACAAAAAGCCGGAGCTTGCCACAGACCCCCTGGTTTATGGGCGGCTTTCGTGCAAGTCTTCCGACTGCGAAGGTCGCGTCGTTCGGCGGTCCGCGAAGGCGGAGCACCAAAAGGAAATGTTAGCGGCGAAGTGGTGCGGGTGTCAATGCGCGTTGCTGCCCCCCACCCGGCGTGGGGTTGGCGGTGGCGGCCAAACTGCGCGCCGGATGAGTGGCCGAATGAACCGGTGTCGCTGAGCCAAGTTCCTTGGCCGCTTGCCGAGTGACTTCAGCCCCGGACACGCCTTCAAACGGACTGTCTCGTGGGGGCCGAAGAGGACAATTCACCTGCAGCGAACCAGGATGCGGTTACCACGCCCGCCAGAGCGAGCAAGCCCCGCCGTGTAAATTCTTCCGGCGACCTTCGCCGCTACGCCGCGTCGGGCTCGCTCGGCGGCTTCAGGTAGCCCACGCTGGCGCCGGCCAACTCCGCCTTCGTCGGGGCCGGGTACTCGATGCGCGGGTGGTAGATCCCCCGCAGCGTCGCCTTGAAGGACTCCGAAATCACCCGCAGGTCGCGCAGCGTAAGGTCGCACTCGTCCAGCTGGCCCTCCGCGACGCGCTCGTTGATAACGCCGTCCACCAGCTCGTCGATCTTCTCGTGGGAGCGGTCCTTGGCCGCGCGCACCACCGCCTCCACGGAGTCGGCCAGCATGACCATCGCCGTCTCCCGGGACTGCGGCTTGGGGCCGGGGTAGCGGAAGCGCTCCGGGTCTATCGCCGGGTCTTCCGCGCTGGCCTTGCGGTAGAAGTAGGTCACCAGGCGCGTGCCGTGGTGCTCCGGAACGAAGGCCCGCACGCGAGACGGGATGCGGTAGCGCGCCGTCAGCTTCAGTCCCGCGCGCACATGCTCCGAGACCATCTTCGCGCTGGCGCTGGGGTCCAGCCGGTCGTGGGGGTTCGCACCGCCCATCTGGTTCTCGATGTAGTAACCGGGCTTGGTGATCTTGCCGATGTCGTGGAAGTACGCGCCCACCCGCACCAGCAGCGAGTCCGCGCCGATGAGGTCGGCCGCGCGCTCCGCCAGGTTGCCGACGATCACGCTGTGGTGGAACGTGCCCGGCGCCTGCTCCTGCAGCTGCCGCAGCAGCGGGTGGCTGAGCTGGGCCAGCTCCATCAGCTGGATGCGGGTCGATACGCCGAAGGCCGCGCCCAGGATGTACGAGCCGCCCATGATAAGCACTACCGAGCCGAGGCCCACGACGCCCGAGGCCACCAGCACCCAGAGGATGTCCACGCCGGCGCGGTCCGGCAGCAGCAGCCAGAACCCGAACAGCGAGACGAACGTTACCAGCCCCACGCTGACGCCGGCCATCGCGTAGTTGTTCACCCGCTCCGCCTCGCGCACGGCGAAGATGCCGGCCAGCGAGGAGAGCAGCAGGGTCGTGGCCATCTGCAGCGGCTCGATGGGCGAGGAGGCGAGGGCGTTGCGGGCGTCCGGCATGTAGTAGCCGGCGAACGTGGCCAGGACGGCCAGCAGCGCGGCGACGGCGATCGCCAGGCCGCCGTCCAGCAGCGTGGCGATCAGCATCGGCGCCGCGGCCACCGGGATCATGTACGAGAGGTACAGCCGGTCAGAGTCCGGCAGGCAGAGCGAGAAGAACACCTTCGCCCCGGCCACCCAGAGCACGACCAGCAGCGCCAGCATGAAGAGCCGGCGGCCGTTGTTCACCTCGGGCGGCTGAAACAGGTACAGGTAGAGGGCGAGGAACGCTCCGCCGAGCGCGCCGATGATCACCGCCGAGGCGACGTCGGCCAGCGCGAGCTTGTTGTCCAGCAGGCCGGCGCCCTTGATCTGCGCCAGCTGGGCGTCGGACACGGCGTCGCCTTCCTTGACGATAACCTGGCCGTGCACCGCAAACGTCTTGTAGGCGAGCTGGCCCGCGTGGAGCGGCGTCTCGCCGGGCAGGACGGGCGCCAGCACGGCGATCAGCGCCAGGGCCAACGCCGCGCCGAACAGGAGCAGTTGGGCCGGCGCAATGCCGGCCACGGGACGTCTGCGGGCTGAGTCAATCATTGGGGCAACCGATAATCCGCGTTAGCAATCGCCCATCCAGGCGAGCCCATCATACCAGAGCCTGCGGTCTTGGGGGCTTAGCCGGCCAGCAGCTCGGTCACGACGGCGTTGATGTCCTTGCCGTCCGCCTTGCCGGCCAGCTTCTTCATTAGAACCGACATCACTTTGCCCTTGTCGGAGGGGGCCTTGGCGCCTACCTCGGCGATCACGGCCCGCGCCTCGGCGGCGATCTCCTCGCGGCCCAGTTGAGGTGGCATGTACGCCTCCAGAACCTTCATCTCGGCCGTTTCCTTGTCCACGAGGTCCTGGCGTCCGGCTTTACCGAACTCCTCGATGCTCTCGCGGCGCTGCTTGACCTGCTTGACGATGACCTGGATCACCTGCTCGTCCGTCAGCTCGTGGCGTTCGGCGCCGGCCACTTCGGCCGTGTTGACAGCCGCCATCAGCATGCGCAGCGTGGACTTACGGACCTCGTCTCCGGCGCGCATGGCGTCCTTGAGGTCGTTTGATAGCTGGTCCTTGAGCGGCATCGTACGCAGCGGGAGCGAGAATTCGTGCGATAAGCGGAGCTTTTAGCCGCGCTGGCTGTTCTTCAGGCTCTTGCGCCGCTTGGCGGCGGCCTTCTTCTTGCGCTGGACGCTCGGCGGCTCGTAGTGTTCGCGCCGGCGGGCCTCGGCCAGGATGCCCGTCTGCTGCACGATCTTGTTGAACTTCTTGAGCGCCTGGTCGAAGTTGTCGCTACTGGTGATGATTACTTCCGCCAAAAGAATCCCTTCCTGGAACCGGTTATTCGAAGCCGATTGTAGTTTTCTTCACGGAGCCGTGTCAACCGAAGGGCGGCGCTGCTTAGGCCCTTCACGGCCCTCTTCAGATATGAAGAGGCCGCCCGGAGGCGGCCTGTTGCATCAGTTACGGTCAATTCTAGTCTGCTGAGGGCAGGACCTTAGGCTGCATCAGCTCCATCGGCTTGCCGCAGCACTCCACGGCGCCGTCGCCCGCCTTGATGCAGAGGACCTCCGTCCCGCATGTCTCGCACTGAAATCGCTTGCCTAGCTGGTTGGCCATCTCCCGCTCCCCTATTGCTTCTGTTGCATGGGCTGGCCGCAACAGCCGAGGTCGCCGGCGCCCGCCTTGGTGACGATCATCTCTGTACCGCACTTGGTGCACTGGTATCGCTTGCCTACCTGGTTCGCCAAAGTCTGCTCACTCCTGGTTCGTATTGCGCTCCATTCCGGAGTACGCGACCGAATATAGCGCGCGTATTGGAAGAGCGTCAACTTGACGCCTGTGGTATGCGAGCTACTCGGCGGGCGTGTCTGCGGTGTCATCGCCCGAAGAGGCGTCCGCAGGCGTGGGCGTGACGGCCGGAATCGGCGTGGCGTCGCCCACCACGATCTCCCCGCCCATGGTGTCCGGGTGGAAGTCGCAGCGGAAGGTGTAGGCGCCGGGCGCGGCGGGCGCGAACGTGAGCTCGCCCACCTGGCCCGGGTCGACCTGGTCCGGCGTGACGACGGCGTCGTCCTCCGTCCCGAACTGGCCGTCCACTCCGGCTATGCGCAGGTTGTGGGGGACGTCGTCCTCGTTCGTGAGGCGGATGGTGACGGCCTGGCCCGTCTCGATGTGCAGGTAGTTCTCGGTGAACTGCAGGCCCGAGGCCGCGATCTCGATCGCGCCGTCGCTGGGCTCGACGGGCTCCGCGGACAGCTCCTGTGGCGGCGCCGGCTGCTGCTGCGGCCCGCCGATGGATGGCACCGGGTTCGGGGATTCGGTAATGACGCCGGGTGTTGTCGAAGGAGCATCATCGCCGCCGCAGGCAGCGAGGACAGGGGCCAGCAACAGGCAAGCGGCGACCAGACGCAGAAGGTACGGGGACATAGGACTCCGGGTCAGCGGCTCTAAGTATACGCGTTCGAATACGCTATTGAGCGACGACTGTGCCCTTCATCTGGGTGGGGTGGAAGTCGCACTGGTAGTTGTAGGTTCCCGCCGTCAGGGTGAAGGCGATGGTGGCTTGCGTGCCGGCGGTGATCGTGTCCGGATCGGAGACGATGTCATCGTCCGTGTTGTACTCGCCGTCCGGGCCGGCGATGCGCATGTTGTGGATGGCCGTTCCGGTGTTGTTCAGCGTGGCCGTGATCGCCGTGCCGGCCGCGACGTCGATCTCCGGGTTCTGCTGGCTGTCCAGCTGGAAGAAGTTGTCACCCAGCGTGATCGTCCCACCATCGGCGAGCTGCACGGGCGCGGCTGATGCCGCCGGCTGGGCCTTGCTCTGGCCGCACGGTGCGAAAGCTGTGGAGTTGGGGTCTCCGGTGATCGTCCCGGACGGGAGCTGCGGCCCGTTGTATACCTCGGCGCCGGACTTGTGCTCGATCGCGTCCGAGCCGAGGATCTGGTCGCCGACCTTGGTGTTGGGCCCGCGCTCCACGGTGACGGTGTTCTTGTCCTTGTCGACCGCGGTGACCAGGAAGAGCTCGTACGGCTCGTCGGGCGTGTCGAGGCCGATACGGAGCAGCGTGTTCTCGCTGATCGAGCTGGCGTCCGTCACCGAGAGCTTGGTGTCTGTGGCGGAGACGTCCTGGGTCAGGTAGACCTTGGGGTTGATGGCGTCCGCCTCGTTCCCGAATTCGATTACGGCGTCCCAGCCCTGGGGCGCGAACTGGCTGGTGATCAGCTCGACGAGCTGCTGTATCTGGTAGAAGTTGAGCGCGCCTCCGTTGTCCGTTAACCACGGCGGCATCTGCGTGCCAACACGCCCGCAGGTGATGGTGTCCTTGAAGCGCTGCTGCATCGTCGCCAGCTGGGAGGTGGCGAGGCCCGGCGGGTAGTTCTTGGGGTCATTCAGCCGTGCGCCGGGCAGGCCGGTGCGCTCGATGCCGCCCTGGCCGGTCAGGCCGTGGCAGGCGCGGCAGTAGCGCGCGAAGAGGAAGGCGCCCCGGTCCACGGTGGTCTCCTCCTGGCGCTCCACGGCTGCCGCCTGGCGGTCCCCGAAGTTGATGCCGAAGATGGTGTATCCGCTATCGAACATGAAGTAGAACAGCGTGCCGACGAGGCCAACCATCAGCAGCCCCAGGATGATGTTGACTTGCTTTGCGGTGTTCAATCCATTTCCCTAGCCACTCTTCGGGGGCGTTACGTTCCCCGCCTCGTAGGCGATGCTGCGGGCCGGGTTCTCTGTGCTGCCGGTGCCTTCGTAGGCGCGGCCGGTGAGGACGGTCAGGCTCTTGTCAGAGTTGACGGTGATCGGGAAGACGTCCATGGGGCGCGGCGCCGGCCCGAAGACCTTGACCCCGCCGTCCTTGGAGTAGGTGGAGCCGTGGCACGGGCAGCGGAACCAGCCCTTGATGTCGTCGAACGTGAATTCGGGGCGGTAGGGCACGGTGCAGCCCAGGTGCGGGCACTTCTGGTAGAGCGCCAGCAGGCCGCCGGGCGAATCGGCGCCGGGGGCCGTCGTCGGTCCTGCCTTCAGATTAAGCAGCCAGAATTTACCCTCCACGATGCGGTTGGGGTCGGCGCCTTCCGCCGGGATGCGGTCCGCGGAGACGATGATCGGCCCGCCGAAGCCCTTCAGGTTGCGCGGCCAGAGGAAGTCCAGCGGCGATCCCAGCACGCCGACAAGCGCCAGTCCCAGCGCGCTCCAGAACCCACCCACCAGGAAGATGCGCCGGGTGATCAGCTCGCGCCGGGGCAGCGGCTTGGCGACCGGCGTGTCCACGGCGATGCTGCGGCCCGCCTGCGGCGTCACGCTGGCCTGGGCCGGCGGAGGTGTTGCTTCTGCTTCTGCCATTACCCTTCGTCCACCTTGATCTCGGTCGGCCAGATGAGCGCCTGCCCCTGGCCGCGGAAGAAGCTGCCAACCAGTGACAGCACAAGGTACGCAGTCATAACGCCGGTGAACATGCAGACGAAGATGTCCCGTCGCGTCCGTATCCAGCCCACTCTAAACAGCGCGTAGAGGATGACCACCGTAAAGAAGGCGATGACTGATAGCGGGATCACCTGCTGCGTCATCGTCGCCGGTAAGTTGATGTGCATATCGCACCAGAGGTGCTGGCCGTGCCACTGGAAGCAGACGTCGTTGAACGGCACGGGTATGTGGGTGAGGTCACCCGGCCAGTCTAGTTTCTTATCTTCGATGCCCAGGATCGCCGGGAAGGGGATGTAGAACTCCAGGCGCGAGTAGAGCTGGGCAGTGCCGGTGAGGCCCGTGTGCTCGGCGCCGGGAGGGTCGATCAGGCACGGCGTACCCTGGTGCTGTTCGACCTGGCCTTCGGCGGTCTCGTGGCAGGACGGGATCCAGCGCGTGAGGTGCTCGGTCCGCGTGCGGTCACCGGAGTCGAAGACCACCAGCAGGCTGGAGACGATGATCGCGTAGATGGCGGTGACCAGCGTTATGCGGACGGCGTTCTTCGTGCCGAACCAGACGCCCTGCCCCTCGCGGCTGCGGTCCAGGTAGGGGATCACCGCGAAGAAGCCGAGGGCGATGGTCGGCAGGATGACGCCGGCCCAGGCCTTGTCCATGTGCAGCAGCAGCTCCTGCAGGTTCAGGAAGTACCACGGCGCCTTGGAGGGGTTTGGTGTGACGTCCGAGTTGGCGCGGTTCAGCAGCGGCGCGTTGATGAACACGGACAGGATGAGGAACGTGATGGTGAAGAGGACGGCGCAGATGAACTCCACGAAGACGAGGTCCGGCCAGACCAGCAGTTCCTCTTCCCGCTCCCGCTTGGGGCGGGGACGCGCCCTGGGCGCGGGCTGCGATACGGATCGCGTTTCTACGGCCATCGCACAGGCCTAGAGCGGCCTCGCCATCCCTCCGTCACGGCGAATGCGCCAGAAGTGCACCGCCATGAAGATAGAGGCGATTAGCGGCAGAGCGATTACATGCAGCGTGTAGAAGCGGATCAGCGCGTTCGGACCGATCTCGTAGCCGCCGAACACGATGAGCTGCGTCTCGTCGCCGAAGTACGGCGCCGAGCCGCCGATGCCGTGGCCCACGGTGACCGCCCAGAGGGCCAGCTGGTCCCAGGGCAGCAGGTAGCCGGTGAAGCTGAGCACCAGCGTCAGGACCAGCAGGATCACGCCTACCACCCAGTTGAATTCGCGCGGCGGCTTGTAAGCGCCGGTGTAGAACACGCGCATCATGTGCAGGAACACCAGGATGACCATGGCGTGCGCGCACCAGCGGTGCATGTTGCGTATCAAGAGGCCGAACTTGACGTTCGTTTCGAGATTGGCGATGTCCTGGTCAGCGCGCTCCGTTGAGGGCACGTAGTAGAACATCAGCAGCACGCCCGTGACCGTCAGTACCAGGAACATGAAGAACGTCAGGCCGCCCAGGCAGTACGTGTGCGTGATCTTGACGTGCGTCTTGTGGATACGGGTGGGGTGCAGGTGCAGGAAGACGTTCGTCGCCACCACCAGCATCTGGTTGCGCGGCGTGTTGGGGTAGCCGGAGCGGAAGACTGACTGCCAGACGTAGTTGTGGAAGAGCTTGTCGTAGATGCGGTCCTGCATCACCTGGATGCGCTCCCGCCAGTTTCGTGGTTTTCCTGGTTCTTCTACGACAGCCATCTATCGCCCTTTACCGGGACCACCACGCGCCCAGGATTACCATGATCGCCAGCGATCCCAGGATGGTGAACAGAACGCCCAGGAACTCGAATCCTTCGGGGACCTGTCTGAACAGAATGTCGAGGGGCATTCGGCGCATGTACCTCCGGTGCGATTGTGAAGCCTTACGCAAACGTAAACTAGCACCGGGTTATGGGAGCGTCAAGCGGAAAAATCAGGCAATCCGCCAAACCTGCAAACAGCGCCGCAAACCCGCCTTAGCCTGGTCGCGTCGCCGCCCAGCGGCGCACTTCCGCAATCATCTCCGGCGAGCGGATCACCTCCAGGCCGCGCCGCGTCTCGTTCAGCAGCGCCTCGTCCAGGGTCAGCGTCCATTGCTCGTAGGCGGAGCGGCGGTCGGAGCGCATGCATGTCTGCGGCAACCGGGCGAGCGTCTCCGCCAGCTCGCGCGCCACGGGCAGCGCCTGGCCGGGCTCGCAGAGGTGGTTGGCCAGGCCCATGGCGTACGCCTCCTCACCGCTGACGCCGCGGCCGGTGAGGATCATGTCCAGCGCCCGGCTCATCCCGATCAGCCGCGGCAGGCGCACGGTGCCGCCATCACAGAGGGGGACGCCCCAGCGCCGGCAGTAGACGCCGAAAGTGGCGTTCTTCGCCGCGACGCGGAGGTCGCACCAGAGCGCCAGCTCCAGCCCGCCCGCCACGGCGTGCCCCTCCACGGCCGCGATCACCGGCTTCGAGAGCATCATCCGCGAAGGGCCCAGCGGCCCGGGGCCGTCCTCGGTGACGACGATCGATCCCTGTTGCGTGGCGATCGCCTTGAGGTCGCCGCCGGCGCAGAACTTGCCGTTGGCGCCGGTGAGGATAGCGACAGAGAGATCGGGATCGGCGTCGAAGCGCTCGAAGGCGGTGACGAGCGCCCGGGCCGTCTCTCCATCGACGGCGTTGGCGACCTCCGGCCGGTCGATCGTGACCGTGGCGACGGCGCCTGCGGTATCGAAGTGGACGGTCATTCGGTTCCTCCTCAGAACTGGACGGGCAGCGCTTCCAGGCCGCGCAGCACCGGCGCCGGCCGCCAGCGCACATCGGCGCCGGTCAGCCTCAGCTCGGGAAAGCGGCGGACGAGGGTGGTCAGCGCGATTTCGCCTTCGAGCCGGGCGAGCTGGGCGCCGAGGCAGAAGTGGGTGCCGTAGCCGAAGGCCAGGTGCTCGTTCGGGTTGCGGGTAACGTCAAGCGAATCGGGATCGGCGAAGAATTCCGGGTCGTGGTTGGCCGAGCCGAAGATCATGCGCACGCTCTCCCCGGCGCGGACCGTCACCCCGCCGAGATCGACGTCTTCCTTCGCCACGCGGCCGCTGTACTGGACCGGCGAGTCGTAGCGCAGCAGCTCGTCGATGGCCGTGCGCTCGTTGCCGGGCGTGTCGCGGAAGCGAGCGAGCTGGTCCGGGTTGCGCAGGAGAGCCAGCAGTCCGTTGCCGATCAGGTTGACGGTGGTCTCGTGCCCGCCGACGAGCAGCAGCAGCATCATCCCCAGCAGCTCGGCGTGGGTGAGGAAGTCGCCGCGGTCCTCGGCCTGGATCATCGCCGAGACCAGGTCATCGCGCGGATTGGCTCGGCGGCGGCGGATCAGCTCGTCGAAGTAGAGGAGCAACTCGTTGCGGCCGGCGAAGGCGTTCATCGCCAGCTGCGGATCGCGGACCGGGCCGAGGGCCACCGCGATAGGCACAGACGCCCGGCGGAAGAAGTCACGCCGCTCAGGGTCGACGCCCAGAAGTTCGGCGATGACGGTGATCGGCAGCGGGTAGGCGAAGCCGGCGATCGCGTCCATCTCCCCGCGGCCGGAGACTGCGTCGAGCAGCCCGTCCACGATCTCCTGGATGCGCGGCGCCAGCTCGCGGACGGCGCGCGCCGTGAACGCCTTGTTGACCAGCGAGCGCAGCCGCGTGTGCTCCGGCGGGTCGGTGACGAGCATTGAGATGGCATAGCCCTGGCGCGCGGAGAAGCGGCGGTCGTCACGGAGGACGGCGTCGACGTCGGCGTAGCGGAAGATCAGCCAGCTGCCGCGCGATTCGTCCCAGTGGACGGGGTCGGACTCGCGCAGGCGGCGGTAGTGAGCGTAGGGATCGGCGAGGAAGGCGGGGGACGACCAGTTGGGCTCGGCCAGGGGAAATTGTTTGGCAGATTTGCGCTTTTCCATACAGCGTGCATAATATACAGGCTGTATAGAATGTCAAGAGCACCCGTCCAGGAACGATCGCAGCAGACGCGGAAGCGCCTGCTGGCGGCCGCGCGCCGCGCCTTCAGCGAACGCGGGTTCGCAGGCGCCTCGATGGAGGCGATCGCCGAGGAGGCGGGCGTGACGCGCGGCCCCCTCTACCACTTCTTCGACGACAAGACCGACCTCTTCCGCGCCGTCTACGCCGAGATCGAGCACGAGCTGACGGCTCGCATCGCCGCCGAGATCCAGGCGCGGTCGGGCGCCGCCGCGGACGCGCTGGACGATGTGCGGCTGGGCGCCCAGGCCTTCCTGGACGCGGGCCTGGAGCCTTCGCTCCAGCGCATCGCCTTCGTGGAAGCGCCGTATGTGCTGGGCCGCGG
>DATKKM010000022.1:0-14562 GCA_035542855.1 Dehalococcoidia bacterium
CCTGCACGGTGCCCTCTCCCGTGCCGCCGGCCCGCCAGAGGCTGTAGGCGATCGGGTAGGGGCTGTAGTAGTCGTTGCCGCAACCCGTGCCGTACTGGTAGTAGGAGTAGTCCGAAGCGCCGGCCACCGGGCCCAGCGTCACGTTCAGCACATCGGCGAGGACGGCCGCCCGGTCGCCCGCGTCTTCGACCGCGGCCTGCACCGCGGCCTTCTCCAGAGCACTGCAGTCGCTCAGGGTGTAGCTGACGTTGGTGTTCTGGAGGTAGATGCCGTTGAGGCCTGCGGCGGCGGACTGCGCTGCTTCGACGGCGCTATCGACGGAGCCGATGCTGTTCACTGTCGCACGCAGGGTGCCGTACGAGCTGTAGGCGTCGTAGTAGTTCTGGTTGAGCAGCTCGATGTTGCTATCAGCGACGCCGGCGGCGATCAGCGCATCGATCACGGGCTGCAGGCTCTCGCGCGTGATCTCGGTACCGGCGGAAACCGTCGGCTTCACGTCGGGCGCGATGCCGGGATATGGCGTAGCGCAGCAGCTGCTGTTGCCGAAGCTGAACTCGACGATCGCGCTGTCCGCGTCCGCCGTCGCCGAGCCGTAGCCCTGGACCGTAATGCCGGGGTTATCCGTCGGGTTCGTCGCCTGCTGCGCGGTGATGGCCTCGCCGCCGCCGGGGCCGTAGCCTGTAGCGGGGAGGTAGCTGCCGCTCACGTCGGCAGCGGGCGCCGCTCCCGGCGCGAGGGCCCCCTCAGCGGAGGCGTTGCCATTCTGCGACGACTGCTGCTGGCTGGAGATGTTGGCCACGGTCAGACCCTTGCTGACGCGGATGTTGTTCGCCTGGGGGGCCGGGCCCGATGTGTCGCTGGGGCCGCTGTCGCCGCCGCAGGCCGCGAAGAGAGCCGCGAGCGCCACCAGCCCACCGATTGCGATGATTGCCGTCTTGCGCATGTCATGCACCTCCGTTTATCTCCGTCTGCCTCTACAACGGAGGGGGGCGCGGAAAAGTTCCCGCTACCCAGTCGCGCTGGGGCTGCCGCCTGCCGGGGCCACGGTGAAGTCCCAGCTGTAGAAGAACTGGCGGTCCGTGGAATCGCTGTAGAGCAGCGTGACTATCGAGGTGCCTTCCGGGAACGGCTGGGGCGCGGCGTAGCACATCGTGCCGCTGGTGGGCGGCTGGCTCGGGGTGATCACCCAGCTCGCCGATGCCGTCACATCTTCCTGGTTAACGGTCATCGTCACGCGTGAAGTTGGGTCGTCGCCCATGCCGTCGCCGGCCGTGAAGTCGAACGAGGCGCAGACGCCGCCGGTGGCCGGGCTCTCGCCGATGTGCATGTCGCCGTTGGTGACGGTTGAGCCCTGCTGCGGCGTGACCGCTGTGAGGTGGCGCGGCAGCGAGCCGTTGACGCCGGGCGGGATCGTCGGCGTGGGGGTCGCCTCGTCGCCGCCACCGCAGGCGGCGAGGCAGGCGGCGACGATCACAAGGACGGCAACGAGGAGGCGGTTCACATTCGGTCTCGCGCGAGGCGTTGTGCGGCAATGCTACCGATCAACGCTCCGGCGAGCAAGACAGCGAGGGCGATGGCCACGACGGTCCAGGCGCCAATCCCGCTGCCGGAGGCGCCAGAAACGCCCGTCGCGGGGACGGGTATCTCGGCGCCGCTCGATTCGGGTACTGAGACTCCGCCTGGAGCCGGCTTGCCGGCGTCCTGCGTGGCGAGCTCCTCCCGCTTTTGCGAATCATCCCCGGACGACTGCTGCTCATCGGCCGGCGACGGCGCGGCGACGCTGCCGAGGTTGCCTTCTCCGGGGGTGGCAACCGGACCGGATCCGACGCCAGCCGGGTTGTTGCTGTCCGCGACGACCTCTGACGTCGGCGCAGGGCTCGGGAGCGACTGCAGGTCGTTCCCGGAGAACGCCTGCGTGGCGTAGGGCGCAGCGGCTGCGTACTGGTCGCTGCTCCTCGCCGCCTCAGGCGCGCCGCTGGACGAGGTGTTGTTCCCCCCGCTGACGGCGAGGACGACCGCCACGGCTAGCGCCACCGCCAGGCCGCCACTGGTCAGGCGCAGGCTGTTCACCAGCGGCTGCAGGCTGCGGCGCGGCGCGGCCGGCGCGTGCGCTCTCACCATCTCCGGCGTCAGCGCGAAGGAGCGCGGGGCAGCCGCCTCCGGCAGCGAGCGCAGGGCAGAGCGAGCCTCACGCAGAGCTTCGATCTCGCGGGCGCAGGCGGGACAGTCCTCCAGGTGCGCTACCAACCGGCGGGCGCGAGCGGCCGTCAACTCGCCGTCGAGGTGAACTGACAGGTCGGCGCGGGGGTGCCGCTGGAAGAAGGGAAGTGGGCTCATGTTTCCTCACTTGTAGGACGGAAGCGGGACGGCAAAAGTTCCGCGTCCTGCAGCAGGATCGCCCGCAACCGGCCGCGCCCGCGCGCGATCCTCGACTTCACGGTGCCCAGCGAGCAGCGCATGACGACGGCGATCTCGGCGTAGTCCAGCCCCTGCGCGTCGCAGAGGACAATCGCTAGCCGTTGCTCTTCGGGCAACTGGGTCAGCGCGCGGGCCAGCGCCTCGCGCAGCTCGGACTGCTCGGCGCGCTCCACCGGGGACGGCGCGCTGTCCGCTACGTCGATGGCGCGCTCGACGCTCCCCTGCGGCTCGTCGAGCGACGTCTGGGGGCGGCTGCGGCGCCAGCGCAGCTCGTCGTAGCAGGCGTTGGCGGCGATGCGGAAGAGCCAGGAGCGAAAGCTGCCGCCGCGAAACGAGTCCAGCCGCCGGAACGCGGAGATGAAGGCGTCCTGCGTGGTGTCCTCGGCGGCCTGGGGGCTGCCCAGCAGGCGCAGGCAGAGGTTGTAAACGGCCGTCTGGTAGTGCTCCACCAGCGTATTGAAGGCAGACAGGTCGCCTTCTCGGGCGCGCGCAATCAGCTCGGCTTCGTCGGGCCTGGGTTCCACTTGCGGTCATTCTACCGGGCCAGAGAAATCCGGCCATTTTGCCCCAACACCCGAAACAAATCCGCGCTTCGCACGATTACGTCTAATGAAGGGGTGCTCTTATAATGGATTACGTTGATGTCACCGCTTGACGATCTGAACGGCGCTACCGACGCCGACTTAGAGCCCACGCCCGCCGTACCGGCGTACGACCCGCTCTTCAGCGATTGGGGCGAACCGCCCGCCGCAGAGGCAGCCCAGATTGACGATATCTTCGCCTGGGCGCCTGCAGCCATGCCCGCAGAGGCGGACGAGTACGAGTTCACGCGTTACAGCCCGTCTGCTGCGCCCACCGCCCCGTTCCCGGACCGCTTCCAGCCCGAGTACGAGGAGCGGCTCACGGAGCTGCAACGCCGCCTCCGCGCGGAGACCGTTGTCCTGCCCAAGGAGCGGCAGTGGGGCGTCACCATCCGTGAGCTGGCGGAGACGCTGATCCTGGCCGCGCTCATCTTCCTGGCCGTGCGGGCCTCCTTCCAGAACTTCCGCGTGGAAGGCGCCAGCATGGAGCCGAGCCTGCAGGACGGCGAATACCTAATCGTCAACAAGCTGACCTACGCCGAGCTGGACATGAGCTCTTTCAACTGGCTCCCCTTCTTCGATGCCGGCGACAAGGACGTCCACCACCTCTGGAACGACCCGAACCGGGGCGACGTGATCGTCTTCCGCGCGCCGACGAGCCCGAACCGCGACTTCATCAAGCGCGTCATCGGCCTGCCCGGCGATACCGTGGAGATCGACTCGACTTCGGGCACTGTGACCGTCAACGGCGCCCAGCTGCAGGAGCCGTACATCCAGGGCCGCACCGCCTGCACGCAGAGCGCGAAGCCCACGTGCACCTGGAACGTGCCCCCGGCCGGCAGCGCCGCCGCACACGACACCTGCGGCTCCGACGAATGCTACTTCGTGATGGGCGATAACCGCCAGAACAGCAGCGACTCCCGCGGCGGCTGGCTGGTCCCGCGCGAGAACATCATCGGCAAGACGCTGATCACCTACTGGAACGAGGGCAGCCCCAACATCGGCCTCGCCCCCAACCACACGATCACGTCCGCCAACGACGAGCCGGTCACCGGCTCAGACGGCCAGTAGCGCGTGCCGGAAGCGACCTCCGACGCCGAGCGCCTCCTGCGCGAGGCCGGCGCCATACTGGAGGGCCACTTCCAGCTCGCCTCGGGGCGACACTCCGGCGTATACGTGGAGAAGTTTCGCCTGCTGGAGCGTCCGCCGCAGACCGACGCCCTCTGCGCGATGATCGCCGCCTGGGCGAAGGACCTGCGGCCACAGCTCTCAGCGGGGCCGACGACCGGCGGCCTGCTCGTCAGCTACGAGGTCGCGCGGCACCTGGGCCTGCGCAGCATCTTTGCGGAGAAGGTGGAAGGCGGCGGCCGGGCCTTCCAACGCGGTTTCACGATCGCGCCCGGGGAGCGCGTGCTCGTCGTCGATGATGTGCTCACTACGGGCGGCAGCATCCGGGACGTCATCGATGCCGTGCGCGCGCGAGGCGGCGAGCCGGTGGGCGTCGGCGTGGTGATCGACCGCAGCGGCGGCAAGGTGGACTTTGGGCTGCCGCTCTTCGCCTGCCTGAAGCTGGACCTGCCCACGTACGAACCGGGCGCCTGCCCTCTCTGCGAGCAGGGCCTGCCGCTGACGATCACGTAGTCCGCGGCTTCTTGTGCTAGTCTCTATGCGCCATGACGGAGGAAAGGGAGCGTTGGTCCCGCGGCTCCGCCTATGATGCATATGTCGGCCGCTGGAGCAGGCTCGTCGCCGGCGAGTTCGTGCGCTGGCTGGGGACACCACCAAAAGCGCGCTGGCTGGACGTGGGCTGCGGCACGGCCGCCCTCACCCGGACGATACTGGATCAGGCCGATCCCGTAGCTGCCGTCGGCGTCGACCGCTCGATCGATTTCGTCGCGTACAACATACCGGGGGAGCGCGCTGCCTTCGTCGCCGGGGACGCGACGGTACTTCCGATCGCGGACGGTGTCTTCGATGCGGCAGTCTCGGGGCTCGTGCTCAACTTCGTGCCGGAGCCGGCGCGGATGGTTGCGGAGATGGCGCGCGTGACGCGCGAAGGCGGCACCGTCGCGCTGTACGTCTGGGACTACGCCGGCGAGATGCAGATGATGCGCTACTTCTGGGACGCCGCGGTCGAACTCGACCCTGCGGCTGGCGAGTTGGACGAGGGTGCGCGGTTCTCGATCTGCAACCCGGGGCGTCTGAGCGCACTGTTCGCCGAAGCCGGCCTGAGCGATGTCGAAAGCAGGACAATCGATATCGATACGT
Organism: Dehalococcoidia bacterium; assembly: GCA_035542855.1. Taxonomy (GTDB): domain Bacteria; phylum Chloroflexota; class Dehalococcoidia; order SM23-28-2; family RBG-16-64-32; genus DATKKM01. The sequence goes on from DATKKM010000022.1 coordinate 5,268, forward strand.
CCTTCCGGGACTTCGACGACTACTGGACGCCGTTCCTCGGCGGCACGGGCACGGCGCCCACCTATGTCGCCTCACTCACAGGGGAGCGCCGCGCCGCACTGCGCGAACGGCTGCGGGCGGGCCTACCGGCAAGCAAGGACGGGAGCGTCCGCTTGATCGCCCGTGCGCTGGCCGTCCGTGGCGCCGCCTAGCGCCGCCCGTTGTTCACGCCTTCCCTCCGTGCTACCTTTAGCGGGCAAACCGCCTAGTGAAGGTTGGAACAATCGTATGGCGATTGAACAGAAGCCGGACCGCCTGGAACGGCTTGCGAAACTCAAGGAAGAGGGCCGCCAGGGTGGCGGCGCCGAGCGCGTCGAGGCGCAGCACAAGCGCGGCAAGCTCACCGCCCGCGAGCGCATCGGCGTGCTCCTGGACGAGGGCACGTTCGAAGAGACGGACGCGCTGGTCACCCACCGCTCCACGGAGTTCGGGCTGGACAAGCAGAAGTACCTCGGCGACTCCGTGGTCACCGGCTGGGGCAAGATCGATGGGCGGACGGTCTACGTCTTCGCCCAGGACTTCACCGTCTTCGGCGGCTCCCTGAGCGAGGCGGCCGGCGAGAAGATCTGCAAGGTGATGGACCTGGCCTTGCGCAACGGCGCGCCCGTGATCGGAATCAACGACGGCGGCGGCGCGCGCATCCAGGAGGGCGTTGTCTCCCTCCGAGGCTACGGGGAGATCTTCACCCGCAACGTCATCTCTTCCGGGGTGATCCCGCAGATCAGCGTGATCATGGGCCCCACGGCGGGCGGCGCCGTCTACTCCCCCGCGATCACGGACTTCGTGTTCATGACGCAGGGCGCGAGCTACATGTACATCACCGGCCCGGACGTCGTGCGCCAGGTCACCCACGAGGACGTCACTCACGACGAGCTGGGCGGCGCGAACATCCACTTCACAAAGACCGGCGTCGCGCAGTTCATCGCCGATAGCGACGAGGAGTGCTTGCAAGAGGTGCGGCGCCTCGTGTCGTTCCTGCCCGCGAACAACGCCGAGGACCCGCCCTTCACCGAGTCCGGCGACCCGGCCGACCGCCTCTGCGAGGAACTGGCGACGGTCATCCCGGAAGACGCTTACAAGCCTTACGACATGCACAACATCATCGAGCCGATCGTGGACGACGGCGACTTCCTGGAGGTGCACGCCGGCTGGGCGAAGAGCATCGTCGTCGGGCTGGCGCGCATGGGCGGGCGCGTCGTCGGCATCGTCGCCAACAACCCCAGCCAGATCGCGGGCGTGCTGGACGTGGACTCGTCGCGCAAAGGGGCGCGCTTCGTGCGCTTCTGCGATGCCTTCAACATCCCGATCGTGACGTTGGTTGACGTGCCGGGCTACCTGCCGGGCACCACGCAGGAGTACGGCGGGATCATCGTGCACGGCGCCAAGCTGCTCTACGCCTACGCGGAGGCCACAGTGCCGCGCGTGACCGTGATCCTGCGCAAGGACTACGGCGGCGCTTACCTGGTCATGGGCTCCAAGCACCTGCGCTCTGACGTGAACTACGCCTGGCCCCAGGCCGAGATCGCCGTCACGGGCCCAGACGCCGCAGCCAACATCATCTTCCGCCGCGACATCGAGGCCGCATCCGACCCGGACGCCCGCCGCAAGGAACTGATCGCCGACTATCGCGAGAAGTACGGCACGCCGTACGTCGCCGCCTCCCGCGGCTTCGTGGACGACGTGATCGACCCGCGCGAGACTCGCATCAAAGTGATCCGGGCCCTGGAGATGCTGGCCAACAAGACGGACAGCAACCCGCCGAAGAAGCACGGCAACATCCCGCTGTAGCCCCAGAGGGATTGGCTTGGAACAGTACCGCTTGCAGTTCATCGTGGGCGCGGCCCTCTGCGGCATCCTGATCATGTCCGCGTCCTTCGGGCCGTGGCTGCGCTTCAGGAGCATCTCCGGCGAAGACATCACCGCGGAAGCGCCCAAGGCCAGCGTCACAGTCTCCGGCGCGCACATCAGCCGCTGGCGCGACAAAGACTCGCTGTTGCAGAACCAGGTGCAGGACGTGGACGGCTGGTGCAGCTGCCGCGTCACCATCGGCGATGGGTATCTGACGGCGGCGCTGGGCGTGGTGCTGGTTGGCGCGGCCATTCTGGCGTTCTTCACCGGCTGGGACCGGCCGGCCGGGATGGCCGGCGTCGCGGCTTCGCTGGGCGCGCTGGGCGTCGCAGGCTACAACGGGATCGCCAGCTGGCACGCTTACGTGTGGACGGAGCTGCAGGCCCTGGAGGTCACGCGGGGCGTGGTGCAGCCGCCGCTCTACATCGTGATCGGAGCCGCCGCGGTCGCCGCCGCGTTCTCAGGGCTTCTCTGGGGCGCGGGCGCGCAGGAGGTGCACGAAGAGCTGCTGGAGGAGGAAGAAAAGGAGGAAGGCGCACCGCCACCGATGTACTCTGTATTCGGAGGTGCATCGTGGGCGTAGCGACGCGGAACGCGATCTGGGTGATTCTGCTCGCTTCGGTTGCCGTGGCAGTTGCCGGCGTCGTGCTCTGGCTGGACTCGAAGACGGTGGAAGTAACGGGCTACTCCACCGGGGCGGGCAACAAGCTGGCGATCGCGGGCCTGGCGCTCGCCACGGCCCTCATTGCCTGGCGGATGCTGACCGATGCGAACGAGCTGGCATGGGGCCTGCTGGCCGTGGCGGCGGGCGCCACCTTCTCCGTCGCCGCGAACGCCAACCTGGCCTACGAGGCGCCCGGCTGCTCCGAGTTCTACTCGTACCTGTCGTTCCTCGCGGTTGGGTGCTACTCGCGATCGGACACCGGCGCCATCGTGCTCTGGGCGATCACAGTGGCAGCGCTGACGGCCGGGGTGCTTGCGCTAAGCCTGCCGGTTATTGAATTGTGGGACAGAAACAGGTTCAGGCAGAAGGAATAACATGGGCGTAAAGATTACTGATACCACGATGCGCGACGGCCACCAGTCCCTGCTGGCCACGCGAATGCGTACCGAAGACATGCTGCCGATCGCAGCGCAGATGGACGAGGCCGGCTTCCACAGCGTGGAGGTCTGGGGCGGCGCCACTTTTGATACGGCGCTGCGTTTCCTCCACGAAGACCCGTGGGAACGCCTGCGCGCGCTCAAGAAGCTGTTCAAGAAGACGCCGCTGCAGATGCTGCTGCGCGGCCAGAACGTCGTTGGCTACCGGCACTACGCGGACGACGTCGTCGAGAAGTTCTGCGAGCTGGCCGTGAAGAACGGAATGGACATCTTCCGCATCTTCGACGCGCTGAACGACCTGCGAAACCTGGAGACCGCGATCAAGGCGGTGAAGAAGGCTGGCGGCCACGCGCAGGGCACCGTCTGCTACACGATCAGCCCCGTCCACACCACGGCCATGTTCGCCGCGCAGGCCAAGGAGTTGGAGGAGATGGGCTGCGACTCCATCTGCATCAAGGACATGGCCGGCCTCCTCCACCCCTACGACGCGTTCGAGATCGTGAAGTCGATCAAGGCCGTCGTCTCCATCCCCGTGCAGATGCACTGCCACTGCACGAGCGGCATGGCGGAGATGGCGTACCTGAAGGCCGCCGAAGCCGGCCTCGATGTGATGGACTGCGCGCTCTCCACGCTCTCCCAGGGGACGTCGCAGCCGCCGACGGAATCGATGGTAGCGACGTTCGAGAACACTGAGCTCGACACGAAGCTGGACCTGGAGGAGCTGACCCATCTGGCGGACTACTTCGGCGAGGTGCGGAAGAAGTACGCCGCATTCGAGGGCAACGTGAAGGTCGACGCCGGAGTGCTCCTGCACCAGGTGCCCGGCGGCATGATCTCCAACCTCGTCTCGCAGCTGCGGGAGCAGAACGCGCTCGACAAGCTGCGCAACGTGCTGGACGAGATCCCGAAGGTGCGAGAGGACTTGGGCTACCCGCCGCTGGTCACGCCGACGAGCCAGATCGTCGGCACGCAGGCGGTGTTCAACGCGCTCTACGGCGAGCGCTACAAGCAAATCACCAAGGAGACGCGCGCGGTGGTGCTGGGCCAGTACGGCCAGACGCCGGCGCCGATCAGCGCTGCGGTACTAAAGAAAATCGCGCCGGGAGAGAAGCCGATCAGCGGCCGTCCAGCGGACGCGCTCCAGCCGGAGCTGGAGAAGGCACGAACGGAGGCCGGAGCGCACATCAAGAGCGACGAGGACCTGCTCTCCTACGTGCTCTTCCCACAGGTGGCGCAGGAGTTCTTCGAGTGGCGTGAGCGCGCAGACGGCCTGGAGGACGAGCTGATCGCGGCGATCGCGACGGCGCTCGCCCAGGAGCAGGCACGCGGCCACGAAGCGGCGCACGCGGCGCCGGGCGGCAACGGCCACGACCACAACCCCTGGAGGCTCGCCGGCCGCGCCCGCGCGATGCGTGGCAGCCGATGAAGCTGCTCATCGGCGACCGCGAGTTCGACGTACAGCCCTCCGGCGATTCGATCAGCGTCGGCGACAAGTCGTTCGCCGTGCGCGTGGTGCGCCGCGCGAACATCGTCACCGTCTACGTGAACGAGAAGCCGTTCGCCGTACAGCTCCCGGAAGGCGCGCTGCCGGAGGAGGGCCCGCTCAAGCTGCTGGTGGACGCCCGCGAGTTCGAGGTGGAGCTGAAGGGCAAGCCGGGCGCGCGCCCCAAACCGAAGCCGAAGGCTAAGAAGGCGGCCGGCGGCACTGGCGCAGTCGTCGCGCAGATGACGGGCCGCGTGATCCGCGTCAACGTGGCCCCCGGCGACCAGGTCAGCGAGGGCGATGTGCTCCTCATCATCGAAGCGATGAAGATGGAGAACGAGATCGCGGCGCCTCTGGCCGGCACAGTGAAGGTGGTCTCCGTCGCGCCGGGCGCGCGCGTCGCGGAGGGCGACCCGCTGGTGGTCATCGAACCGGCAGCCGCCTGAACTGGGCGCGGATTCACGCGGATTGGGGGCTTGCTGGCCCTGGTCACCTTCGAGTAACTTCACACCACCCAGGTCGACCCCGCCTTCGAAATCGCCTCAATGCGCGAATCCGCCGCTGATTTTCAGGTCGCCGTCCGCTAGAATAACCGCGCCAGTCGAGAATACTGCCGGAACGATTGGAGGATGACCCATGGCCATCGGCATTTACTCCCATCCACTATCCATGACCGCTCAGCGGTACGAAGAGATTAACAAGGCGCTGGAGGCGGCCGGGGCGGGCGCTCCGGAGGGCAGGTTGTATCACGTCTGCTTCGGCAGCGGCGACTCGCTGCAGATCTTCGATGTCTTCGATTCGCACGAATCGCTCAACAGGTTCGTCGAATCGCTGACGCCGATCCTCAGAAAGTTTGGCGTCGATCCTGGAATGCCGGTGATCGAGCCGGTGCACAACATCATCGTTGGCTCCTAGCAGGCTATGCCTGATTCGCTCGATGCCGTGCGCCGGGAGGTCGTCGACTGCTTTCGGTGCCCGCGCCTGGTGAATTGGCGCGAGACGGTGGCGCGGGAGAAGACGGCTCGCTTCCGCGACTGGGAGTACTGGGGGCGGCCAGTGCCCGGCTTCGGGGACCCGCGGGCGCGGGTGCTGGTGGTGGGGCTGGCGCCGGCGGCGCACGGTGGCAACCGGACGGGCCGCGTCTTCACCGGAGACCGCTCCGGCGACTGGCTCTACGCGGCGCTGTACCGCGCGGGATTCGCCAGCCAGCCGGAGAGCACCTCGCGAGATGACGGGCTGCGGCTGACCGGCGCCTGCATCACGGCGATCGTGAAGTGCGCTCCGCCGGCGAACAAGCCGCTGCCGGAAGAGCGCGCGAACTGCCTCCCCTACTTCCAGCGGGAGCTGGCGCTGCTCCGGGACCTGCGCGTCATCGTCTGCCTGGGGGCCTACGCCCTGGAAGGCGTGTCGCTGGCGCTGGGCCTGCGTCCGCGGCCGAAGTTCGGGCACGCGGCGGAAGTCGCCTTACCAGACGGACGCACGATCGTCTGCTCCTTCCACCCGAGCCAGCAGAACACGTTCACCGGCAAGCTAACGGAGGCGATGCTGGACGCGGTCTTCGCCCGGGCGCGTGAGCTGGCGGGCGTCGATTAGCCGCGGATTCTTCGCGGACTGAACGCGGGTTTCGCAGGTCTCACCGCTCATCCTGAGGGTCGCGAAGGACGAGCGGGGTGATGGGCGTTGGATAGCGTTCGAGAGCCTCACCATGAGCGGGCGGACCGTGAGCCGCCGATCTAGCAGATGGTTTGGACACACCGAAAGCCGGCAATCTGCGAAGAATCTGCGTCAATCTGCGGCTGAATTGCCCCGTCCTACTCCGGGAAGGTCACCAGCGATGTCGTGCTCTGGATGCCGTCGATGGGCCGGATGCGCTCGCCGAGGATCGGCGGGATCTCCTGCAGGCTGTCGACGTTCAGTTCGACGACGATGTCGTACGGTCCCATCACCTCGTGGAGTTCGGCGATGCCGGATATCTTCTGGATCTCCCCGTAGACCTGCTTGGTCTTGCCGGGGTCGGTGACGATGAGAACGTAGGCCTTGATGCTCATGGGCGGGGCTCCTCGCTGACTGGGGTTGCACTTCGGATTGGGCGCCGGATGGCGACATTATATCGGCTCGCGTGATGCCGGTCATTGTCGCCGGTGCGCCGTAGCGCGATACTGTTCGTGCGATGCCCTCCACCGATCCGTTCGGCGCGCTGACGCCCCTCGAGACGACTTCCGGCACTGTCCACTACTTCGCCCTTGACGCCATCCGCCGGATGGACATCGCGGATGTTAGCCGGCTGCCGTTCTCCATCAAGATCGTGCTGGAGAACCTGCTCCGCCGCTGGGACGCCGAGATCGTCACGCAGGAGGATGTCGTCTCCCTCGCGAAGTGGTCGCCAACGGACGGCCCCCACCGTGAGCTGCAGTTCCTGCCGTCGCGGGTGTTGCTGCAGGACTTCACCGGTATCCCCGTCGTCGCCGACCTGGCGGCGCTGCGCAGCGAGATGGCGCGCAAAGGCGGCGACCCCCAGCGCGTGAACCCGGACCTGATGGTCGACCTCGTGATCGACCACTCCGTGCAGGTGGACGCTTTCGGCATCGCCAACGCCTTCGCCATCAACGTGGACCGCGAGTACGAACGCAACCGGGAGCGCTACGCCTTCCTGCGCTGGGCCCAGAACGCCTTCCGCAACTTCCGCGTGGTGCCCCCGGGCGCCGGCATCGTCCACCAGGTGAACCTGGAGTTCCTGGCAAGCGTCGTGCAAACGCTGGCGCGCGACGGCCAGACGATCGCCCTGCCGGACACGCTCGTCGGGACGGACTCCCACACGACGATGGTGAACGGGCTGGGCGTGCTGGGCTGGGGCGTCGGCGGGATCGAGGCCGAGGCGGCGATGCTCAACCAGCCGCTGCCGATGCTGGCCCCGGACGTGATCGGCGTGCGGCTGACGGGCGCGCTCAAGGAAGGGGTCACCGCGACCGACCTAGTGCTGACCGTGACCGAGATGCTGCGCAAGTACGGCGTCGTCGGCAAGTTCGTCGAGTTCTGCGGCGCGGGCCTGAGCAACCTCAGCCTCCCGGACCGCGCGACGATCGCCAACATGGCCCCGGAGTACGGCGCCACCTGCGGTTACTTCCCGGTGGACGCCGAGACGCTGCGCTACATGCGGATGACCGGGCGCCCCGCCAACCTGATCGACCTCGTAGAGCGCTACTGCCGGGCGCAGGGCATCTTTCGCGAGGACGGCACCCCGGAGCCGCTCTTCACAGACATCCTATCGCTCGACCTTGCGACGGTCGAGGCCAGCGTGGCCGGGCCGCGGCGGCCGCAGGACCGCGTGCCGCTGAGCGGCGTGCGGGGGGCCCTGCGCGCGGCCTTCGAGCAGCACTTCCCCAAGATCACGCCGACGAATCAGGAGGAGCGGTTCGACTGGGAGGGCGGCACCTCCAACCGCGAGATGCCGATGGGGCCGGCGGTCACCCTGCGCGTGCACGGCGAGGCCTGCAACCTGCGCCACGGCAGCGTCGCCATCGCCGCGATCACCAGCTGCACCAACACCTCGAACCCAAGCGTCATGCTGGCCGCGGGCCTCGTCGCCAGGAAGGCGGTGGAGCGCGGGCTCAGCGTATCGCCGGCCGTGAAGACCAGCCTGGCGCCGGGGTCGCGCGCCGTCATCGAGTACCTGGAGAAGGCCGGGCTGATGGAGTACCTGGACGCGCTCCACTTCAACCTGGTCGGCTTCGGCTGCACCACCTGCATCGGCAACAGCGGCCCCCTGGATGAGCCGGTGGCGAAGGCGATCGACGAGAACAACCTCGTCGTCGCCGCCGTGCTCAGCGGCAACCGCAACTTCGAAGGGCGCATCCACCCGCAGGTGCGGGCCTCGTTCCTCGCCTCGCCGCCACTGGTCGTGGCCTACGCCCTGGCCGGCACCGTCGACATCGACCTGCAGACGCAACCGCTGGGTGCGGACAAGGACGGCAAGCCGGTGTTCCTGCGCGACCTCTGGCCCACCAACGCCGAGGTTGCGGAGGCGGTGCGGACGTCCGTGACGCCGGAAGAGTTCGAGGAGACGTACAGCCACATCTTCGACGGCGACGAGCGCTGGTGGTCGCTCACCGTCCCGGAGGGCGGCCTCTGGCAGTGGGACTCCGAATCGACGTACCTGCGCGAGCCGCCGTTCGTGCAGGGCATACCGGACGAGCCTGCGCCGCTGACCGACATCAAGGACGCACGCGTGCTGGCGATGGTGGGCGATTCGGTGACGACGGACCACATCTCCCCTGCGGGCGCGATCAAGGCCGACAGCCCGGCCGGCAAGTACCTCCAGCAACACGAAGTCCCGCCAAGCGAGTTCAACAGCTACGGATCGCGACGCGGCAACCACGAGGTGATGATGCGCGGCACCTTCGCCAACATCCGCCTCCGCAACGAGCTCTCCGAGAAGGAGGGCGGCTGGACGACCCATCAGCCTGATGGAGCCGAGATGACCATCTACGACGCGGCGATGCGCTACAAGGAAGAGGGCGTGCCGGCCATCATCATCGCCGGCAAGGAGTACGGCACCGGCAGCTCCCGTGACTGGGCGGCCAAGGGCGTGGCTCTGCAGGGCGTGCGCGCCGTCATCGCCGAGAGCTACGAGCGCATTCACCGCTCCAACCTGGTGGGGATGGGCGTGCTGCCGCTGCAGTTCAAGCCGGGCGAGAACCGCCAGGCGCTGAACCTGACCGGCAAAGAGCTGTACCACGTCAACGGCCTCGAGAAGAAGCTCGTCCCGGGCGAGCAGGTAACGGTGCGCGTCGAGGACGACTTCGGCACCGAGCGCTCGTTCCAGGT
>DATKKM010000023.1:0-14532 GCA_035542855.1 Dehalococcoidia bacterium
AACGCGCGGTCCCCCAGCAGCAGCGGCTGCCGGCTCAACGCGCCGATCAACCCCTGCCAGGTCCGCTTCGTGCGGCCGTGCGCCAGGTCGATCCAGAGCGGGATGAACAGCGCGCGTTTGAGCGCCCGCCGCTCCAGCGCACGCAGCTGCGCCTCGTCCGGTGACTGCAGCAGGTCGAAGTTCTTCTTCAGGGTGAGCAGTAGCTCGTCGATGGCCTGCGCGGGCGAGACCCTGGCGTGGCTCATGTTGGAGTCGTGGACGCGGTAAGCGTACAGCGGGTCTGCAACGTAGCCGACATCGTAGCGCGTCGCCACCCGCAGCCAGAGGTCCCAGTCGCCGGAGTGCGGCAGGCGCGGATCGTACACACCCAACTCGTCGTGGCAGACCCGGCGCACCAGCGTCCCCGAATGCGGCACGTAGTTCAGCCACACCAGGCGCGCGAACTCTTTGCGCCCATCGAGGACGTAGTCTGTCTCGAACGGCCGCGCCACGTCGAACACCTTGCCGCTGCTGTCCACCAGCTCGTGCGCGCCGTAGGTGAAGCCGACCCGCGGGTTGCTCTCGAATATCGCCACCTCGCGCGCCACCGCGTCCGGGCGGAGGGCGAAGTCGTCCGCGGCCAGCACGCCGATGTACTCGCCCCTGGCCAGGGCGATGCCTTCGTTGTACGAGTAGATGTGCCCCCTGTTGGTCTCGTGCGTGATCACCTGGACCCGCGGGTTTCCCTCGTATCGGGCCAGCACCTCCCGGCTGTTGTCCGGCGAGGCGTCGTTGATGACGATGACCTCCAGTTCTTGGTAGGTCTGCCCGAGGAGGCTGTCGACCGCCTGCTCAACGTAGGCGGCGTAGTTGTAACAGGTGACGATGAAGGTGACCCCGGGTTTCATGACTCGCGCCCCTAAGCCTGTGATGCTTGCTGGGCGCCGAATCGCGCCAGGAGATGAGAGCGCAACAGCTGAATGTGGTCCCGTGACATCGCGCCTGTTACCAGGCAGGAGGCGAAGTACACGGCGGCTCCGGCGGCAACCGTGACCGGCAGGAACAGCGGCCTCATGACCAGGACCAACACAAGCATCGGCACGCAGGCGGCGATGATCCTCATGGTTGAACCCAGAGACTCCCGGTTGAGCACGCCGCGGCCCAGGAAGAAGAGCCCCATGCCCATCATGAACAGCTCCGTCACCACTGTCACAACAGATGCGCCGATGGCCCCGTTACCAAACGCCGAGTCGGTCAGGGGGATGGCTGCGAGGTTCAGCGTTGGGTTTAGCACCGCGGCCATCACTGCCGCTGTGGCCCACCTGGTCTGCCGGTTCATGGCGTTCAGGGCTGTCCCGATGATCATGTCGGTGCCGACGACCGGTACATGCAGCGCCAGCACGATGATGAGCGGGACAGAGTGCCGGAACTCAGACGGATAGCCCAGCGTTTCGATCATCCGGTCTGACAGGGCGATCGTCCCCACGCAGATCGGGATCGTGATCAGGAGCACGGTGTGCAGCGAGTTGCGCACCATGGAGGCGAACGAAGGGTCCGCGTCGCCCCTCTTGGCCAGGGCCGGGAACAGCGCTGTGGCGACGATCATCGGGAAGAACACCGGGATCTGGATGATGCGGTAAGCCGCGCCGTACCAACCGACCACGGCGTCCCTGGTGAGGAACGACAGGAGGATGACGTCTACCTGCCCGTAAACCAGCAGCGCGGATTGCCAGACGAAGAACGGGAGCCCCGCGAAGGCCAGCATCCGCCAGATGCGGACGTCGATGCGTCCGGCCAGACAGCCAAACCTGATGGCGGCGTACAGGTACGCGAGCATGGCCAGCGCTCCCGCCCCGACCCACGCCAGCCCCACTCCCATTGCGCCGTAGTCCAGTTCCAGGAATATCACCGTCAAGACCGTCAGCACTATCCTGGAGCCGGCGTTGATCAGGGCCACCGGCCGCATCTCCTGCGTCCCCTGGAGGGCCCCGACCAGCACACCTGTGACGGACGATATGCCGATATTCGCGGCATAGAGATAGATCAGGTGCATCGTCGCCTGGTTGTAGCCGACGGCCATCCCCGCGAGGACGGCGAGCCCGCCCATGGCCGCCGCCAGCGGCAGCCGCATGATCACGCCGTTCAGGACCTGGGACGCTGCGCCCTCACGCGCGCGCGCCACTTCCTTGGTGAGATAGACGGCCGTGCCCAGGCTGGCAAACAGGCCAAACAACTCGGTGAGAGAGAACGCGATCTGGGAGCGGCCCAGGTTGGTGTCGCCCAGGTAGCGCGGAACGATCAAAGCCAGGATGGCGCCGGTCGTCCAGGTGACTAACTGGCTGGCGCCGAGCGCCATGATATTGCGGACGATCTTGCTCCCCGACCGTTCAGCCGGAAGGGGGGATGTGTCCGCTACTGCTGGCGCCCCAAGGGCATTTCCTGGTATCTGGTTCTCGCCAACGGCCACGATCTGAAGCTAGCAGGAACCAGTTGCGGGCCGGTTGAGAACGGGTGCGGTTTGGTGCAGCGCCCCCTGCCGGAGCGCCTGGGGGCCGTCCGCCGGGTGTTGGATCCGGGGCCGGCTAGTTCCGGAAGAGGTCTCGGAACGCCTCCCCTGTGCGCGCCGTGTCGTGGTACGTCCGGTGGCCCACGATCTTGCCGTTCTTCAGCGTCCAGACCATCGCGAAGTGGTCAGTGTACTCGTGGCCGGTCGCCTTCGTCCGCACGGTAACGGATCCCAACACGACCACCTTGTCGCCCTGCGATATGAAGGCGTTCGTGTGCACGGCCAGCACGTCCAACAGTTTGGAGAACTCCTCTAAGAACTCGGCGACCTCGTGCCGGGTGCGCCGCGTCCGCGCCCATGGGATCGCCTCAGGCGATCCCGGCAGGTGCCACTCGATAACGTCACTGAAGGCGTCCAGGACCGCCGCAACATTGCCCTGACGGAATGCGGTGTATACGTCCTGGACTACGCGCGTGTTCACCTCTTCAGTCATACCTCTCCCCACTCGTCTCGAAATCAGGCGCCAGCCCCGGGAACCGTGCTGACGCCTACTCGCATTATAGATTGCGGGAAGCCTTCCGTCAGCCGCTCAGGAACACCCTCCGCCCGGCACGCCGCCGATCAGCCGCAGCAACGCCAGCACGTCGCGAGCATCGAAGCGGCCGTCGCAGCTCGCGTCCCCGAAGGCTGCGCCGTCCACCTGTGCGCCGGGGGTGGGGCAGCCGGGCGAGCGGCCGTACGGCAGCCCGCCCGCCGCCTCCAGCATCGCGATCACGTCGCGGGCGTCGGTTGTCGCGTCGCAGTTGACGTTGGCCAGCGAGAGGCCGGGCGTGGGAGACGGCGTTGGCGTATCTGTCGGCGCGGGCGGCGGCGATTGGCCCTGCGTCACCGTCGGCGATGGAGTCGCTGTGGGCGAAGGCGTGGGCGTCGGAGCGGGCGTGGCGGTTGGCGTCGGCTCAGCGGTGGCAGTTGGGCTCGCGGTCGGCGTGGCGGTCGGCGTCATCGTCGGCGTCGGCGAGGGTGTTGCCGTCAACGTCGGCGTCGGGCTTGGCGTTCGCGTCGGCGTCGGGCTCGGCGTGCGCGTTGGCGTTGGCGTGGCGACGCCGGTGGCGGTCGGCGTCGGTGTCGGTGTTGTGCCGGAGCCGGCGCAAGCGCCGCCCGGTTGCGGCGGCACGCTAAGCACCGGCGGCAGGTTGTCCACGAAGCGCCCGCGCAGGTCGTTGTTCGCCACTTGCACGTGCCAGCTGGCGATCTGCGAGACGACCTGCGGCGCCGCGCAGGAGAAACCGATGTACAGCTCGCCGGATAGCCATTTCGAGTGCAGCCACCACTCGATCGCGTACGGGGAGAGGTCGCTCTCGTCGTATGTCTGGTCGCAGCCGAAGGTCTGGTCCGGGAAGAGCGGGCAGCCTCCGACGTGCGGGTAGCCCTGCACGTGCCGCGTTTCGTGAGCCAGCAGCGTGACGCGCGTCGAAAGGCCGCGCCACTCGCGGTCGAAGTCCCGGTCGCCGTCTGCCTGTGCGCCGATGACGATGTACCACTTGCCGCCGAACGACTCGCAGCAGTACGAGCCGCCGGCCCGGATGTCCACGCCGCCGATCTGCGACTTCATCCAGTCGTAGAGGCTGCCCTCGGTCCAGGGATAGGCCACATGCCGGCCGCCCTCCGTGTAGTAGATCACCCGCAGCGCCTGCGCGACGATCAACTCGTCAGTGTACTGGGCGATGGGCATCGCGGAGACCGGCTGTGAGCAGGCGAGGGCGCCGGCGGCCACGCCCTCGCGCCGGATCTCGAAATCGGCCCGTATCTGTGCGTACTGTGGGTCATTCGTCGGGCACGTCTCCAGGAACGTGGTGATGTCGTCGATCCCGGGGGCCGTGGCGGCGGCCGGGTGCTCACGGCTGGACGGCAGCAGGGCGATGACCAGCGCCAGGGCGCCCGCCATCGCCACGACGATCAAGCGGCGTACGCAATGCATGGCGACCACCAGCCCGCCACGCTCGTGGGGCGGCGTGGCGCAGGCTGCCAACGAATAGACGCGCGGACGGCGCCATCGTTACCGCCAGCGTACTACCCGCCGGCAAACCCTCTGAGGCCCGATGTGAGTCCGGGAACGCAGGACGCGAAACCAGGCGGGGCCCGTTACGCCCCCCTGGCGCAGAGCGAGATCGGTGGCAGGGCCTCGCCGTCGATAGTGACGCGCAATTCGCCTCCCACCCCGATTCCACCACCCACCAATGGCGTGATGATGAGCTCTGACTCGCCGTCGACAAAGTGTATTCGCCGCTCGGAAGCGAAACGGCAGCCGCGCTCGTCGAAGATCTGCACCTGCATCCGGTACTCCCCGGACGGCCCGCCCATCATCGCATCGATGCGCAGCGTTCTTAACTCGGACAGGTATTCGGTTACAACACGCAAGAAGCGAAATCTACTCAATACCCTTCGATAATGGGGAGGTGACGGGGGTATGGCTGAAGAGCCGAATGGCCCCCGCAACTAGAGCCGAACGGACTGGCCCGTGAATACGAGCGATCGCTACAGGCGCCGCAGCGACCTGCGTCAGGCCAGGACGCCGGCCGCGGAGGGCGTCCCCCGTAACGCTGCGGCGACCTCCCCGGCCACTCGCTTTCCGGAGCGTACGGCGCCGTCCATGTATCCGTTCCACACCGCCGAAGTCTCCGTACCGGCCCAGTGGACCGCCCCGCACGGCTCGGTTAGCGCGGGCCCCAGGCTCCCGATCACGCCCGGGCGCAGCGGCGATACGCAGCCCGCGGTCCAGCCGTCGGCGTGCCAGTCGCACTCCACGTAGGCGATGGGGTCCTGCGCCGCCTCGCCGAAGTAGCGCGCCATGCGCTCGGCCAGCCAGTCCCGCCGGACGTCCGCATCGCCCGGGTGGCGGCTCATGTCGACGAAGGAGAGCAGGACGCCCGGAGCGCCGCTCGGCGGCGAGTTGTCGAAGCACAGCTGCGGCTCTTCGTCGCTCAGTACCTGGCCGGAGAGGCCGGCCCCGCGCCAGAAGGCCGTCTCGTACACCAGTTGCGCCTTGAAACTGTTCTCCGCGCCGCGCCAGCGCTCGTTCAGCAAGGCCCGGCGCTCAGGCAGCGGCGGGTCGAACGTTATCCGCGTGACGTCCGACGGCATCATCGCGACGATCACGCGTTCCGCTTCGATCGTCCCCCCGGCGCACTCGATCCTCGCGGGGCCGTTCTCCCAGCCGGACACACGCCGCCCCGGCGACGAGAGCCGCAGCCGCTCGCCGAGCGCGTCCGCCATCTTCAGCGAGATGAGCTGCGAGCCGCCCACGAAGCGCCTGTCCTGCGCGCCGTCTCGCGTCGAAAGCAGGTCGCGCAGGCCGCCCGCAGAGTGGACGTAGAACAGGAACCAGAGCAGCGACAGCTCGCTCGGCTCCGCGCCCAGCGTCGCGGCCGCCGCCAGGTCAACCAGCAGCCTGTCCCGCTGGCCGGCCTCAGCGGCCACCCAGTCCTCTACGGTCATCGCGTCCCACTCGCGGGCGCGCGGCGCGGCCCACGGCCGGTCGATGGGCACTTCCAGCGCCAGCTCGTCCAGTTGCGCCCCGATTGTGCCCGGCGCGATTGCCGCGTCCACGCCGAGGTCGCCGGCGACCCAGCGCGAGCCGCCCATGCAGTAGACCGTTTGCCCCTCGCAATAGGTGGGGAACGTGGCGATCCCCAGCTCCTGGGCCAGCGCCAGGACGGCGGTCTGCGTTGGCCCGGCGAACTCGCCGCCGCCCTCCACGATCTCGCCGCCCGGGATCGGCTGGTTCAGCGTCCGGCCGCCAACCCGGTCCCTCGCCTCCAGCACCAGCACCGATTCGACGCCCTGGCGCACGAGCTCCCGCCCCGCCACGAGGCCGGCGATCCCCGCGCCGACGACGGCCACCTGGCACTTCTCGGTTGGCATTGCGCCGCGATTATAGCCGATCGTGTATGATTTGCCGCGCGAACCGTCCTGCCAGGCGAGCCTCGTCCTCTCCGCGCCGCGCAGGCCTCGCCAGTGCCATGAAACGAATCGTCGTCTGCTCTGACGGGACGTGGAACACGGCCGACCAGCGCTGGAACACCAACGTGGTCAGCGTGGCCCGCTCCGTCTCCGTGAAGGACCCCAGCGGCACCATCCAGATCGTCTTCTACGACCCCGGCGTCGGCACTGGCAACCTGCTGGACCGCCTGACCGGGGGCGCCTTCGGCAGCGGCCTCGATCGGAACATCGAGGACGCCTACCGCTTCGTCGCCGACAACTACGACGACGGCGACGAGCTGTTCTTCTTCGGCTTCAGCCGCGGGGCCTACACGGTGCGCAGCACCGTGGGGCTCATCCGCAAGGCCGGGCTCCTGCGCAAAGTCCACGCGGGCCGCTTCCGCGAGGCGTACCGGCTCTACCGCTCGAAGATGCTCACCCCTTCTTCGGACGAGTCGATCGAGTTCCGCCGGGCGTTCTCGAGCGAGGCGGAGGTGAAGTTCCTGGGCGTCTGGGACACCGTCGGGGCCCTCGGCGTGCCGATATCGGGTCTGCGCTTCCTGACGCACGGCAAGTACGATTTCCACGACGTGGAGCTGAGCCGCATCGTGAAGAACGCCTACCACGCCGTAGCGATCGACGAGCGGCGCGGCACGTTCAAACCGACGCTCTGGATGACGAAGCCCAAGCCGGATCAGCACATAGAGCAGGTCTGGTTCGCCGGCGCCCACACGGATGTCGGCGGGGGCTGCCCGGAGCCGGCGGGGCTTCCGGACGTCACCTTCCGCTGGATGACCGAGAAAGCCCGCGACGCCGGACTTGCCTTCGACCAGCCGACAGTCGAGCTGGTCACCGAAGACGCGAACGAGCTCGGCGTCGTCCACAAGTCGGTGACGGGCTTCTATCGCTTGCTGCCCCGGCACCTTCGGATAATCGGCGATGAGAAGTTCGCCCGGCAGTCGATCAGCCCGGCGGTCAGGCGGCGCTACAAGGAGATTCCGGCCTACAAGCCGCGAAACCTGGTGGAGTACTTCCGGCGGACGGGAGAGCCGCGCTAGCGCCGCTGGGGCGGCACCAGGTGCGTCGTCGTCACCTTCGCCAGCAGGCGCCCGTCCTCGTCCTTCACCGTCGAATCCACCACCATCATCATCCGCCCGCCGTGTGTGAGGCGGGCCTCCGCCCTGATCTTGCCGTGATCTGTGTTGCGGAACAGGTTCACGCTGATCTGCACCGCCAGCGGGAAGGGGAAATCGGTTGTGCCTCCCGGGGCGTTCTTGCGCATGTGCCCGAAGCAGACGCCCGTAGCGGCGACGTCCGCCAGCTGCATCATGATCCCGGAGGCGTAGACCCCTGTGCCCTGGCGCGCGCCGGGGTGGTAGTCCATCTCCATGATCTGGTAGTCATCGCCGTCCTCCACTATCCGCATGCGGTGGTAAGCAATGACGTTGCCGCCGGTCGCCTCCATGTACCCCCACCAGGCCTCGTGCCAGGCATCGTCGAAGCCGCAGGCCAGGCCGTCCTCAAACGTTACCGGGGGCTTCTGGCGCTCCTCCATCAGAACCAGGCCGGCGGCAGCGGGTTGGCGCCGGGGAGCTTGCCGACGGCGTGGTAG
Organism: Dehalococcoidia bacterium; assembly: GCA_035542855.1. Lineage (GTDB taxonomy): Bacteria > Chloroflexota > Dehalococcoidia > SM23-28-2 > RBG-16-64-32 > DATKKM01. The sequence goes on from DATKKM010000023.1 coordinate 8,076, forward strand.
ATGCCGATGTACGAGATGATGATCACGCAGGCCGCCCAGATAAGCGGGAAGTACCACTCCAACGCCTCGACGATCGGCCCTTCCTCTACGACAAAGACTTCGGCCGGCGCCGTTGGCTCCTCATCTGGCCAGTGCTCGCCCGCGTGGAAGCGCGCACGGGCTCTCACTGGCATCGGCTCGTCGTCCAGTTCGGAGGCGGCGGGGGGAAGAGCGGGGCGGGGGAGCGGCCGGCCCAGCTCGCGTTCCGTCGGGCGGCGCAGCGGCCTGCCGAGGTCGCGCTCCAGAGGGTTGTCGTTGCTCAAGCGCTGGCCCCTTCAGCGGACGCCTTCGCGCGCCATTCGGGGGACAGGGAGCGCAGCCGGGAGACGGCGCCGGGCAGCGTGTCCAGCACGTAGCCGATCTGTTCCGGTGTGTTGTCTCGTCCCACGGTCAGCCTCATGCTACCACGCGCCAGCTCTTCGGAGATGCCCATGGCCGTCAGCACGTGCGACGGCTCCAGCGACCCCGTAGTGCACGCCGAGCCGCTGGAGGCCGCGATCCCGGCCAGGTCCAGCGCTATCAGCACCGCCTCCCCTTCGATGTGCCCGAAACAGCACGAGAAGTTGTTGGAGGCGCGCCGCGAAAGGTCAGACGGCCCGGTGATGGTGACGTCCGGCACCCGCTCCGGCACGCCGAAGAAGAGCTTGTCCCTCAACAGCCGGTAGTGCGCATTCCGCGAGTCGAACTCCTGGTAGGCCAGCTCCAGCGCTTTCGCCATGCCGACGACGCCGGCCACGTTCTCCGTGCCCGCCCGGCGGTTCTTCTCCTGCGATCCGCCCAGGTTCTGCGCCAGCAGCGGCGTCCGCGGCCGCACGTACAGCGCGCCGACGCCCTTCGGGCCGTAGAACTTGTGCGCGGCGATCGAGAGCAGGTCCACCCCCAGCTCGTCGACGTTCAGGTCGAGCAGGCCCGCAGCCTGGACGGCGTCCGTGTGGACGATCGCGCGGGGGTTCTTCGCCTTGACGACGCGCGCCGCCTCCGCGACTGGCTCAATCGTGCCGGCTTCGTTGTTCACGAGCATGATGCTGACCAGCACCGTGTCGCCGGCGACCGCCGCCTCGAGCTCGCCGAGGTCGATGAACCCCTCGCCGTCCACGCCGAGGTAGGTCACCCGGAAGCCCTCCTGCTCCAGCCGCTCGGCCGCGTGCAGTACGGCGTGGTGTTCGATCGCCGTCGTGATCACGTGATCGCCGCGACCAGCCCGGCGAGCTGCCCAGGCCGCGCCCCGCAGCGCCAGGTTGTCGGACTCGCTGCCGCCGCCCGTGGCGACGACGTCGGCCGGCCGGCACCCCAGCACTTCCGCGACCGTCCTTCGGGCGCGCTCGAGCCCTCGGCGAGCCTCCTGCGCCTCCGCGTAGATGCTGGACGGGTTGCCGTAGAAGTCGCGCAGGTACGGCATCATCGCCTCCAGCACCCGCGGATCAAGAGGCGTGGTCGCCGCGTGGTCCAGGTAGACGCGCTGCGCACTCATCTCGCGTCAATTGTAAGACGAGAGCCGCGCAGGTGTAGCTGCAGGTCTTCAGACCTGCCTGACACAGCCTACCCGCGCGTAACGGTGACCGACGCCACCGGCGAGCCCGCTTCGAACAGCGCGGCCGGCGCCCCGCCGTCAAAGTATGAGGCGATCCACAGCACCTTCGGCTGCACGGCCGCCGTCACCTTCACCCGCGCCTGGAACGACGCCGCGGCGTTCTTCACCGTCACCACGTCCCCGTCCGCAACGCCCAGCGCCGCCGCATCACCCGGGTGCATGCGCACGGCGTCCTCGCGGTGCAAGAGGTCTGCGTCCTTTGCGTGCACGGCGGCCGCCTCGTAGCTCGTGTAGAGGCCGCGGCTGGCCGTCAGCGTAAACGTGCCGTCGTGGCCGTTGGCGTAGCGGGCGGCCTGCACGGACACCCGGTTGCCCGGCTTCGGGCCGAGGCCGTCTATGTGCTGCTGCTGGCCGGAGTCCAGCGTCAGGTAAGCCGAGTCCTTGAACAGGGGGATGACCTGCGCCATCTCGTCCATGACCTCGGCCGCGCTGCCGTAGTTGATGCGGATCTCGCCCGTCCCGAAGCGCTCCACCAACCGCTTGCCCAGGTCGCAGAGGATTCGCCAGCCCTGCTGGGCGTCGCCGCGTACAGTGTGCGCCTCGTTCAGGCGCAGCACGCGTCGGTCGGCGGAGACTGTCGTGCCTTCTGACGCCCACGCGCCCGCGTCCGGCAGGACGGCGTGGGCCGCCTTCGCCGTGTCCGTATTCAGCGAATCGATGACGGCGACGAACTCGACGCCGTCAGGCAGCTTCGCGCCCGGCGCCAGCATCAGCGGGTTGTCGTTCAGGACGACGAGCGCTTTGGCGGTTGCCAGCATCTCTTCGTACGTTTTGCCGGGCGTCGCGGCCATCTCCGCGCCCCAGACGCGCCGCACCTCGGCGCGCGCCTTCTCGTCCGCGGCGGGACGGTGGCCGGGCAGCAGGTCGGGCGTGCCGCCGGTATCCCGCATGCCCCAGACGTTCGCCTCCTGCGGCAGGACGAGCAGCGCCTTCGCGGCGTCCGCGCCGGCAAGAGACATCGCAATGTTGGCCAGCGAGCCGACGATCGCGCGCGCCGCCGCAGGCCCGAAGTTGGACAGCCCGGCGATGGCGGTGAAAGGCGCGCCGCCCTCCGCCTTCGCCGACTTCAGTACCTCGACTGCTCTGTCGAACGCCGTTGCGTCAGTGACCAGCGAGCGGCCGGCCGAGCCGTCCCTGCCGTCGGCCGCCTCGGCGAGCGCGGCCAGGACGGCCGCTTCGTCGCCCGGCTTCGGCTGCACAAAGGCCTCCGCGAAGTCGTTCAGTTCGCCCCACATCGCGCTGACGACGATGAGCCGCGCCCCGTTGCGCACGACGGCGTCCTTCGCCCGCAGCGAGTACACGTTGTGGCTCGATTCGAGGTCATCGGCGGCGACCAGCAGCGTCTTCGACTGAGCGACGCGCGTGCCGTCGGCCGGCAGCACCTCGCTGCCGAATGCCGCTACGAGCGCGGCTGCCGCCATCCGGGCGACCGGCCCCGCGCTCGAGTCGACGTTGTTCGTGCCGACGATCGCTCGGGCGATCTTGCCCAGCAGGTAGTTCTCCTCGTTCGTAGCCAGCGGCGAGGCCAGGAAGCCGATCGCGTCCGGCCCGTGCTCCTCGCGGATCTGGGCCAGGCGGGCGGCGGTGAACTCCATCGCCTCGTCCCAGGTGGACGCATCGAGTCCGCCGTTGCGGCGGATCATCGGCGTGCTCAGTCGCTGGGCCGGTTTCACCGCGTCGTACCCGAAGCGGCCGCGCACGCAGACCTGGTCGCGGCTGACGGGGTTGGCGTGCGTGTCCGGCCTGGCGATCACGCCCTTGCCCCGCTTCGTGCCCAGGTGAATCGAGCAGCCGACGGAGCACTGGGTGCACGTCGTCGGCGTCCAGCGCTCGGTCTGGGTGGCGCTCCACTTGTTGGGGTGCTCCATCAGAGTCGCCGTCGGGCAGACGTCGATGCAGGCGCCGCAGAAGTCGCAGTTCGAATCGTGGACCAGGCCGCCCTGCCCGAAGGCGATCCGCGTGCTGAACCCCCGGCCGGCCAGCGTGATGGCGCCGGTGTGGCGGATCTCATCGCAGGCGCGGACGCAGCGGGTGCAGATGATGCACATCTGCGGGTCGAACTCCAGGAATGGGTTGTTCTGATCGGCGGGCGGCTGCGCCAGGTTGTAGTACGTCCGGTTGTCGCCGTCCCACGGCTCGTAGCCGGCCATCTCCAGCATCTCGCACGTCGTCTGCAGCTCGCAGCGGTAGTTCTTCGAGCACGTCAGGCAGCGGTGCGTGACGGTGTCGTCGCGCAGGCAGGTGTCGCCCGGCTTGCACTTCACAATGCGGTGGCAGGTCAGGCAGCGGTCCGAGTGGTACGACAGGATCAGCGAGAGCACGGCCTGCCGGGTCGAGCGCAGCTCCGGTGTCTGCGTGCGCACGACCATCCCCTCCGACACCTTGTTGGTGCAGGAGAGCTGGAAGCCGCGCATCCCTTCGATTTCGACGATGCAGGTGCGGCAGCCGGCGTACGGAGGCAACCCGTCCACGTAGCAAAGGTTGGAGATGAACTCCCCGCTGTTCTTGATCGCCTCGACGAGCTGCGTCCCGTCCGGGACCTCCAGCTCCTTGCCGTTGAGGGTGAACTTAGGCAACGGCCGCCCCGCATCCGTGCGCCGCCCCGAGCAGGCGAGCAATTGAGCATTGGAGCATCACGGACAACCGTCCGTCAGAGAGCCACCCGCTCGTCACGCTCTCTCGCTCCATGCTCCCATGCTCCCGCGTCGCCTCACCGCACCCGGTCCCTCTCCACCGGCTTGCCCGTGTGCAGTGGTATCTCGAACTCGCGTGGGGCCTTCTTGCCGTTGGGGTAGGTGTAGTCGTGCGTACGCAGGTGCTTCTGCGCCATGTCCGTCAGCGCGCCCTTGTTGCGGTAGAGGTGCTCCCAGACGTAGGCTGCATCGTCCAGCGGGCCGCCGGCCTGGATCGCCTCGTACGGGCAGGCCTCGACGCAGAGCGCGCAGTACATGCAGAGCCGGAAGTCGATCTCGTAGCGGTCGATGTTGAGCGAGCCGTCTTCGCGCGGCGATGTCTGCACCAGGATGCAGCCGTCCGGGCAGGCCTGCGCGCAGGTGGAGCAGCCGGTGCAGCGCTCTTCGAACCAGAGCAGGTTGGTGCGCGCGTTGACGGGCACCGGCCGGATCTCCTCCGGGTATTGCGTCGTGTAGGGCTTGCGGAACAGGTAACGCAGCGTTACCGAAAGCCCCCTGGCGATGCCGGTTCCGAACAAAAGGTGCGCCCTTTCTCTGGCTGGTCTGGCCCACCGCCGATTCTACGGGGTGGGGTTATGGCGTTCAAGTGAAATTCATCACGAGATACTGACGCTCGCATATAATCGCGCCATGCATCCTGATCGCGCACTAGACGGCTACTGGCCCGGCCGCTGGCCCGGCGAAGACGGCGGGCCTCGCCGTAGCCAGGCGCCGCCCCGCGGCGGTGGCGGCTTCGGCCTTGCGCCCGGCGAGAAGCTCGGCGTCCTCAGCCGGACCCTGATGATGTCCTGCATGACCATCCTCCGCGACGACGGCCAGGTCTACGTCCAGGGCACGACCGGCTCCGCGCCGGCGCGGCAGACCACAGGCTGGGTGGAGCGCATCGACCCGGAGTCGCTGGCCCCGATCAAGCGCTCGCGGGATTTGGCGGCGGGCCCGTACTGGCCGGGCGGCGTCGCGGCGCACGCCAACGGCTCTCTCTACGTCACCTGCGGGCGCTGGTGCCACCGCCTGGACCCGGACTGCAAACTCATCGCCTCACGAGAGCTGCCGCGGGACCAGCCGTACAACTCGCTGCTTATCCTGCCCAGCGGCCACCTGGTGATGAAAGACTTCGCTGGCGGAGCCGGCGTTCACGCACTGCCGCCCACCGTGCGCGGCTCCGAGCTGTGCGTGCTCGAGCCCGAGTCGCTCGAGATCGTCTGCCGCTACGAGCTGCCGGAGGGCTCGATCGCGCGTCTTTCCGCCGATGTCGCCGCGGACGGGGCCCCGCGCGTCTACGTGATCGGCGAGCGTCACGCCATGCGTCTCACCTGGGACGCCGCGCATGCCACTCTGACTGTAGACGAGGGCTGGACAACCCAGTACCTCCGCTTTCCCGGCCAGACGTTCGGCTGGGATGTCGTGCTGGAGGGCGGCTCGGCCTGGTTCCTCGACAACGGCGAGGGCACAACGGCCTTCGGCCCGTCGTTCCGTGGCAAGGGCACGTCGACATCGCCGCTGCACCTCGTGCGGATCCCGCTGGACGCCGATCACCCCAATCCCGAGTTCCTGGACGTGTGCGGCAGGCCCGGCGGCATCATCGCCAACCCGCCCGCGATAGACGGAACTCGCCGCATCGCAGTCGGTTACGACAGCGGGAACGGCGTGATGACGGCCTGGCGCTTCGGCGGCCCCGGCGAGCACGAGATGCTCTGGCGGCGCGAGCAGAACCAGGCCGGCCACATGATCGTGCTCCCCGCCACTGGCGAGCTAATGTCCTACGACTTCGACCACGAGCGCGGCACGGAGCAGGTCGTGGTGCTGGACATCGAATCGGGCGAGGAGAAGGGCCGCGTCGCAATCAACAGCCCGCTTCAATGCGTGGTCTTCCCCGCCGCCGGCTGGCGACGAGACGCCTACGTGACGACGTTCAGCACGATCGCGCGGGTGTTCGTGGAACCGTAGCCGCCAACGCATGGCGTAGGGGCAGGCGTCCAGATCGACGGAACCTCGGCGCTAAACGGCAATGACGTCTCTGGCCGGTACGCCTTGGGGAACAGGTGGACGCCTCGCCCCTACAACGGCGGCGAATGCGTCCGCGCTCGCTAGTCGCGGCCCAGGTAGGCGCCGGTCCGCGTGTCGATCTTCAGGC
>DATKKM010000024.1:0-3863 GCA_035542855.1 Dehalococcoidia bacterium
TCGGCAAGTACCACCCGCACGGCGACGCGCCGATCTACGACGCCATGGTGCGCCTCGCCCAGCCGTTCAACATGCGTTACCCGCTGGTCGATGGCCAGGGCAACTACGGTTCCGTCGACGGCGATCCGCCCGCCGCCTACCGCTACACGGAGGCGCGCCTCTCGCCGATCGCCATGGAGCTGCTCGCTGATATCGACAAAGAGACCGTCGACTTCTTCCCCAACTTCACCGGCGAGCACCAGGAGCCGCTGCCGCTGCCCGCGCGCCTGCCCAACCTGCTGGCCAACGGCGCCTCGGGTATTGCCGTGGGCATGGCGACGAACATCCCGCCGCACAACCTGAGCGAGATCTGCGATGCCGTGGCTGTCCTGATCGACGCGCCGGAGACCACCAACGCTGAGATCGCGGACATCATCAAGGGCCCGGACTTCCCCACCGGCGGCATCATCTTCCGCTACGAGACCGTCCGTGTGCCCTCCACCGATGGCAGCGGCCCCACAACCGAAAAGCGCGACGCGATCCGCACCGCCTACTCGGACGGGCGCGGCCGCATCGTGATCCGGGCCAAGGTGCACATCGAAGAGAGCATCAAGGCCAACCGCAATGCCATCATCGTCACAGAGCTGCCTTACCAGACGAACAAGGCCGTGCTCGTCGAGAAGATCGCCGACCTGGCCCGGCAGAAGAAGATCGAGGGTATCGCCGACCTGCGCGACGAGTCCGACCGCCACGGCATGCGCATCGTCATCGAGCTGAAGCGAGAGGCGCACCCGCGGCAGCTTCTGAACGCGCTCTACAAGCACACCGCCATGCAGACGGCATTCGCCGTAAACATGCTGGCCCTCGTCGAAGGGCAGCCGCGCACAGTCAGCGTCAAGAAGATGCTGGAGTCGTACATTGACCACCGGCGCGACGTGATCCGCCGCCGCAGCCAGTACGAGCTGGCCCGCGCCCAGGAGCGCGCCCATATCCTGGAAGGCCTCCTCAAGGCGATCGACATGCTGGACGCCGTGATCAAGACGATCCGCGGCGCAGATTCAGCGGAAGACGCCAAAGAGAAGCTGATGGCCAAGCCGTTCGAGCTCTCGGACCGCCAGGCGCAGGCCGTGCTGGACATGCAGCTGCGCCGCCTGGCCAAGCTGGAGGCCGGCAAGATCAAGGAGGAGTACGGGGAGCTGATCAAGCAGATCAGCTACCTGGAAGACCTCCTGGCCAACCCACGCAAGATCGACTTCCTGATCCGCGACGACGCCGTCACCCTGAAGGAGAAGTTCGGGGACGAGCGCCGCACCATGATCATGGAGCAGGAGCCGGAAGAGTTCTCCGAAGAGGACATGGTGGCCCACCAGGAGGTGGTCGTCACCATCTCCGGGCGCGGCTACATCAAGCGCATCCCGCTCAGCACGTACCGCTCGCAGGGGCGGGGCGGCGTCGGCATCATCGGCGCCAAGACCAAGGACGACGACGACATCCGCCACCTGGTGGTCGCGGACACGCACGACAAGCTGATCTTCTTCACGGACCGCGGCCGCTGCTTCCAGGTGAAGACGTACGAGGTGGACGAAGGCAAGCGCGAGGCGCGCGGCATCTCCGTCATGCAGCTGCTGATGCTCGACCAGAAGGAGCGCATCACTGCCGTCGTCCGCGTGGCGCCCACCGTGAACGCCGAGACCGACTTCATGGTGATGACCACGAAGCTGGGCGAGGTGAAGAAGACGCCGATGAAGAACTTCGCCAACGTCCGCCGCGACGGCCTCATCGCCATGGACCTCGAGGCCAGCGACGAGTTCGTTGACGCGCGTATCTGCACCGACGCTGACGACATGCTGATGGTGACGGCCCACGGCCAGGCCATCCGCTTCGCCGTGAAGACGCTGCGCTCCGCCTCCCGCCTTTCCGGCGGTGTGCGGGGCATCAAGCTGGGCAAGGACGATAGCGTCGTCGCCGCCGCTGTCGCCGAGAAGGGTCTCGACCTGCTGGTAGTGAGCGAGCTGGGCCACGGCAAGCGCACACCGATCGACGATTACCCGCGCCACGGGCGCGGCGGGCAGGGCGTGATCACCTTCAAGACGCACGACAAGAGCGGCGACCTGGTCACCGCCCGTATGGTGGACCCGGAGCACGAGTTGATCATGGTCTCTGAGGGCGGCATCATCCTGCGCACGCCGGTGAAGCATATCTCGCAGCAGGGGCGATCCACGCAGGGCGTCAAGCTGATGAACGTCGGCGACGACGACCGCGTGGCCGCCGTGGCCGTGATCGACATGCGCAAGGAGTACGACAGCCAGCCGCTGCCCACCGGCGCCACCGCCACGAACGGCGACATCCCGGTCAAGAAGGCGAAGGCCGCCCGCAACGGGACCAGCCGCAACGGCGCCAACGGCAAGAAAGGCAAGTAGCGGCCGGTGGGCATCGCCGAGAAACTCGCAGCGATGGGGCTGACGCTGCCACCGAGGCGCTCCGTCGGCTCCTATGTGCCCGGCGTCCAGACTGGCGATCTGCTGTTCGTTTCCGGCGGCGGCCCCATGAAGCCGGACGGCACGTTTGTAACAGGCAAGGTTGGGGGCGACGTCACCCTAGAGGACGGGCAATACGCGGCCAGGCTCTGCGCGCTGTACAACCTGGCCTCCGCCCAGGAAGCGCTGGGCGATCTTGACCGGATAAGGCGCGTGGTCAAGCTCCTGGGCTTCGTCAACAGCGCGCCCGGGTTCGTGCAGCAACACGTAGTGATGAACGGAGCGTCTGACCTGCTGATAGAATTGCTGGGAGAGAACGGGCGTCACGCCCGCAGCGCGGTTGGGATGGCGGAGCTTCCGATGAACATCGCAGTCGAAGTAGAGATGGTCGTCGAGGTCGCTTAGGCGGCCGCCCGATCACCGCGAAGGGTCACCCGCATGGCCAGACGTATCGCACAGAGCAGCCTTTCCGATACCGGCGCCCATATCCAGGAGCACCTGGGGCGGGCCACCCGCGAGCTATTCGGCAACCAGCCCGGCAGCCCGAACTTCGGCGCGCTCCACATGGAGCCGCCTGTTGACGTCTTCGAGACGCGCACGGACGTGGTCGTCTCCGTGGAGATTGCCGGCATCATGGATGAAGAGGTCGAGGTCATCGTGGAGGGGCGGCTGATGATCATCCGTGGCCAGCGAAGAGCTCTTTCCGGCCCGGCGGAGCGCGCTTACCACCTTATGGAGATCGGGCACGGTCCGTTCCAGCGCGAAATTCAACTGCCCTGCGAAGTTAACCCGGAGGAGCTCCGCGACGTCTATAAGGATGGGATCCTGCAGATTTCCGTTCCCAAGGCACAGACGAGCCGCGGCCGCCAGCTCCGTATCGTCGTTCGCTAACCACCACCGGCGTTACCTGCAGGAAAGCAACGATGAATAGCCGTTCCGACCAAACACAAGGCGATCAGCACTCCCAGGCGGACCTCCGCGCCACAGAGCTGCGCGTCCCCGAGACGATTCCCGTAATCCCCTCCGGCACGACCATCGTCTACCCGCAGCAGTTGATGCCGGTGCTGGCTGCTGAGGAGCGCGACATCAAGGCGATCAACGCCGCCGCCTCTTCGCCGGGCAAGATGCTGGCTATCTTCTCGCATCCGGCACCCCCGCCCGTCACCGGCGAGGAGCCCGCCAGGCCGGAGGCCGAGGAGGGCATCCCGAAGTTCCGCCAGATCGGCACGGCGGCCACCGTCGTCCGCATGGCCAAGTCCCCGGACGGCACGGTGCACGCCATCCTCCAGGGCAGCGCCCGCGTCCGCCTCGTCGCCATCGAGAGCGAAGGCCCGCCCATCATCGCCCGCGTCGAACCGCTGCCCGACCGCGGCGAGCGCACGCTGCAGCTGGAAGCCGTAATGCGGG
>DATKKM010000025.1:0-7164 GCA_035542855.1 Dehalococcoidia bacterium
GGGCGCCTCCCAGAGCCATCCCCAGGCGTCGCGCAGGTTGCTCCAGGGGGTGACGGCGTGGTGGAACCAGTACTGCTTCTCGAAATCGACGAAGGCGACGGCGTCGCCGTGGATGTGGTAGTTGATCCCCAGGTACACGAGGAAGCCCGCCGGAACAAGCGCCAGGTAGAGCGACCGCCACTCCGGCCGCCGCCAGTTCGCCTGGTGGAGCGCCTCGATAACAAGGGCCGGGAGGAGCACGACGCCGGTGATGCGGGTGGCTGTGCAGAATCCGCCGAGGGCGCCCGCCCAGAGCCAGTTGCCGCGCCGCGCGTTGTAGAACGAGCCGAGGAGGAGCGCCATGAAGAGCGCCTCGGTATAGGGGAGGACCAGGAAGTAGGCGGTGGGGAAGAGGAAGAAGTACCAGAGCGCGCGGCCGGCTTCCGACTCGTCGCCGCCGTCCGAGCGCACCAGCGCCTGCAGGAAGTAGCCCGCGAAGACGGAGGCGACGCCGGAGATGAGCATCCCGGCGACGAGGAAGCTGGGGATGATGAACTCGACGGCGCGGACGGCGTAGGGGTAGAGCGGGAGAAAGACGATGACCTGCTGGTAGTTGGCTCCTTGCGGAGGGTAGCCGTGCTCGGCGATGAGCTTGTAGTTGAAGGCGTCCCAACGGTCCAGCGTCCGCCGGAAGACCTCGGTGGCCGGCTGCCCATCAAGGCCGAGGACGCCGTAGCCGATGGCGTAGGCCGCCATGAGCATGGCGATGCGGACGGCCAGGGTGAAGAGGACGGCTCTGAGGATCAGCCGCCTCGTCTCCGGCGAGATGCCGCTGATTGCGCGCCTGACGCCGGGCAAGGCCAGGCTGCTGAGCCGCGACGAGGCAGGCGTCGCCATGCGGAGCAGTGTACCCGCATACGGCGGTCCGGGCCACTTGACCGCGCGCCCGGCGAAACGGACGCTGACGCCGTGAAGCTGCGCGAGTTGCACCGCTGGGACCTCTCGCCGACGGAGGCGATCGCTCTGCAGAGGGAGCTGGCGCCGCAGGTGATCGCCGCAGGCGACCCTGGAGACGTGCGGCTGGTGGCGGCGGCGGACGTGGCGTTTCCCGGGAGCACCCGCGGCTGGCGCGGCGGAATCGCGCGGGCGGCCGTAGTGGTCATGTCGTACCCTGAGCTGGCGCTCGTCGAGCAGCACGTGATCGAGGCGCCCGTCGCCTTCCCCTACGTGCCGGGTCTGCTCTCCTTCCGCGAGATCCCGGCGCTGGCCCTCGCCTTCGAGCGGCTGTCGCTTCAGCCGGACCTGCTGCTGGTGGATGGGCAGGGCGTCGCGCACCCGCGGCGCTTCGGGATCGCCTCGCACCTCGGCCTGCTGGCCGGCATACCGACGATCGGTTGCGCCAAGTCGCGGCTGTGCGGGGAGGCGGCCGAGCCAGAGCCGCAGCGGGGCTCGATGTCGGAGCTGGTGGACGGCGGTGAGCTGATCGGGCTCGTCGTGCGTACCAAGGATCGGGTGAAGCCGCTTTACGTCTCGGTGGGGCACATGATCGGGCTGCGGGAGGCGGCAGAGTGGGTCCTGCGCCTGGCGCCGGCGCACCGGCTGCCGGAACCCGCGCGGCTCGCCGATCAGCTATCGAAGGGGCGCGCGCTGTGAGATACTGGAGTCACCACCCGCGGAGGTACCGATGCAGGATACGCGACCAACACTTGAACAGCTGAGAGACCGCATCGACCACGTCCTCCGCCGTCTTTGACATCCCCCGGCTCGAAGCAGAAGTAACCCGCCTAGAAGAAGAGTCCGGCAACCCGGGCTTCTGGGACGATACCCAGCGCGCCCAGTCGTCGATGCGCCGGCTCGCTGACGTCCGTGAGCAGGTGAGCACCTGGCGCGGCGTCGAGGCGAAGGTGCGGGAGTTGCTTGAGCTGCTGGAGCTGGCCGAGGCCGAGCGTGACGAAGAGGTCGCACAGTCTGTGGCCGAGGACGCGCAGAAGCTGGCCGCGCAACTCGAAGAGATGGAGCTGGAGCTGGCCCTCTCCGGCGAATACGACCGCCGCGACGCGATCCTGGCGATCCATGCCGGCGCGGGCGGCACCGACGCGCAGGACTGGGCGGAGATGCTCCTCCGTATGTACCTGCGCTGGGCCGACAAGCGCGGCTATCAGGCGGACGTGCTGGACTTGATGCCCGGCGAAGAGGCCGGGATCAAGAGCGCGATGGTGGAGGTGAAGGGACGCAACGCCTACGGTTACCTGCGCGGCGAGCGCGGCGTGCACCGCCTGGTCCGCATCTCCCCGTTCGATGCGTCGCACGCGCGGCACACAGCGTTCTCGCTTATCGAGGTGATGCCGGAGGCCGAGAGCGGCGCGGAGGTGCAGCTGAACCCGGACGACCTGCGGATCGACGTCTTTCGCGCCAGCGGGCACGGCGGGCAGAACGTGCAGAAGAACTCGACGGCTGTTCGGGTAACCCACATCCCGACGGGGCTGACTGTCGTCTGCCAGAATGAGCGCTCGCAGGGGCGGAACAAGGAGTCGGCGCTGAAGGTGCTGGAGGCGCGGCTGCTGGAGATCGAGCTGGCCAAGCAGGCGGAGGAGCGGGCGAAGATCAAGGGCGAGCATGTCTCCGCCGGCTGGGGCAACCAGATCCGCTCCTACGTCCTCCACCCTTACAAGATGGTGAAGGACCTGCGCACCGGCTACGAGACCAGCGACGCCGAGAGCGTGCTTGACGGCGGCCTCGACGAGCTGCTGCGGGCGTACCAGAAGGCCACCATTGGCGCGTAGAGCGGGGATCCTTGCGCCGGCGGTAATCGCCGTCATACTGCTGATTCTCGCGGGCGGTGGGAGTGCTCACGCCGCGCCGACGATCCAGGCGGCGCCGGCGGTAACCGACGGCGGGGTGGTGAACAACTTCCCGGACGGGATGGTGTTCAGCGTCCACGCGGAGAGCGTCTCAAACATCACGGACATCCGGCTGCGCTACGAGGTCCTGCCGGACGGCACGGCGGCGACGGCGCGGCCGCAGTTCGCGCAGGCGAAGAGCGTCGACGCGCAGGTCACGCTGGACACCTACCTGGCGCCGGGGACGGTCATCAAGTACCACTGGGAAGCGCTGGCCGGCAGTTCCGCTTCGGCCACGGATGAAGCGACGTTCGTCTACGACGACACGCGGTTTCAGTGGCAGGTGTTGGACACGGACAACCTGGCGATCCATCACTACTCCGGCAGCGACGAGGATGCGCAGAAGCTGCACGGTGTCGGTGTGCAGGCGCTGGCTGACGCCGAGGCGCTGCTCAACACGCAGGTGCCGTTCGGGGTGAATGTCTGGATATACGACTCGACGGATGACATGCGGCCGGCGCTGCCGCGCACGAGCCCGGCTTTCGAGAGCCAGATCATCACGGAAGGGATTAAGATCGCCAGCAACACGGTGCTGGTCCTGGGCGGCGTCTCCTACGACACGCTGCGCCACGAGCTCACGCACGTCGTGACGGCACTGGCCGGGGACAGCCCTTTCGGTACGCTGCCGAACTGGCTGGACGAAGGGACGGCAGTGCATGCGCAGCAGGACCCCGGCGGCTTCGGCGACGCAATCGAGCAGGCGATCTCGCGCGGGAACGTGCTCTCCGTGCGCGAGATCGGCTCCTACCCCGGCGACCCGCAGAAAGTGGAGCTCTTCTACGGCGAGGCCTGGAGCCTGGTGAGCTTCCTCGTCGACACGTACGGCCAGGAGAAGTTTGCGCAGCTCTTCGCCAGCGTGAAGTCCGGCAAGACGTTCGACGAGGCGCTCCAGGTCTCATACGGCTTCGACCAGGATGGGCTGGAGAACGCCTGGCGCGCGGCCAAGGGGCTACCGCCCGCTGCGACCCAGGCGCCGACGGGACCGGCGCAACAGGGCTCGCCGACGGTTACGCCGCGGCCGTCAGGCGACGGCGGTGGCACTTCTACGGGAACGCTCATCGCGATCGCGGCGGGGGTACTGGTACTGGCGGGCTTGGTCGGGTTCGGGGGGATCACGCTGGCGCGCCGGCTGGGCTAGCTGGCCAGGAACGCCAGGATCGCGTCCGCGACGAGGTCAGGCCGCTCCATGGGGGCCAGGTGGCCCGCATCCGGCAGCTGCAGAAAGCGGCCGTGAGGGACGCGCTGCGCTACTCCCTGGGCGACCATGTCGAGGTACCCCTCGGTGCGGGCACCTGCCATGACCAGGGCCGGCGCTTCTATGTGCGGAAGGACCGACCAAATGTCGAGGCTGCCGCTGTTCGCGAAGACGGCGCCCTCCACCTCGCCCGGGCACTTGAGGCGCACGCTGCCGTCCTCCGAGTCGAACGTGCCTTCGTCCGCGTAGAGGCGGAGCAGATCCGGCTGCCAGTGCTGGAAGGTCGAGCGGCTGCGGTATTGGTCGATCATCTCGTCGCGGCTCGGGAAGGACATGCGGCGGCGGCGGGCGCCTTCGGCCATATCGTTGCGACGGGCCTCGTCGGGATGCAGGCCGCCGGGCATGACGATTGGCTCGACGACGGCGAGACGTGAGAGCAGGCCGGGCCGTGTCCCGGCGAGCTGCAGCCCGCTCGCGCCGCCGGCCGAATGGCCGACGAACGGGACACCCCGCAACCCCAGCTCGCTGAGGAACGCCTCCAGGTCGTCGACGAAGTTCTGCCAGTGGTAGTTCTCGTCGGTTGGCGCGGGCTTGTCGGAGTCACCGTGGCCACGGGCATCGTAGGCAATCACCTCGTAGCCGGCGGCGGCGAGACGTGCGGCGATCGGTTGCCAGAGGGCTGCGAGGAAGCCGGTGGCGTGGTTGAGGACGATAGGGCCGCGCTCTCCCGTCTCGCGCCAGCGGAGATAGTGCAGGCGCAGGCCGTTCGCCTCGGCGAAGGCGGACTCGCGCGTCACAGCGGCTGCCAATCGATCTGAGGGATGAGCGAGCGGTCGAACTCGCGCAGGCGCGCCGGGCCCAGCTCCTTCACGCGGTCAAGCGTGGACTGGATAGCAGTGAGCAGGGCGTCGACATCCAGGCCGAGTGTCCGCGGCCGGTAGGGCGAGAGCAGGCGGGCTGTATCGCCAAGCACTTTGAGCGTGCCTTCGTAGTTGCCGCGCAGGAGGTGGTGGTAGCCGGCGGCCGCCTTGATGATCCCCTGATAGAAGTTGGCGAGCTGCGACTCGCTGGCCTTGGCGCCCAGCTCCCGCCAGATGTCCTCCAGCGTTTCATGGCAATCGTAGAAGCGCCATGTGTTGAACTGGGCGATCGCCTCCGCGAACTCCGGCGGCGCCTTCGTCTCTGTGTCCACGAGACTAGCGTCGTGGTTGGCGGCGGCAGGCGTCAAGCGGCGGGTGGTTCGCCGGAGCCCGATCTGCGCCGGAGGTAGGGGACGCCGAGCGCCCCGGCTATGCCAGCCACCGGGACAAGAATCGCGAGGGCCAGCAGCCAGTCGCTGTTGCCGCCGGACGCCGCGTCCGATGCCGCGGGCTGCTCTCCGCCGTTTGCGCCGTGATTGGCCGGCGTGACCTGCGCTCCCAGGACGGCGCCGTTGCTCCTTGAAGGCGCAGCGGAGGAACTGGCGTTTGCCGCCGGACCGCCTCCCGAAGTCTGACCGTCGGCAGCGTCGGGCGCTGACGTGGAGACGAGCCGCACGTCGTCGAAGTAGGCCTGCGTGGCCGCCGCCGAGGCG
This sequence comes from Dehalococcoidia bacterium, assembly GCA_035542855.1. Lineage (GTDB taxonomy): Bacteria > Chloroflexota > Dehalococcoidia > SM23-28-2 > RBG-16-64-32 > DATKKM01. Next base: position 5,648 of record DATKKM010000025.1, read on the forward strand.
GGACGCAGCATCAGCCGGACGCGGGCCGACTGCGCGGCTGAGGGCGCTTCAACGGCGCCGGTATCGAGGAGGCGGAAGCCGGACGCGCCGCCGCTGACGGAAGCTGTCGAATCGACGTCGGCGAGCGCTGAGCCGGAGCCGTCGGCGCTGGCGTACCAGGACACGCGAAGGAAGAGCTCGTCGCCTGATGCGGTGTTCAGCGCCCACGCGGTCGCCCGGTAGACGCCGCCGGCGGAGATGCGGACCGACTGGTAGACCCACTTGGTGGCTGCCGAATCGGACGTGATCTCCAGGCCCAGCTCGCCCTCGGTGCGGTTGGCGGGCGAGACCGCGAACTCGCCGCCGTTCTTGTGCCAGCCGTACGGCGTAGCGTCCTCCCGGGCGTCTTCGAACCCGCCGTTGAGCAGCGTCGAGAATGCGTCCGGCTCCGGCGGCTCTGAGTCGTTCGGCGATGATGTGACGGTGGGCTTTGGCGTGGGCCCGCCACTGGAGGCGTGCGGTGTGCGCGTTGGACTCGGCGCGCCGGGGCCAGTCGTGTGCGGCGAAGGCGTCGCCGGTGAGTCGGTCGGCGGCGCGACGGTGACAAACGAAATGTCGTCGAAGAAAGCGGTGGAGGAGGCAGCGGAGGCCGGACGGAACATCAGGCGGACGCGCGCCGAGCGGGCGCCGCCGGGCGCCTGCACGGGATCGGTGGCCAGTTCGCGGAACGTTTGCGAGTTGCTGTTGAGAACGGCGGTGGAATCGTCGCTGGAGAGCGCCTCGCCGCTGCCATCGGGGGAGGCGTACCAGGAGACGCGGAGGAAGACGTCTCCCGGCTGCGAGTTGTCCTGCGCCGCGAACCCGGACGCGCGATAGTAGGCGCCGGCCTGCGCGGTGACCGTCTGGTAGGCCCACTTCGTGGACGTGCTGGCCGATGTAAGCGCCAGGGAACGCAACCCTGAGTGGTGATGGCCGCCGTCCTGTGCGATCGTGCCGCCGATCTTACGCCACCCAAATGGGCCTTCCTGCCCGGACTGCTCGAAGCCGCCGTTGGTCAGCGTCGCAAAGAGGGCGGGTTCAGGTCCGGGCGTGATCGGCGGCTTGGGCGTAGGGGTTGGCGTGGGATGCGGAGCCGGCGTTGGCGTACGGGCCGGCGAGCGCGTTGGGGTTGCGGAGGCGGTGGGGACCGGTGTCGGCGCGAGAGAGGGCTGCGGTGTGGGCGGCAGAGTGGGCGTGGGAACCGGGGTCGGGGCCGGCGTCGGCGGTGGGCTGACGAGTGCGAAAGAGAAGTCGTCGATGTAGGTCGAGAACTGATCGGAGGCGACGCCGGCCACCACGATGGAGAACCGCGCATCGGTCGCGTTGATCGGCGCTTGAATGGGGCCGGTGCTGGTTATCGTGTAAGTGTAAGGCTCGACCGAACCGAGCGTCAGGGGCGGCGACTGGCTTATGCCGAGTTGGTTATCCGAATCGTCAGTCCACACGATTTCGATTCGTGCGTAGTCCAGGTTGGGGTCGATCAGCAGGAGCCAGCCAGA
>DATKKM010000026.1:0-2721 GCA_035542855.1 Dehalococcoidia bacterium
GTGGTGGCGACGCCGGAGGGCGCTTCGATCCGGGCCTTCCGCCCGGGTGAGGACGACGAGGCGGTGCTGGCGCTGAACAACCGCATCTTTGCGGGGCACCCGGAGAACGGCAGCTGGACCCTGGCCGACTTCCGCGCACGCACGCAACAACCGTGGTTCCGCGCCGACGACCTGCTGGTGCTGGAGGTCGACGGGCGGATGGCCGGCTTCTGCTGGGCGAAGGTGGAGGAACGCGGCGACGAGGGAATGATGGGCGAGATCTACGTCATCGGGACGGCGCCGGAATACCACGGCCGCGGCCTTGGCCGCTATCTGCTGGGCGAGGCGCTGCGCCACCTCAGCGGCCGGGACGTGAAGGCCGTGGCGGTTTATGTCGACCAGTCGAACGAGCGCGCGGTGGCCCTGTACTGGTCGTTCGAGTTCCACCACCACCACGTGGACGTGCTGTACTCGCTTCCGCTGCCGCTGGCGCCAGCTGAGGAGCGCGCGGCGGCGGCTACGGGGTAGGGGCCCCGAGGCAAGTCTGAAGACCTGCCGGTGCGTCTCGGTACAATGGAATCGTGCCTGCACGACGAGTCCCCCAGCAGAAGTTCGCGGCGCAGCTGAAGGCGCTGCCCGCCAAGCCCGGCGTCTACATCTACAAGGACGCCAACGGGAAGATCCTCTACGTCGGCAAGGCGTCCTCGCTGCGTAACCGCGTGCGCTCCTACTTCGGGGCGACGCACGCCTTCGAGGCCAAGACGCGGCGGCTCGTCGAGCAGATTGCGGACATCGACTTTATCCTCACGAAGACGGTGCAGGAGGCGCTGCTGCTGGAGGCCACTCTGGTCAAGCGTCACCAGCCGTTCTTCAACGTGCGGCTGAAGGACGACAAGCACTACCCGTACCTGAAGATAGACCTCCGCCAGCAGTGGCCGCGAGTGGAGATCAGCCGCCGCGTGACAACGACGTCCGGCATCCGCTACTTCGGGCCGTTTGCCTCGGCGGGGTCCGTGCGGCGGTCGCTGGACCTCGTGAAGAAGCTGTTCCCCTGGCGCTCCTGCACGAAAGAGATCACCGGCAAGGACCCGCGGCCCTGCCTGGAGTACTACATCCACCGCTGCATCGGGCCCTGCGCCTCCCTCTGCACGAAGGAGGAGTACGACGGGGTGATGCGCCAGACGATCATGTTCCTGGAAGGGCGCACGGACGAGATCGCACGCGACCTGCGGCGCGAGATGCAGGCCGCCTCCGCCGCGATGGAGTACGAGCGCGCCGCCCGCCTGCGCGACCAGGTGCGGGCGATCGAGCGGACGACGGAGCGCCAGGTGATGGAGGTGCGCGACCGCACGGACATGGACGTCTTCGGGCTGGCGCGGGAGGAGCAGGAGGCCTACGTGCAGGTGTTCTTCCTGCGCAAGGGGCTGCTGATCGGCCGCGACACTTTCCAGCTGGACGGCACGCTCGGCGAGACGGACGCGGAGGTGCTGCGCAGCTTCGTCGAGCAGTTCTACGAGTCGGCGATCTACGTGCCGGCGCGCGTCCTGCTGCCGGTGAAGATCGACGATGCGGACCTGATCGGGCCGTGGCTCAGCGAGCGACGCGGCCGCCCGGTCACGCTGACGGTTCCGGAGCGCGGCGAGAAGGTGCAGCTTGTGCAGCGGGCAATGGACAACGCCCGCGAATCGCTGCAGCAGGCGCGCGCCCGCTGGATGGCCGACCGCGGCAAGAAGGAGGAGGCGCTGCAGCAGCTGCAGGACGAGCTGAACCTGCCCTCGCTGCCGCGGCGTATCGAGTGCTACGACATCTCGACGATCCAGGGCACTTCGGCTGTCGGCTCGATGGTGGTATTCGAGGACGGCAACCCGAAGCGCGGCGAGTACAGGCGCTTCCGCATCAAGGGCGTGGGGAGCCAGAACGACTTCGCGATGATGCAGGAGGTGCTGAAGCGCCGCTTCTGGCGCCAGCGGCGGGAGACGGAGCAGGAGGGCGCCAACGAGGGTGAGCCGCTGGAAACCGGCGACGGCCACCAGACGGACCGGGCGGCGGTAGAGGCGGCGCTGTCGGAACCCAACGCGGGCGCGACGATGACAGCGCCGGCGAATGGGCAGGTGTCTGAGCCGGATGGCGGGACCCGCGAGTATGACGAGTCGTTCGGGGCGGTGCCGGACCTGGTGATCGTGGACGGCGGCAAGGGACAGGTGTCCGCCGCCGACGACGCGATGCGCAACCTGGGCGTCGGCAACATCCCGCTGGCGGGCCTGGCCAAGCGCTTCGAAGAGCTCTACGTGAAGGACGTCGACGAGCCGATCGTGCTCGACCGCACGTCGCAGGCGCTGTACCTGGTGCAGCGCATCCGCGACGAGGCCCACCGCTTCGCGATCACCTACCACCGCGACGTGCGGAAGAAGAGCGGCCTGCGCTCCGTGCTGGATGACGTGCCGGGCGTCGGCCCGAAACGCAAGAAGGCGCTGCTACGCAAGTTCGGCTCCGTAAAGGCGGTCAAGGAGGCGAGCGTGGAGGAGATCGCGGCGACGCCGGGGTTCACGCGCGCGGTAGCGGAAAAGGTACTGGAAGCGCTGTAGGCGAGCGCGGAGCCCTCCGAGAGCCTCAGGGTGAGCGGGGGTTGGCGACGCCAGGCTCACGCGGGCGGTCGCGGAGAAGGTGCTGGAGGCGCTGTAGGCGAAACCCGATTGACAGGCGGTTCGCGTGCGCTGCACGCGATATTGAGTTGAGGCGCCG
>DATKKM010000027.1:0-9767 GCA_035542855.1 Dehalococcoidia bacterium
TAAACGTCAGACGGGCGCGGGCGGTTCGTATCGCGAAGCGGGAGAGGGGATACGAAGCGAGCGCCCGCTAAGAAGCCGGCGAAAGCTGCTCTGCCCCGGCCTTCGCCGCCTCCGCGTCCAGCTCCGCCTCCACCTTCGCGATGATCTGCCGCGTCTTCCCGATCACGTCCCGGTTGATCGAGAGCGAGGTCGCGCCCCACTCCACCAGCTTGCGCGTGATCTCCGGGTAGTCGCTCGGCGCCTGGCCGCAGATGGAGACCGTAATGCCGCGCCGGCGCGCGCCCGTCACCAATATCTCCAGCGCCTTGATCACCGCGTCGTTTCGCTCATCGTAAGCTTTCCCGAAGTGCGCGCTGTCGCGGTCGACGCCCAGCGTCAGCTGCGTCAGGTCGTTCGAGCCGATGCTGATGCCGTCGATCCCCACGTCGATGAACTTGTCGAGCGAGAAGACGTTGGACGGCACCTCCGCCATCATCCACAGCTTGAAGTCCTCAGAGCGCTTCAGCCCGAAGCTCTCCATCAGCCCCTTCACCTGCGCCAGCTCGTCCGGCGTCCGTACAAATGGGATCATCACCCAGAGGTTCGGGAACTCGGCCCGCACGCGCTTGATCGCTTCCACCTCCAGCCGGAACACCTCCGGGTCGTGGATGTAGCGGGCCGCGCCGCGGTAGCCGATCATCGGGTTCTCTTCTTCGAACTCGTACTTCTCGCCGCCCTTGAGGTTGCGGTACTCGTTCGTCTTGAAGTCCGTCGTCCGGTAGACCACCGGCCGCGGGAAGAACGCCTGCGCGAAGGACCGCAGTCCCGCCGCCAGCTTCGTCGTGAAGTCTTCCGGCCGCCCCTCGTCAATGCAGAGGCGCGGGTGCTCTTTGATGTAGTCCGCCACGATGAACTCTGCCCGCAGCAGCCCGACACCGTCCACGTTCTCCCTGGCCATCACATCGGCCAGGCTGGGCTCGGCCAGGTTCAGGTACACCTTCGTGCGCGTCTGGATGTTCGCCATCGCCGCGCGGCGCCGCTTCCATTCCTCCGCCCAGGCCAGTCGTACCAGCGCCTGCCCGTCGTACACCGCGCCGCGCGAACCGTCCACCGTGATCTCGTGCCCTGTCTGCAGCACCGAAGTCGCGTTCTCCGCGCCGACGACACACGGCACCCCCAGCTCGCGGCTGACAATGGCCGCGTGGCAGAGGCGCCCGCCCTCGTCCGTGACGATGCCGGCCGCGCGCTTCATCGCCGGCACGTAGTCCGGCGTCGTCATGCTCGCCACCAGGATGTCGCCCTCGCGCACCAGGTCAATGTCCTCCGGCCCGCGTACTACCTTCGCCGGCCCGAACGCCACGCCCGGGCTGGCCGCGGCGCCGCGCACCAGGACCGGGGCCATCTCCTCCGCTCCGTCGTCCTCTTCCTCCGCCATCGTCGCCGCCACTGCCGTCACCGGGCGCGACTGCACGATGTAGAACTTGCCGCCCTCGAACGCCCACTCGATGTCCTGCGGGCGCCCGTAGTGCTTCTCCACCTGCTTGCCGATCGCCGCCAGGTCCTTCACCTGCTGTTCGCTCAGCTTGGCCTGGCGCTGCTCCTCCTCGCCAATGTCCACCCAGACGTTGTTCTCCTCGCCGATCTTCGCGCGCTCCCGCTTGATCAGCTGCCGGCGCTGCGCCTTGATCTCCTGCGCTGCGATCCCCAGGCCCTCCTTCCGCACCACGAAGTGGTCCGGCGTCACCGCGCCCGAGACTATCGCCTCACCGAGGCCGTAGATCGCCTCAATGACGATCACCGTGTCGTTGTTCTGCTTCGGGTCCAGCGTGAACATCACGCCTGACCGCTCGGACTGCACCATGTACTGCACCACCACGGCGATCCCCACCCTCAGGTCGTCGAAGCCGGCCTCCTTGCGGTAGAAGATGGCCCGCCCTTCGAACAGTGAGGCCCAGCACTCCTGGACGGCGCGCAGCACTGCGCTCTCGCCCGCAATGTTCAGGAACGTGCTCTGCTGCCCCGCGAAGGACGCCTCCGCAAGGTCCTCCGCCGTCGCCGAGCTGCGCACCGCCACCGGCAGTCCCTTCATCTGGCGGTACGCCCGGGCGATGTCCGTCGCTGTGTCTTCCGGCATCTCGGCGGCGCAGATCATCTCCTTGATGCTGTTGGAAGCTGCCTGCAGCGCCGCGCCGTCGTTAACATCCAGGTCCTTCAGTACGGCCGCGATCTTCTCCCTGAGACCGGCTGCTTCCAGGAAACGGAAGTACGCTTGTGACGTCACCACAAAGCCGGACGGTACCGGAATCCCGGCGCGGGTCAGCTCACCCAGGTTCGCCCCTTTGCCCCCTACGAGGCCTATGTCATCCTTGTCCACCTCGCCGAACCAGGCGATAGACTTCATATCCCGGCTCCTTTGCATCGCTGTCATGTTCAACTTCCCCCCTCACAAGCCGCCAACGCATTGTAAAACATCCGCGATCAGCCCCGCATTTTCCCCGTACCAATACACGTTACGACTTTGTTGAAGGCGTGCCCAGTGCCAAACGAATCACCCCCGCAGGGCCAACCGTCCCTGCCGTCCCCATGGCTGCCACCAGGCGGGAATCGGGCCAGGACACTCTCCTGGCCCTGGCTTCCGCGCCAACATCTCCGCTCGCCCGCAAAGCGGGGGGCTACAACCCCCGGAACACCCGCAACACCACGCCCTCCGCTGTCCAGCCCAGCAACTGCAGCTGAACGCCACTCGCCAGCAGGTGCGCCCCCGATCCGTCCGCCTTCGCCACGGCAATCCCATGCACGCCCCACGTCTGGCTGTCCACCGGGAACGCCAGCTCCGTCCCGTCCGGCGACCAGACCGCCGTTGCCAGCGAACCACCTCCCAGCTCCACCGGCGAGACGTTCGTCCGCCGCCCGCTTTCCACGTCCACGACCCACCAGCCCTCCGCGTCTCCCCAGGCCAGCCTGGTCCCGTCCGGCGACCACGCGAGCGGCGTCCCATCCGTCCCGTCGGCCGGCGCCAGCGACTTCTGCACACTCAGGTCGCGGCCGTACAGCGTGATCGCGCCACCTTCGCGGGCCGCCAGCGTCTGCGAGTCCGGTGACCACGTCACCCTCGGCGCGGCGAACGTCCCGACCGAGCGCGGGGCCCAGCCAGGCCCGGCGGCCAGGTACAGCGTCCCGTCTTTGATGATCGCCAGCGTATCGTCCGGCGCCCAGGCCAGCTCCACTGGCTTGCCCAGCTGCCCCAGGTCGAACCGCTCACCCGTGGCCACTTCGACGACGGCCAGCGTCGGCCCTTCGACCTCCGGGATGACCGCGGCCCACTTCCCGTCCGGCGAAATCCCGCCGTCCCAGCCGGCCCCGATGTCCGTCAGCGTTCCGGTGTCCGCATCGAGCCGGGCCAGGTTGGCCCCTGTTGCCACCAGGTCGTACCGGCCGCCGGCCAGCGCCTGCGGGACGTGCCCCTCAACCGGCGCCTTGTCGGTCCGCTCGCTCGATTCGGGGTCGAGTACCATCCAGGCGGCGTCCTGGCCGCTGGGGATGCCCGCCGCGTCAATCGCCGGCGCGCCGGAGCCCAGCCACGGCGCCGTGGCTGGCGAAGCAGTCGTAGTTGCCGTAACCGTTGGCGACGTACTCGTCGAGTCGTCGCCCCCGCACCCGGCGAGGCAGATGACCAGAGCAACCAGTGGCAGACCCAGCGCTCGCATCGCGTAACCTCCTACAGTCGAACCTGCAGCATCTCCTCAACGATCATAAGTCACCCTCGGCGCGCCGTCACTCCACCGTCACCGTCTTCGCCAGGTTGCGCGGCTGGTCAACGTCGCAGCCGCGCCGCACCGCCACGTGGTACGCGAACATCTGCAGCGGGATAGACGTCAGCACCGGCGTCAGCAGCGGCGAAGTCTCCGGCACAAAGACCACCTCGTCCGCCTTCTCCGCCAGCTCCCGGTCTCCCTCCGTGCCTATCGCCACCACCATCCCCTCACGCGTGCGCACCTGCTCGATGTTGCTCATCATCTTCTCGCGCAGCCCGTCCCGCGGGCACAGCGCGAAGACCGGCATCTCCCGGTCTATCAGCGCAATCGGCCCGTGCTTCATCTCGCCGGCCGGGTAGCCTTCCGCGTGGATGTAGCTCACCTCTTTCAGCTTCAGCGCGCCCTCCATCGCCACCGGGAACTGGTACCCGCGCCCCAGGAACAGGAAGTTGTTGCACTTCCAGAAGCGGTGCGCCACCTGTTCTATCTGCGGCTCCAGCTTCATCACCTCGCCCGCCAGGTTGGGCAGGCGCGCCAGCGGCTCGAAGAATCCGGCCATGCGCTCGCGGTCGGCCCTCCCGCGCTCCTGCGCCAGGTAGCACGCCAGCAGGTAGATCGCCGTGATCGATGCCGTGTACGTCTTCGTGCTGCACACGCCGATCTCCAGCCCGCAGCGCGTGTGCACCGCCCCGTCGGAGGCGCGGCTGGCCTGGCTGCCCGGCACGTTCGTTATCGCCACCAGCAGCGCGCCCTTCCGCCTCGCCTCCTCCATCGCCGCCAGCGTGTCCACCGTCTCGCCCGATTGCGTCACCGCGATCACCAGCGTCTCCGGGCCGATCAGCGGCTCCCGGTAGCGCATCTCGCTCGCGTTGTCGGTCTCCGCGGGAATCCCGGCGATCTTCTCGATGAAGCTGCGCCCCACCATCGCCGCGTGCAGGCTCGTCCCCATCCCCACCAGTACCACCCGGCGCACGCCCGCAATCTGCTCGCGGGAGAGCCGCATCTCGTCCAGTTCGACGCGCCCTTCGCCGAAGAGCGCGCGGCCGCGGATCGTGTCGAGAATGCCTTCCGGCTGCTCGGCGATCTCCTTCTGCATGAAATGCTTGTACGATCCCTTCGCCGCCGAAAGCGGGTCCAGCTGGATCGTCTCCGGCCGCCGCGTGATCGCGACGCCGTTGTGCGTATACGTCACCTCGTTCGCCCGCACGCGCGCCGTGTCCCCGTGCTCCAGGAACACCAGCCTGCGGGTGTGCGGCAGCAGCGCCGGCAGATCGCTGGCGATGAAGTTCTCCTTCTCGCCGTAGCCGATCACCACCCCGCCCGCGTTGCCGATGCGCCCCGCCACAACCGTCCCCGGCTCCGACTTGCTCATCGCCAGGATGGCGTGGGCGCCGGCAAGCTGCTTCATCGTCGCGATCAGCGCGCCGTGCAGGTCCGTCCCGCCCTTGATCTGCTCCTCGATGAGGTGCGGGATCACCTCCGTGTCCGTCTCCGAGACGAACGTGTGCCCGGCCGCCAGCAGCCGCTGCCTCAGCTCGTGATGGTTCTCCACGATGCCGTTGTGGATGACGACGATATCGCCGGAGCAGTCGCCGTGCGGGTGCGCGTTGACGTCTGACGGCCGCCCGTGCGTTGCCCAGCGCGTATGCCCGATGCCCTGCTTGCCGCGTGGCCAGTGCTCCTCCAGCAGCGTTGCCAGGCCGGACAGCTTGCCCTCGCGCTTGTGCACCGTCAACCGGCCGGAGTCCTCCAGCACCGCGATGCCCACGCTGTCGTAGCCCCGGTACTCCAGGCGCCGCAGACCATCGATCAGGACCGGCGCTGCCTCGCCCTCGCCAACGTACCCGATGATCCCGCACATATCTCAGCCCTCAGCTTTCAGCACTAAGCGATCGCATGATAGCGCTCAGCGCCCAGCGATCAGCTATTAGAACGCGCCAGCCCATAAGAGGGTTCGCCCGCTGCTAGGACGACGCTAACGCCATACACGCGCAAACCAGCGACGACGCGTTGCCCCTCGCTGGCCTCTCGCGCAAGAGGGGTCAGGCGTGAGGGTCCGCCCCTGCCAGGCCCCGGATCCGCTCCACCACCGCCTCCACCGCCGAGTCCGGCGTCGAGGCCCCCGCCGTCACACCAACGCGCTCGCACCCGTCCAGCCACCCCGGCTCGATCTCATCCGCAGTCTCGATGTGGTGCGCCGTCGTCCCCTCGTCCTGCACCACCTCCACCAGGTGCCGCGTGTTCGCGCTGGCCCGCCCGCCAACTACGATCATCACGTCCACCTCCTGCGCCAGCTCCCGCGCCGCGGCCTGCTGGTTGGACGTCACGTTGCAGAGCGTGTTGATCAGCCGCAGCTCCGTGATGTCGTTCACGTGCTCCGCCATCACCTGCGCCACAAACTGCGCGAAGCGCTCCGGCGTCTGCGTCGTCTGGCTGATGATCGCCACGCGGTTGGGGAACGGATCGGGCAGCGGCTCGCCGTCACGCACGGCCACCGCCTTGTCGCCGGCCCAGCCCAGCACCCCCCGCACCTCCCTGTGCTCCGGGTCGCCGAAGACCAGCACCGTGAACCCCTGCTCCGCCATCCGCCGCGCCCAGCGCTGCGAGCGCGTCACGATCGGGCACGTCCCGTCTATCACTTCCGCGCCCGTCGCCTTCACGTCCTCCAGCACCTGCGGCCCCACGCCGTGCGCCGTGATCGCCACCGGCCGCGAATCGTCTTCCGGCTTCACGCCCAGCCGCACTCCCTTTGCCTCCAGCCCTTCCACCACCTGCGGGTTGTGCACAATCGGCCCCACGCTGATGATCTCGCCGTATTGCTCGGCCGCGTGCTCCATGATGTCGATCGCCCGGCGCACGCCCCAGCAAAACCCCATGTCCTTCGCCAGCAAGATCTCCATCGTTACTCCATCGTTCTACTTGTCTCCGCTCTCCCGTCCACGGGAGAGCGGTTGGGGGTCAGGGCTCTGCGGCGTCGCGCCGAGGCGACTCGCGCCGGGCTCCCCGTACACTCCCCGGTACTTCTCCGGCAAGAGCGCCGCTATCGCTTTCATTATAGTGTCGGTCGCCCCGGCGATCTCTTCGCGCGTCACCTTCTCCTTGCGCGCCAGCCTGAACGGCTTCCCGATGCGGATGTGCGCATGCGTCCGCCCGATCAAGTCGCGCGGCAGCTTCACCTTCTCCGTCCCCCAGATCGCCACCGGCAGCACCGGCGCCCCCGTCCGCAGCGCGATGAGCGCCGTCCCCGGCTCGGCCGTGATCAGGCCGCCCGTGTCGCTCCGATGCCCCTCCGGGAACATCCCCAGAGCGTGCCCCTGCTTCGTGATCTTCTCGCACATACGCAGCGCCTTCAGGTCCGCCTCGAAGCGGCGCACCGGGATCATCTTCGCCATGCTGAACATGCGCCCGACTACAGGTGTGCTGAACCACTCGATCTTCGTCAGCCAGAACAGCCGCCGCGGTATCGATGCCGTCAGGATCGGCGGGTCGGCGTTGTTCAGGTGGTTGCTGACGACGATCACTGCCCCGCGCTTGGGCACGTTCTCCAGGCCCGTAATCTCACGAGTCGTGATGAAGAACAGCAGGAACTTCACCCAGGCCAGGTTCAGGTAGTACCACACGCCCGAAAAGAACATGCTCATGCCGCCGCCTCCGCCAGCGCCAGCGCGCGCGCCAGCACCTGTTCCAGCGTCATCCCGCTCGTGTCGATTACCACCGCGTCGTCCGCGGCCCTCATCGGTGAAAGCTCCCGCCGGCTGTCGGTCTGGTCGCGACGCCGCAGGTCTTCCAGCACCGCCGCCTCGCTTGACTCGTGCCCCACGCGCACGAAGTCCGCGTGCCGCCGCCGCGCCCGTTCCTCCAGAGATGCGTCCAGGTACAGCTTGAGCGGCGCGTCGGCCAGCACCACCGTCCCGATGTCCCTCCCCGCCATCACGATGTGTCCGCCCGCCGCGATCTCCTTCTGCCTCCGCACCAGCGCCTCTCGCACCCCAGCCACCTGCGACACCGCTGATACCGCCTCGTCCACCTCTGGCGAGCGCAGCCCGTCCGTCACGTCGTCCCCATCGATGCGGATGCGCGCCGTCGCGGCGCTACCCGGCGGCGGCAGCACCACCTGCATGTCAATCGCCGACGCCAGCGCAGCCAGCGCCTTCGCATCGTGCGGGTCTATCCCACGGTCCAGCGCCGCCCAGGTGATCGCGCGGTACATGATGCCCGTGTCCAGAAAGCGGTAACCCAGCCGCTCCGCCAGCAGCCGCCCAACGCTGCTCTTCCCCGAAGCCGCCGACCCGTCCACAGCGATCAGCCGCGGCCCCCGCGGCCTTCGCAAAGCGCTCTCCTTGGCCGCAGCAGCGGCGCCATCTTCCATCGCCCACTAGGTTACAGGTTTCAGATTGCAGGTTACAGCGCCGCCGCTGTCCCGCGCCCCCTCTACCCTGTACCCTCAAGATCGGAGGTTGACATGTTTGTCGCGATGAATAGGTTCAACGTGGTAGCGGGCCAGGAGGCGGAGTTCGAGCGCATCTGGCGGGAGCGAGAGACGTACCTGGCGGGCGTCGACGGGTTCGTGCGGTTCGCGCTACTGAAGTCGGAAATGACGCCGGGCGAGTACGTATCGCACTCGACGTGGCGGGACCGGGCTGCGTTCATGGCTTGGATGCAGTCGCCCGCGTTCGCCGCCGGGCACTCGCAAGGTTCGCTGAAGGGCATCCTGACAGGCCCGCCGATGCCGTCGATGTTCGAAGCCGTGCTCGTCGAGGAGGCGTGAAGCCGTGAAGTTGGTGTGCGCGGCGCAGTTTCCGGCGCGCATCCCACTGTAACCTGAAACCTGTAACCGGTAACCTGTCCGCATGGACACGCCCCCGCCCTCGCTCGAAGAAGTTGCACCCGGCGTCTTCGCCTACCTCCAGCTCCACGGCCAGTGGGGGCTCAACAACGCCGGCTTCATCCTCGCCCCGGACGCCGTTACCCTCATCGACACCTGTTTCACAGAGCGCCGCTCCCGCGATCTCGCCGCCGCCGTCGGCCGCACTTCCGGCGGCCGCCCCGTCCGCGCCCTCGTCAACACCCACCACCACGGCGACCACACGCACGGCAACTTCGTCTTCGGTCCCACCGCCATCGTCGCCCACGAAAAGTGCCGCGAAGAGGTCATCGCAGCCGGCCTCGGCACGAAGGCGCTCTGGCCCTACGTCGACTGGGGCGACCTCCGCGTCGAGCCGCCCAACATCACCTTCACCGACCGCCTCACCCTCTACGCCGGCGACACCGAAATCCAGCTGATCTACGTCGGCCCCGCCCACACGACCAACGACATCGTGGCCTGGCTCCCCGGCCCGCGCGTCCTCTTCGCCGGCGACGTCGTCTTCAACGGCGGCGCCCCCTTCGTCGTCATGGGCAGCCTCTCCGGCTCACTCGCCGCCCTCGACACCCTCCGCGCCATAACCGCTCATCCTGAGGCTCACGAAGGGCCCGCCATCATCGTCCCCGGCCACGGCCCCGTCACCGACGCCTCCGTCCTCGACGGCATCGAGCGCTACCTCCGCTTCGTCGCCGACACCGCCCGCTTCGGCTACGAGGCCGACCTCACCCCCCTCGAACTCGCCCGCCAGACCGACCTTGGCGACTTCGCCCACCTCCACGACAGCGAGCGCCTCGTCGCCAACTTCCACCGCGCCTACGCCGAACTAGCCGGCCACCCTCCCGGCGCCCCCCTGCCCCTAACCACCGTCTTCCCGGACATGATCGCCTTCAACGGGGGAGAAGTGCCGCGCTGCCTGGCGTGAGCGGGCTAGTCAGCCGTGAGCGCTGGACGGTAGCGAGCGCCGCGGGCAGGCTTTTCCAGAAGGTTCGGTTGGAGGTGTCGGCGGCTCGCAGGATACTCGCTGGGCTGCTCACCTAGCGGCTTCGAACACAGCTCGTTCGACCACTGATACCACTTTTCGCGTGGATGGCGGGCAAACAACTCAAGGTAAGGGCCTGGGCTACAGCGCTCGACTACGTCGTACAGAACTTCAGGTTTTCGCGAGTGTT
>DATKKM010000028.1:0-5907 GCA_035542855.1 Dehalococcoidia bacterium
TGTCAGCCGCCTCCACGAGTACGAGGGCAAGTCTCTGCGGCAGATCGGCGAGACGCTGGGGATCGCTGATGCGCAGGATATCCTTTTGCGCGTGCTGTCGGAGGAGCCGGGCGCCGTCGCCATCCTGCACACGATGCACGAAGACGACGTCCGCCGCGTGCTGGCCCACCCGCTGTGCATGATCGGCTCGGACGGCATCCCATCGCCGGCCGGCAAGCCGCACCCGCGGCTGTACGGCACCTTCCCGCGCGTCCTCGGGCGCTACTCGCGCGAAGAGCGGCTGTTCCCGCTGCAGGAGGGCGTGCGGAAGATGACCTCGCTTCCGGCGCGGCGCTTCCAGCTGGCCGGACGAGGCGAGCTGCGAGAGGGCTGGTTCGCCGACATCGTCGTCTTCGACCCGGAGCGTATCGCCGACGTGGCGACGTACGAGGAGCCGCGCCAGTACCCGGCCGGCATCAGCCAGGTGCTGGTCAACGGGCGGGTGGCGGCCGACGGCGGGGGGCAGACGGAACGCCACGCCGGCCGGCTGCTGCGGCGGGGCATGGCCTGATGGCCGCAGCCGAGGAGATCTTCCCGTTCATCTACGCCCTGCCGCTGGGCTACGTGAACGCCTTCCTCCTGGCCGAAGAGGACGGCCTCACGCTGATCGACTCCGGCCTGAAGGGGAACTACAAGCGTATCCTGGCCGGCATCCGGGAGATCGGGCGGGCGCCGGAGGAGCTGCGCAACGTGCTGGTCACGCACCACCACGCCGACCACGTGGGCAGCCTGGCCGCGCTGGTGCAGAAGTCGGGCGCGCAGACGTGGGTGCACCCGCTGGACGCGCCGATCGTGGCCGGTGAAAAGCGCCGGCCGCACGCGAACCCCGGCAGCATCACGGGCCGCGTCCTCGGCCCGCTGATCGAGCGGCTGCCGATGAACAACCCACCGCCCGTCAAGGCGGACCGCCTCGTGGAAGACGGCGATGTCGTGCCTGCCGGCGGCGGCGTCAAGGTAATCGCCACGCCCGGACACACGCTGGGCCACGTCTCGTACTTCGTCGAGGGGCACGGCGGCGTGCTCTTCGCCGGCGATGCGGCGGGCCACCTCTTCGGGCGGATCGGCAAGCCGGCGCTGATCTTCACCGAGGATATGGCGCTAGCGCGCGAGAGTATGCGTAAATTAGCCGCGATGGAGTTCGAGACGGCGTGCTTCGGACATGGTACGGTGCTCAAAGGCCGGGCCAACGTCGAGTTCCGTCGCTACGTGGAACGAATGTCGAAATAGCACAGAAGGAGAAAGAAGCCCAACCATGATCAGAGTCACCATCGCCTACCCCAACGCAGGCAAGTTCGACGAGGACTATTACATCAACAAGCACATGCCCATGATCGCCGAGAAGGTCGGCGCGGCCCTGCTGAAGTGGGAGGCCGACAAAGGCATCGCCGGAGCCGTGCCGGGGCAGCCGGCCCCATTCGTAATGGTGGGCCACCTGTACTTCAACTCCCTGCCGGAGTTCATGCAGGCGTTTGCCCCGCACGCGCCGGCCATCATCGGTGACGTGCCGAACTACACGGACCAGCAACCCACGCTGCAAATCAGCGAGATCGTCAAGGGTTAGACACCCGTTCGTTGCTTCAGGACGACGGCTGTCGCCCTGACGAAGGAAGGGCCTGTCGCGGCGACTTGTCCTGCCATCCAGCCGCCTCCCCGACCTCGCCTGGCGCCGCTTGCGTCCAGGCGGTCTCTCACCGGCACGAGGCTGGCTTGAGGACGGGTCCTCCGTTGCTTCAGAACGACAACCGCCTGTCGCTCTGCCGTTTGCGCTCGCGACCCGAGTCTAGCTCTTAGTCTTCCCGTCGCCGCCGTTCGACGAGATCGTGCGGTTGCCCTGCAAGAGTTGCGCGATGAACGCGGCGAAGATGTTGCTGCCGCCGCCGTCGCCGCCACCGCCGACCATGATGTCCGGCGTGATCTTCAGGCCGGCTCCGGCGATCGACTTGGTGACCTCGATGCCGGCCAGGTTGATCTGCCCAACGGCCTCCACCTGCTTCTGGTAGGCCTCGGCGGTCGCGGAGCCGACGGCGAGAATCTTGCTGCCTTCCGCCGCGCCTTCCAGCTCGACGGCGCGGGCGCGGCCCTCGGCCTCGATGATCGTGCGCTGCTTGGTCTGTTCGGCCACCTGCACGCCGATCTGAGCGGTCACCAGGTTGATCTGCTGGTCGGCCTTGGCGCGGGTGTTCTCGGTGTCGATGCGCTTGGCCTCAGCCCGCTGCTGCTCCACGAACATCGCCTGCTGCTGCGCCGCGATCACCCGCCGCGTCTGGATCTCCATCAGCTCCTGCGGCAGGATAATCTGGCTGATCAGCACGGAGACGCACTCCACGTGGTACTTCTGCAGCTCATCGCGGGTGCGCTCTTCGGCCTTCGTCTGCTCCAGGGCGCGGTCCTGCATGAAGTTCATCGCCTCCGTGGACGATGCCTGATTGCGGAACGAGGAGTCGATCATCGGGTGGATGACGTGGTCGATCAGGTTCTCGATCGAGCCAATCTTGGCGACCATGAGCGGCGCCTGGTCCGGCCGGACGCGAATCACCACCTTGACGCTGACCCGCATCTCGAACCCGTCGCGGCTGATCACGGAGAGCGGATTGAAGAGCTGCGCGCGCTGGATGTTCGCGGGCTGAGCGGTGGGCGAGGACGCCGCGCTGCCGTTAGCCGTGTCCTCGGTCGCCCAGTCGATAGTCAGGTTCGTGGTTGGGATGATGTAGGCGATGTACGCCCAGCGGTTGAGGTAGTAGACGCCGGGGCCGGCCACCTCCGCCTGGATGCCGCGGAAGCCCGCGGGCACCACGTAGCGCTCCTTGCCGGCCAGGCGCTCCTCCTGAGAGATGTCCTCCGGCTCCTCGCCGACATTCGAGACCAGCACAGCTACTTCACCGCGCTGGACCACGGCCACGTCGTCCAGCACCACATCGAACATCAGGGGGTTGACGTAGTACGTGCCCGGCTTCAGCAGGTCGAACTGGGGGCCGCGCTGACCGCCGTTGGCCAGAAACGCGGAGCCGTCCTGGAAGTCGTTGTGCCCCTGCACGCTGTGCGCCACGACTTCGCCCTGCGGCAGAGGCGCGCCGTCCTTGGCCGTGACCAGGCCCACCTGCTTGGCCTGGACGATCGTCGCCGTCTTCACCTCGACGTTGAAGAGGTCCGTGTTGATGCGATAGCGCCCCGGCAGGATCGCCTCGATCTGGGGGCCGATCTGGCCGCCGTTGGCCAGGAACATCTCGCCGTCCTGGAAGGCCTGGTGCCCCTGCACCTTGTGGGCCAGCAGGCGGCCCGGAGTGATCGGCTCACCGTCCCGCGCGGTGACGATGCCCACCTGGCCCTGTGTGACCGTGATGACGGCGTCCGTGCTGATCCGGAAGAGGTAGGTGTTGATGCGGTACTTGCCCGGCGGCAGGATATCGATCTGGGGGCCTTTCTGGCCACCGTTGCGGAGGAACGCCTCGCCGTCCTGGAAGGTGTCGTGCCCGCCGATGTGCCGCGCGAAGATGCGTCCCGGCTCCAGCGGCAGCCCGTCGATCGCCTCGATCAGGCCCACCTCTTCCTCGTTGATGACCATCATGTCCGCCTTCACCACGCGGTAGAGGAAGGGGAAGAGGAAGTGCAGGCCGGGCTGCAGGACTTTCGCCTGGATGCCGACCTCGCCGGGGAGAGCCACCACTCGGCCTTCCGGGAGCGGCCGCCCGAAGTACTTCCGTTCCACCACACCCACCTGCTGCCCGCCGATGTTGACGAGCATCCCGCCTGTGACTAACAGGAGAAGCATCAGGAGCGCAAATGCGCCCAGGGCGATCGCGAGGACGATCATGGCAGGATCCTTTCAGCAGGCAGGCCGCGCATGGACGCCCGTCTGCACGCATAACGTACTGCCGACCATGTAAAACGGCAAGCAACGCCGCAGGGCGGCCGCCTGGCGCACGATTCCGGCGAGGAGCACCGCGGCGCTACTCCAACAGCCACCAGCGGCGGCGATGCCGGGGCGGCGGCGCGTACGACAGCCCGAACTTGTTAAGCGCGGCGTCGCGGATGATGCCCACCGCCGCTTCCGCCGTATCGACGAGGCTGATGTGCGTAAGATCGTGCGCCGAGATCGTCCCCTCGCGGACCAGGGTGTCCCGCAGGAAGTCCAGCAACGGCTGCCAGTACTCGGCCCCCACGAGAACTACCGGGAAATCGCGCACCTTGCCTGTCTGCACCAGCGTGGCGATCTCGAACATCTCGTCCAGGGTGCCGAAGCCGCCCGGCACGGCGACAAAGGCGTACGAGTACTTGACTAGCATCACCTTGCGCACATAGAAGTGGCGGAACGTAACCATCTCATCCAGGTAGGGGTTGGGCTTCTGCTCCTCCGGCAGCTGGATGTTGCAGCCGACGCTGCGGCCGCCGGCGTCCTTCGCGCCGCGGTTGGCGGCCTCCATCAGGCCGGGGCCGCCGCCGGTCATCACCGTGAAGCCGGCCTCCGCCAGCTTCCGTCCCAGTTCGCGCGCCAGGCCGTAGTAGACGTGCCCTTCCTTGAAGCGCGCGGAGCCGAACACGGTCACGCACGGCCCGACGAAGTGCAGCCGCCGGAACCCGGAGACGAACTCCCGCGAAATGCGGAGGACCCGCAGCAGCTCAGAGCTGCGGTCCAGCGGTCCGGAGAGGAAGCGGCGCTCGTCGTCCTGCGGGTTGACGGCTGGATGGGGCGGCGCCGGCGGGGGCGGTGTATCGGGCGGTGGTTCGTCGCCGGCCACAGTGGTGCTTCTACACGCCCGCCTTGACGATGTTGTCGACCGCGAACTCGAAGTAGGTGATGGCCTCCGAGAAGATGAACTTCTCACGGTCGTAGACGATCTCCGGCTGGCCGCTGCTGTTCAGGATGAGGTGGGCACCCAGCCGCGGGAAGAACATCACGTTGCGGAACTGCGCGGGCCCCTGCATCATCTCCGGCTTACGCTTGAGTAGCTCGACGTAGGCGGCGGCGGAAAGATCGACGGCCTTCTTGTAGTCGCCGGTCTTGAGCGCGGCCTGGGCCTCCTCCAGCGAGCGGCGCAGGCCTTCGTCCTGGATGCGTTCGCTCTTCTTGGGCATTAGGCGTCCTCCGGCGGAACAAGGGCTTCGATTATATCGATGAGTAGAGGCACATCCTCATTCAGTACTTGCCAGATCAAAGGCAGGTTGATATTGAAATACTCGTGCACGAGCCTGTGACGCAGGCCGATTACCTTGTCCCATGGGACAGCGGCGATGCTTTCTCGACGCTGAGCGCTGAGCTTGGTGGCAGCTTCACCGATGATCTGGAGCATCCGCAGGACCGCGTGCTGAAGCACCTCGTCTGACGCGAATCTCTCCTGGCTGACGCCCGCCGTGAACTGGCGGCTCTTCCGTGCCGCGATCAGCATGTCCACAAGCAGATCATCATCCCGCTCCGCACTCATGCCGAGTAGATGACACGAGCCGATGAAAGGATGTTCTTCCTCCGTACCCAGTTTTGCATCTTCTCGATGCTGCCGCGCACCGGCATATCAACGTTACGTCCGAGCAGACGTTCAAGTTCCTTCTGCATAGCGAGTTCATCCTCGAAACGCCAACTCGCGTCTGGTTCAAACGTCACCATCAAATCGATGTCGCTCTCATCTCCGAAGTCTTCGCGCAGGGCCGAGCCAAATAGTTCCAACCGCACGATCTTCCACTTGCGGCAGAACACCGCCAGTGCCTCCTCGGACAAATTCAGCCGGGCACGAACGTCGATCGCCATGGGACAATTATAGCCGCCGGCGGTCCATCTAAATCGAGCTGTTGACCGGGTACTCGACGCCTTCCAGCTGCCGGGCCCGCCATTCCTGGTGCTTGTGGTGCCGCTCCTTGAACTCCGGGATGACCTGC
>DATKKM010000029.1:0-12652 GCA_035542855.1 Dehalococcoidia bacterium
CAGCCGCTGGTGACGCCGGGGACGGGCAGCGCCTCCATCTCGCGGCCCAACGCGCTGCCATAGCGCTCCAGCGCCCGCACCGGCTGGCCGGCCGGCTGCAGGTACAGCCGCTCCGAGGCAAGGACTGCCTTGTGCGCCACGGCCACGCCGTCCGCCCAGGACGCCGCCGTCAGCGTCCCCTCGTCGCGGTCCAGCCAGACGTGGGAGAACTGGTCCGCCGCCGACGTGAAGCCGGCTACCAGCCCGTAGTCAGCAGCAGGATCCACGACCGCTGTCACCAGCTCCGACACGAAGCGGCCGGGCGCGGGCGCAGGCTGCGTGCCGGGTGCGACCGCAGGCGGCGAGACGGCGACATCCTCGCCCGCGCAGTCCAGCACCAGCGCAGGAGACCAGGACTGCCAGCCGTTCTTGTAGAAGCGTAGCGTCTCGGCTGGAGCGCCCGTATCCAGCGTCGCCGCATCCAGCGGGTGCAGCGCCAGGACGTGGATCGGCGCGGCCAGCAGGTTCTGCACTTCTGCCTGCACGATCGCGAACGGCTGATCATCGTAGAGCGTGATCGTGAACGAGAGATCCGGCTCGTCCTCCTCGTCAGTCTCCCGCACCAGCACGATCGAGCGGCCGCGCCCGTGCGCATCATCCACGTCCCTCGCCCCCGCGAACTCCAGCTCCTCGCCTCGCGTGCGGAACGTCGGCCCGTCGCGCAGCACGACCGCTGCGCCAACGTCGCTCAGCACCGTTCGACCGGCGGCGACGTCGATCAAGCCGAACGTCCCTTTCAGAAGGTGGACCTCCGCGCGCAAGACGCCGTTGTCCAGCGCCGGTCCGGCGTCCGTCTCGTCCAGTCGAACCTCAGGCATCCATCACCCTCAATCCAGCCGCAGCCTGGCAAATGTGTACCTCGGCCTCGAGGCCGGTGCGCTCGCCATAGGCGGGCAGCACCTCCGCCGCGATCCGGCCGGCCGCCTCCTCGCGCACCAGGTTGATCGTGCAACCGCCGAAACCGCCGCCCGTCATGCGCGCGCCGACAACCCCCTCGACTCCACCCGCCAACTCGACCAGCAGGTCAAGCTCCGGCGTCGAGACCTCGAAGCCGTCACGCAGGCTCGCGTGCGATTCCGCCAGCAGGCACCCGACCGCACCCAGGTCGCCCGCGCGCAGCGCCTCGACCGTTGCCAGCACACGCGCGTTCTCAGCCACGACGTGGCGCGCGCGCTTCAGGAGGCCGCCGGAGAGCCGCGAGAGCATCGCCTCATCGGCGTCCCGCAGCGATTCGACGCCCAGAGCGCGGGCCGCCGCCTCGCACTCCTCGCGCCGCGTGTTGTACGGCGTCTCGGCGAGGTTGCGCGGCACCTTCGAGTCGATGACAACGATGGCGATGCCGGGCGGCAGCGGAACCGGCTCGCACCCCAGGCTCCGGCAGTCGATCAGCAGCGCATGCCCCTCACGACCGAGCGCCGACGCCATCTGGTCCATGATCCCGCAGCGCACGCCGACGAAGAGGTTCTCCGCCTTCTGACAGAGCAGCGCCAGCGCGCGCGGCTCGAAGTCCTCTCCGGCTGTGAGCGCGCCGGCCACCGCTACCTCGATAGCCGCCGAGGACGAAAGGCCCGCTCCCCGCGGGACATCGCCCGCGATCGCCAGGTCCGCTCCGCGCACGGCGGTCTGCTCGTCGAGCAGCGCCCAGACGACGCCGCGCACGTAGTCGCGCCAGCCGCCCCGCGTGCCGAGAAAGCGGTGCACGCGCTCGGCCGCGAACTCGTCGCACTGGCCGTAGTCGATGGAGAACGCGCGTACGACGCCGTCGTCACGCCGCCCCAGCGCGACGGCGACCGTGCGGTCGATGGCGATCGGCAGCACGAAGCCGCCGTTGTAGTCTGTGTGCTCGCCGATAAGGTTCACGCGGCCCGGCGCCTCCGCGACCAGGTCAGGCGCGCGGCCGAACTGCCCCTGGAACGCATGCTTCAACGAGGCGATATCCGCTGTCATGGCCGCGCCTCAGTATATGGTTTCTGACACACGTTGCCATCCGTGTTGCGCACCCCTATCATTTCGGTCAACTATGCCGGAGCGTGCGCTGGAGGGGATCACCGTCATCGAATGCGGCAAGACGGGCGCCGCCGCCTACGCCGCCAAGCTCATGGCTGACCTCGGCGCGAACGTCATCAAGGTCGAGCCGCCGGAGGGCGACCCGGCCCGCGCCCTTGGCCCGTTCCCCGGCCACCAGCCGCACCGCGACAAGAGCGGCACCTACCTCTACCTGAACACCAACAAGCAGGGCGTGACGCTCGATCTCGCGTCCGGCGCGGGCCGCGGCGTCCTTGACCGCCTGCTCGCGAAGGCCGACGTCCTCGTCCACGACTTCACGCCGCGCGAGGCCGGCGCGCTCGGCCTGACGTACGAGCGCATCAAGCCGATCAATGCGGGCCTTGTCATGACATCGATCTTCCCGTTCGGCGCTAGCGGCCCCCTGCGCGACTATCGAGCGGAGGAGATAACGTTGCTGAGCGCCGGCGGTTGGGCCTGGCTCAACGGCTGGCCGGGGATGCCGGAGATGCCCCCGCTCAAGCCCTACGGCTTCCAGACGGCGTACCAAGGCGGCGTCAACGCTGCCCTCTCCACCATGGGCGCGCTCTTCGCGCGGCAGCGCGGCCTGACAGGCGGCCAGCACATCGAAGTCTCCGTGCAGGAATGTGTCGCCTCTATCCTGGAGATGACGCTGCCGATGTGGTCGTACTCGCAGATCACCGCCGTACGCTACGGCAACCGCCCCATCCAGCCGATCGAGATGTTCCAGTGCAAAGACGGCGCCTGGATCTTCGCCCTCACAATCGAGGAGCACCAGTGGCAGCGCCTGGTGGAGTTGATGGGGACGCCGGAGTGGACGACGTGGGAGGTGGCGGCCAACCGCTTCGCGCGCGCCTCCAACTGGGACGCCCTGCGGCCCTTCATGCAGGAGTGGGTGGAGCAATGGAACGCCGCCGACCTCTACCGCGCCGCCCAGGAGAAGCGCATCCCCTTCGCGCCGGTGTCCACGCTCTCTGACCTCGTCAGCTCGGAGCACCTGAACGTGCGCGGCTTCTTCGTCGAGGTCACACACCCGGAGGCGGGAACGCTCAAGCACGCCGGCGCGCCCTACAAGCTGAGCGCGACGCCGTGGGAGATCCGCTCTCCAGCGCCCACGCTGGGCCAGCACAACCAGCAGGTCTTCGGCGGACTGCTCGGCATGCCGGGAGCCGAGATCGACGCGCTGGCGAAGGCGGGGGCCGCCTGATGCCCGGCCCGCTCTCCGGCATCCGCGTCGCCGACTTCACCTGGGTCTGGGCTGGGCCCACCTGTACCATGCAACTCGCCCACATGGGGGCAGAGGTCATCCGCATGGAGACGACGGGCCGTATCTGCACTCTGCGCATGCTCCCGCCCTGGCAGGGCGGCGCGCCCAACCCCAACCGCTCCGGCTACTTCAACCAGTACAACCAGGGCAAGCGCGGCATCCTCCTCAACATCGCCGACCCCGAAGGAGCGGCGATCGCGAAGAAGCTCGTGGCGATGAGCGACGTCGCGGTCGAGAACTTCGCGGCGGGCGTGATGAAAAAGCTCGGCCTCGACTACGAAGAGCTGGTCAAGGTGCGGCCGGAGCTGATCATGATGAGCATGTCCGGCTACGGCCAGTTCGGCCCCGAATCGGCCTACGTCTCGTACGGCCCGGCCCAGGTGCCGATGTCCGGCCTCTCCCAGCTCACCGGCTACCAGGACATGCAGCCGATGCACGTTGGCATGTCCTACGGCGACCCGAACGCCGGCCTGCACGCCGCTTTCGCCGTCATCGCGGCGCTCTTCCACCGCGAGCGCACGGGCAGGGGCCAGTACATCGACATGTCGCAGTGGGAATCGTCGATGTGCGTCATAGGCGAGGCCTTCATGCACCACGTCATGAACGGCGAGCAGCCGGAGCGCAAGGGCAACCGCAGCGACCGCATGTCGCCTCAGGGGCAGTTCATGGCCGCCGGCGACGACGCCTGGGTGTCGATCGTCTGCACCGATGACGCCGACTGGGGGAAGCTCTGCGAGGTGATGGGCAAGCCGGACCTGGCCGCCGACCCGCGCTTCCGCACGCTCGCCGACCGCAAGGCCAACGAGGACGAACTGGAGATGCTGATCATGGAGTGGACGCTCCAGCACGACCCCTTCGAAGCCACCGAGATGCTGCAGGCCGCTGGCATCGCTGCCTATCCGCCGCTCTCCAACAAGCAGGTGCTCTCCAACGAGCACATGGAGGGCCACGGCTTCTTCGTGGAGAAGGAGCATCTGGAGGTCGGGGCGCTGCGCCACGCCGGCATCCCCTGGCGCATGTCGGAGACCCCCTGCGAAGTGCGGAGCGCAGCCCCTGTCCTCGGCCAGGACAACGAGTACGTCTTCGGCGAGTTGCTCGGCTTCTCCAGCGGCCAGATTGCCGACCTCGCGTCCCGCGGCGTGATCCGCTAGTACAGCGTCATCAGCGGGTCGATGACCGGCGGGAGTGTGCCGCTCGCTGCGATGGGGGGGCCATCCGCCGGCGTGAGCTCCACCGTGAAAGACTCGCCTGCCGCGAGCGCAGCCGGCGGGGCAACCCTCAGCTCAACCAGCTCCCCCGGCTCGAGTTGTGAGTCACCGTCGCCGTGGACGCGATCGATCGTTGGCGCAACTGGATAGCGCCCTTCACCGGTGACGAAGAAGACTGCCGTCGCGGCCAGGTCCACGTCCGTGCTCCCCGGCGCAACGATCACATCGACGGTCAGCGCGTCAGAGCTATCGATCAGGCCGTCCCCGTTCACGTCCTGCGCGTGCATCGGGCCGCTCACCACCAGCACGTGTCCTGTGCGGTCGAGGGCGTCGTCCGCGGCGGCGCTAAACCGGAGCGCGGCAAGCGCGTCCTGGCGCGTGGCCGCGTAGCCAAACGTCGCGCCCGCCGCCACAAGGGCCATCAGCAGGAAGACCGTCCCAATCCCGGCCACTCCCGCCTGCCCCGCGTGGATCTTCGCCGCCAATCCGGCGGCGCACCCGGCAATAGTCACTGCAACCCTCCCTTGCAAGTCGACATAACCACCGTAGCGGCTGCAACACAGGTGAAGAAGGCGTAAAGAGGTGAACAGACGCCCCATTAACCAAACGTCAACCCGGCGAGACGCGCTTCCGGTTGGCGGAGTATCATGGCCGGGTCATGAAGTTCGGCATCTTCCACGAGCTCTCGGTAGGGAAGCCCTGGACGCCTGAGTCCGAGTCCACGGTCTACGAGAACGCGCTGGCGCAGGTGGAGCTGGCGGACCAGCTCGGGTTCGATCAGTCGTGGGCGGTGGAGCACCATTTCCTGGAGGAGTACTCACACTGCTCGGCGCCGGAGGTGTTCCTGGCGGCTGCCGCCGCGCGCACGCAGCGCATCCGCCTGGGCCACGGCGTGATGATGGTGATGCCGGCCTTCAACCACCCGGTCCGCTGCGCGGAAAGGGCAGCAGCGCTCGACATAATCTCCAAAGGCAGGCTGGAGTTCGGCACCGGGCGCTCCGCCACCTGGACGGAGCTCGGCGGCTTCCGCTGCGAGCCGGACGAGACGAAGGAGATGTGGGATGAGGCGGTCCGCGCCATCCCGAAGATGTGGACGCAGGACACCTTCTCGCACCAGGGCAAGTACTTCTCGATGCCGGAGAGGCCGGTGATCCCCAAGCCGTACCAGAAGCCGCACCCGCCCATTTGGGTCGCCGTCTCCAGCCCGGAGACCGCAGTCCAGGCCGCCGAACGCGGCATCGGTTGCCTCGGCGTCTCGATCGGCACGCCGGGTGAATTCCAGAAGCGAGTGGAGGACTACAAGCGCATCGTGAAGGGCTGCGAGCCCATCGGAGATTTCGTCAACGACCAGGTCAACGGCGTCACGTTCCTCTACGTCGATGAGACGGACGAAGAGGCCCAGGTCTGGGGCTCGAAACTCGCGTACCAGTTCTCATATCTCGCCACGCACCTCATCGGCATCAGCTCTGTCTACCCCAGCCGCGCCTACAAGACGCCTGGCCTCCTCTTCGCCCTCCGCTCTGGGCGCGACGAGAAGGCGCCGGCCGGCGGCGGCGTCATCCGAGAGGGCATGGGCGTCGGCAGCCCGCAGACGGTGATCAAGAACCTCAAGATGTGGGAAGAGATCGGCGTCGACCGCATGGTGTTCATCATTAACACAGCGGAGGTCATCCCCCAGGAGAAGGTGCTCAAGTCCCTGCGCCTCTTCGCCGAGCACGTCATGCCCGCGCTGGACCGCACCCTTGAATCCGCCCCGGCGATCTCCTGATGCCGGACCACGGGCGCCTCAGCGAAGACCGCGTCGCGCACACCGCGCCGGTGCTCTCGCCGCTCTACCCGCCGCCGCCCTGGAAGCTGCCCGGCGCCCGCATGCTCCGCGTCCTCTTCGAGACTGACAAGGAGCCGCTCCTCACCTGGCTTCCGCCCAAGCTCACCCGCTCCACCCCGCCCTACGCCATCATCAGCATCGAGTCGTACCCGGAGTCTCCCGTCGGTCCGTTCTCGCTGGCGACTCAGTACATCGGCTGCCGGGCGGGCTTCTTCATCCGGGCGTTTGCCCTGCAGGCCGTTGTGGACAGCGTGCCGGCGCTGGCCGCCCTGCGTGAAGCCTGGGGCGTCCCCTGCAAGCTCGGCAGGATCGAGCTCTCGTCGAAGAAGGGGCGCGTCAAGGGCACCGTGATCCGCCGCGACAAGCTGGCCAGGGTCCGCCTGGAAGACCCGGAGCCGATCGAGCCGGACCTCGTGCGCGTCGACCCCGTCCTCTGCCTGCGGCTAGCCCCCTCGCTCCAGGAGCAGGTCCGCCACGACCTCATCCAGCTCGTGCAGCTCGACCCCGAGTACGAGATCAAGTGGTCGTCCCGCGGGCGGGCCTCTGTGACGTACCCCACATCCGGCGAGGACGACGCCTGGGATGTGCTGCCCTGCCGCAACGTGATTTCCGCCGTCCACTGCGAACTCGACACGGAGCTGCCGCTGGCGCGCTTCGTGATGCCTTACTGACGGAGACGTCATACCGCGGCGTCAAAGGGGCGTTTGATGCTGCGGCCAAGGACTACGACCGAGTGCGCCGGCAATTGATCCCGTGCTTCGACGACTACTACGGCACCGTCGGACGCCTGATGCCGTTCGGGCCGGGCGACGCGGCTGACGTGCTTGACCTGGGCACAGGCACCGGCCTGCTTGCAGCTATCCTGCGCGAACAGTTTCCGAAGGCGCACTTCACGCTGATCGACATCTCGGAGGAGATGCTGGCGAGGGCGCGGGAGCGTTTCACTGGGCAGGACGTGACTATCATTGCCGGCGACTACTCTCGCGCACCCATCCCCGGCCGGTTCCACGCGATCGTCTCCGCGCTTTCCATCCACCACCTGACGGACGCGGACAAGGCAGCGCTCTTCCAGCGCATCTTCGAAGCGCTGAAGCCTGGCGGTATCTTCGTGAACGCGGACGAAGTGAAGGGCCCAACCCCAACGTTGGACAGGCTGTACTGGGACCAGTGGGAGAGCGAGATCATCGCCCGCGGCATCGACCCGCAGGAGGTGGCTGCGGCCAAGCAGCGCATGCACCACGACATCCCGGCCACGCTCGATGCACACCTGGTATGGCTGCGGGAGGCAGGATACACAGACGTTGACTGCTACTACAAGTACCTGAGCTACGCAGTCTTCGGCGGGCGAAAACCTGCCTAAACCTCAACTGCCTCTCGTTGACCGCCGAATATCCGGGTGTTACCGTTCGGTCATCCCTTAGTGAGCGCCCAGTAAGTCATGGTTACCCAGCGTATCAACCCCAAGACCGCTCCCAAGCGCACCAGGCGCGGCCCCTTCACAAGGCAGCAGATCCTGGACGCCTCACTCCGCCTATTCTCGGAGCGCGGCTTCGCCCGCACCACCGTGCGCGACATCGCCCGCCAGGCGGGCATCACGGACGCCGCCATCTACTACCACTTCGAGTCCAAGCGGGAGCTCCTGGAGGCGCTGGTGGAGGAACGCGGCTTCCTTACCAGCCTGCAGAACCTGGAGCGGGTGGAGGCGGAGCTTTCTCTGCGCGAAATGGTGCTCTGGATGGCCGCCGGCGCGATCAACCTGATGGACGAGAACCGCGACTTCCTGCGCCTCATCATCATGGAGGGCCTGGGCGGCGACGAAGCGGCCCTGGAGCAGTACACCCGCCTGCTGGACCTCTGGGAGAACGCCCTCACAATCGTCCTCCGGCGCTACGAGCAGAAGGGCGAGCTGAACAGCGCCCCCGCCGACGAGCTGGCCCGGCAGATCATCTACCTGATCCTCATGGCCTTCCAGGACAGCCTGCTCGGGCGGCACGGCTTCTATGGCCCCTCCGCCGCGGAGCGACAGTCCGCTATCCGCACGTTCCTCGGGCCCAGCCTGCTGCGGCTGCTCGTGGCCCCGCCAGCCGGCAAGTAGCGCCATGACCCTCGGGGTCGGGCTCATCGGCTGCGGGCTCAACGGACGCTTCCACTCGCAGGCTATCCGCGCCATCGCCAGGAAGGGAGCGCTCGATATAACCTACGCCGCCGCCTGTGACGCGGATCCGGCGCGCGCAGCCTCGTTCGCCGACGTGACCGGCGCCGCAGCCTACACCGATCCGCAGGCGCTGATCGATTCGCCGGACGTGGACGCGGTCTACATCTGCGTGCCCACGGCGTTCCACAAGGACCTCGTCCTCCGCGCAGCGGCGAGCGGCAAGCACATCTTCTGCGAGAAGCCCCTGGCCACCAACCTCGCGGACGTCGAGGAGATGGTCGCCGCCGTTGACAAGGCCGGCGTGCAGGCAGGCGTCGGCCTTGTGCTGCGCCACTCACCGGTGATGACGGTGCTGAAGTCACTGATGGACGACCCAACCCTGGGCCGGATGATGGCGATCATCTTCCGCGACGACCAGTTCTTCCCGATCCAGGGCCACTACGCCAGCGAATGGCGCAAGGACCGCGAAGTCGCCGGCGCGGGCACCCTCCTTGAGCACTCGATCCACGACGTCGACGTACTGCGCTGGTTCGGCGGTGACGTGCGGGCCGTGCGCGGCACCACACGCAACTTCGCTGGCTTCGAGGGCATCGAGGACGTGGCCTTCGCCTACCTGGACTTCGAGAGCGGCGCCCAGGCTGACCTCATTTCGATCTGGCACAGCGTCCTCGGCCGGCCCTCCACGCGCCACCTGGAGGTGTTCTTCGAGAAGGGCTTCTTCTCCGCCGACGACGACTACATCGGCCCGGTCCACTACCAGGTCCACGCCCTCAACGCCCAAACGATCAGCGCGGACGACGTGCGGAAACGCTACCTGGCGGCGCTCGGCCTTAACGATGACATGTTCGAAGGGCTGCTCCGCCACTCGCTTGAGGACTACTTCTTCCTGAAGGCCTGTGTTGACGGCACCCCCACGTTCCCGGACTTCCACGTCGCGCTGGAAGCGCACCGCGTGGTGGACGCTATATACCGCTCCGCTGATAGCGGCGGCGAGATTCTTATCCTCTCCTAGACCTACTGGTTCGTTCCTGTCACCGGGCGTTCTCTGAATTTTTCACCTTAACCGGTACACGCTTGAGCGCAGGCGTCGTCTTACTAGGTGGCAGGAAGTGAGGTAGTCGTGACAAAGATACTGACGCGAATAATCGCCACGCTGCGCGACAGGGAAGAGGGCCAGGCCCTGGCCGAGTACGCCCTTGTCATCGGTTTCGTTGCCATGGCCTGCGTCCTCGCCCTAACCTCGATCGGCCAGGCAATCCTGACGCCCCTGGAAAACCTTCTCTCCGGATACGGCTCTTAGCGGCGGGCGCCGGACTCTTCGCCGAAGCTCCAGTCCAGCATCAAGACATCGATTTCAGATCCCGGCTCGACGACATCAACGTCGGCCGGGATTATCGTTAGTCCGTTCGCCCGCGTCATCGATGTGAGCACCCCCGACCCCTGGCTGCCGGTCAGGCGGGCGTAGTAGCGCCCGTCGCGCTCCGTCACCACGCAGCGCGCAAAGTAGACTCGCGGGTCACCGGCGTTTTCGATGCGCTCCTCGGCGATAGCTTTCACGATCGGCCGGCTCCAGTCAGTCTTGCCCATCATCTTCAGGATCGCTGGCCTCCCGAACAGCTCGAACGCCACCATGGAGCTGACCGGGTTCCCCGGCAGGCCGATGTGCGGCACCCGGCGTCCGTCGTGCCGGAACGATCCGAACGCCAGCGGCTTGCCCGGCTTCAACGCCACCGTCCAGAACGCCACCTCCCCTTCTCGCGCCAGCACATCCTTCACGATGTCGTAGTCCCCGCGAGAGACGCCTGCGGACGTCACGAGCATGTCCGCGCCCAGCCCCTCGCGCACGCTCGCGGTCAGGTCTTCCACCGTGTCCTTCGCCACGCCGAGGAGCCGCGGCACGCCCCCGAAGCGCTCGACAAGCGCCGCGATGCTGTACTGGTTCGCGTCGTAGATCTTCGCCGGCTGCAGCGGCTCCCCCGGGTCGAGCAGCTCATCGCCCGTCGAAAGCACCGCCACTTCCGGCCGGCGGATCACACGCACGCGGTCCCGCCCCAGCGAGGCGATCACACCCACCTCCGGCGGCCGCAGCACCGTGCCCTTCGCCAGGACCAGCTCACCGGCGCGCACGTCCTGGCCCGCCTCACGGACGTTGTTGCCGGCCTTCGCGGCCTTGAACACGCGCACCTTCGCCGCCAGCGCCTGTGCCTTTTCCGGGGGCTTTTCGAACGGTTCGTCCGTCTCCTCGAAGGGCACCACGCTGTCCGCGCCGGCGGGGATCGGAGCGCCCGTCATGATCCGCACGGCGGTCCCGGGCGCCACTTCGCCCTCGAACAGGTAGCCCGCCGCCACCTCGCCGATAACCGACAGCTCCCGCGGCGAAGACTCGCTCGCGCCCGCCGTGTCCTCCGCCCGCACGGCGTAGCCGTCCATCGAGGTGTTGTCGCGCGGTGGTATGTCGAACGTGGCGACGATGTCCTCGTCCAGCACCTGGCCCAGCGCGCCCAGCGGGTGCTTCTCCTCCGCATCCAGCACGCTGACGTAGCCGAGGATACGCTCCAGCGCCTCTTCGATCGAGATCATGGCATCAACCATTGTAGGGACAGACCTTCAGGTCTGTCCGCCGGGGCGCCCGGATAAGCGAAGAGGGTGGCGATTCCCGCCACCCTCTGTTCGATCCGAAACCAGGCGTCAGCCCAGGTGCACGACGAGACAGGTTGTGGTGCGCTGGACGCCCTCCACCTGCTGGATGCCGTCCGTGATCCCGCGCCCAAGCTTGTCCAGGTCGTCCGACTCCAGCAGGGCGATTACGTCGAACGGTCCCGTTACGGCATCAACTGAGACGATCTTGGCATCGGCAAACTTCAGTTTCTGCACGCCGCGGGCGACGTCGTTCGCCTTGCCGACGGCGGCGTCGATGAGTACGTAGGCTCGCATTCGGGGCCTGCCTCCTTGCCACTACACGGGTTTGCGTAGGCTCAGGATACAGCGGGTCCCCAACCTGTCAACCCGGCCGGTGATACGCTATCCGCCATGAAGACCGCACCCTTCGGGAAAACCGGCCTCCGCGTCTCCAGCCTCTGCCTCGGCACCATGCAGTTCGGCTGGACCGCCGACGAAGCCGCGTCCTTCCAGGTGATGGACGCCTTCGTCGAGGCCGGGGGCAACTTCATCGATACGGCGGACATCTACAGCCGCTGGTGGCCCGGCAACCCCGGCGGCGTCTCCGAGGAGATCATCGGCCGCTGGATGAAGTCGCGAGGCAACCGTGAGAAGCTAATCATAGCGACAAAAGTACGCGGCCAGATGTGGGACGGCCCCGACGCCGAGGGCCTCGGCAGGGCGCACATCACCCGCGCCGTCGAGGACAGCCTCCGCCGCCTGCAAATCGGCACGATCGACCTCTACCAGACGCACTGGCCGGACGACGACACGCCACTGGCGGAGACGCTCACCGTCTTCGGCGAACTGATCGCCGCCGGCAAGGTGCGCCACATCGGCCTCTCGAACTACCGCACGGCCCAGATGACCGAGGCGCTCCGGCTGGCCGAAGGCGGCCTGCCGCGTTTCGTCTCTCTGCAGCCGCACTACAACCTCGTCTGGCGGGAAGAGTACGAGTCGCGCAAGATGCAGTTCTGCGCCGGCAACGGCATCGCCGTCATCCCCTACAGCCCGCTTGAGGGCGGCTTCCTCAGCGGCAAGTACAAGCGCGGCGGATCGTTGCCGTCCACGCCGCGCGCCTACATGAACCGCAAGTTCATGACGGACGAAGGTTTCACAGTCACCGAGGCGCTTGCGGCGATCGCCGCGGAGAAGGGCGTCACTGATGCCGCCGTGGCCATCGCCTGGCTGCTGCACCGCCCGGCCGTCGTCGCCCCGATCATCGGCGCCAACAGCCAGGCCCAGCTTGCGGATCTGCTGCCTGCGGCGAACCTGGCGCTATCCGACGCCGAGGTCAAGCGCCTGGACGAGGTGAGCGAGCCCTTCACGCACGAGCAGCCGTCCTGATTGCCGCTGCTTCGCGGCCAGCCATATACTCGAACCCGCATGACTGACACCGTATCCGCCATCGAAGAGGCCGCACTGCGCGACCTCAAGGCCACCGCAGACCTCGAAGCGCTGGAAGCCTGGCG
>DATKKM010000030.1:0-6411 GCA_035542855.1 Dehalococcoidia bacterium
CGTGTAAGTGTAAGGCTCGACCGAACCGAGCGTCAGGGGCGGCGACTGGCTTATGCCGAGTTGGTTATCCGAATCGTCAGTCCACACGATTTCGATTCGTGCGTAGTCCAGGTTGGGGTCGATCAGCAGGAGCCAGCCAGACGCGCTGTAGGTGGCCTGGGGCTCGACCGCGACGTGCTGATAGACCTGGACGGCAGTATCGATCCCGTTGGAGAGGAGTTGGGCGCCCCAGTCCCCGGTGTTCGCGACGTGGACCGCGGTGAGGCCACCGCCGGAGGCCGCCCAGCCAGTGGTGTCGCCTGTCTCGAAGCCGGGGTTAGCGAGTAGCTGCGGGGAGCCGGCGGACGCCGGAATGGTGACTGGGCAGAGTGCGGCCAGGAGGGCGATGGCTGGCAGGCATAGCTTGAACACGGCGGCGAGGCGGAATTCTACACACTTGTGGAAAACTTGTGAAGTGGCTGCTGGACATAACCCTAATGAGCGCCTCCGACAGGCGGCTCGGCGGCCGGGCTGACTCCCAGGCAGACGTCGCAAGCATACTCAAGGGAGAGGAACTGCTCGTTGATCCAGACGCGGCCGCACTCTGGGGCATCGCTGCCTTCACGCAGGCGGAGATGGAAGCGGCGATGGCAGTTGTTGCAGGCAGCGGCCTCGTCGCCCAGCGGCTCGCCGCAGACGTGGCAGGTGGGCGGGTCGTCAGGCAAGGCCGATGCGCTCACGGGCGAGGAACTGTTCGACGAGACGCTCTTCGTCTGCGCGGGATTTCACTTCGCCATCGAGCTTAGCAGCACGGAGGCGGGCGAGCACCCGCCCCACCTCCGGCCCCGGCTGGACGCCCATCTCCAGGAGGGCGTCGCCGTGAAGGGACGGCCGCAGCGTCCGCCAGACGGCAAGGTAAGCCAGCGCGCCGGCAGCGCGAGTGCCGGCGGCGAGGGCGTGGACGGTGGGCAACGGGAGCTCGTC
Source organism: Dehalococcoidia bacterium (assembly GCA_035542855.1). GTDB lineage: Bacteria > Chloroflexota > Dehalococcoidia > SM23-28-2 > RBG-16-64-32 > DATKKM01. The sequence goes on from DATKKM010000030.1 coordinate 964, forward strand.
CAGGAGGCGGGTGGCCTCGCTGGGACGGACGTCGCCCGCGAGTTGCTGTCCGGCGCGGCGGGCCGCCGGCACAGCTTCCACGGCGGTCCGCTGCGGGCGGGTCAGGGCGAGCCGCCTCGCCAGGTCGCCCATCTGCGCCTCGGGCACGTTCCAGCAGAGAAGCGGCCAGGCTGAGACAGCCGGCGCAGCGGTGTCGCGCAGACGGGCGAACGCAGACGCCTGATCGAAGCCGGGAGAGAGCGACGGATGTATCGCCTCGAACACGGCGAGCTCGCGCAGGCGGGCTACAGCCTGCTCGGGGCTCGGTTCGGCGAATGTGCGTGCCAGCTCCTGGCGGATGCGGGTGCCGCTGATCGTGTCGAGGTGCACGACGTCCCGCGCCAGCAAATCCAGGGTGCGCTCTTCCAAACGGAAGCCGAAGCGGGCCTCGCAGCGCACGGCGCGGAGGATGCGCGTGGCGTCGTCCTGGAAGCTGCGGTCGTGGAGGACTCGCACGAGTTTGGCGCGGAGGTCGGCCTCGCCGCCGGTGGGGTCCAGGAGCTTGCCGGGCGCGGGCTCGGTGAGCTGCAGGGCCATGGCGTTGATCGTGAAGTCGCGGCGGAGGAGGTCGTCGTCGATCGTCGACGGTGTGACCCTGGGCAGTGCGCCGGGGTGAGCGTAGACCTCGGCGCGGGCGGTGGCGATGTCGATCACCGCGTCGCCGGCGCGAACGGTGGCTGTCCCGAAGGCGGTCGTCTTGGCCAGGCGCGCGCCGGCGACTTGCGCGGCGATGCGGGCGACGGCGATGGCGTCGCCTTCGACGACGATGTCGATGTCGAGGGAGGGGCTTTCCAAGAGAAGGTCACGGACGGCGCCTCCGACGAGGTAGGCGCGCAGGCCCTCGGCGCCGGCGGCGGCGCGGGTGGCCGTGAAGATCGCAAGGGCGTCCGGGGGGAGGCGCCTTTCCAGTTTATCGATGAGTTTTGGGCTGGGGGCCATGTTAGTCCCATTATTGTAAGCTGCTTCCTTGACACCCTCCGGCGGGCGCTCCTATCATCACAGGCGTACCACCTTGAACACGGAGCCGCTTTCGGGCGGCTCTTCTTTTCGAGGGGGCATTTTCAGCGCTATGGTTAGGCAAGGAGCAGTTGTGAACGCACGACCGGCGAATGAGCTGGCGGAGCGTCTAGGCATCTCCTTCAAAGACCCCGGAAAGCTGCAACAGGCCCTCTACCACCGCTCCTACCTGAACGAGGCGCCGGAGGACGTGGAGTCCAACGAGAGGCTGGAGTTCCTGGGCGACGCCGTGCTGGGGCTGGTCATTTCCGAGCGGCTGTTCAAGGACTACCCGGAGCTGAGCGAAGGTAAGCTGAGCCAGATCCGGGCGATCCTGGTGCGCTGGGACGCGCTGGCCAGCGCCGCACAGCGCATCGATCTCGGCGACCACCTCGTACTGGGGAAGGGCGAGGAGATGTCGGGCGGGCGCACGCGGCCCTCGAACCTGGCCGGGGCGCTGGAGGCGCTGATCGGCGCCGCGTACCTGGACGGGGGGCTGCGGGTAGCGCAGAAGCTGGTGCTGAAGCTGCTGAAGCCAGACCTGGACGAGATCGCGGCGCAGGGGTTCTCCGCTGACAGCAAGTCGGAGCTGCAGCACCTGGCCCAGACGCGCTGGCGCGAGATCCCGCACTACGCGCTGATCTCGTCAGAGGGGCCGGACCACGCCAAGCTGTTCACGGTCGAAGTATCAGTGGGGGACCAGGTCATGGGCCGCGGGCAAGGCCGCAACAAGAAGCAGGCGGAGCTGAACGCGGCACGGCAGGCGCTGGAGACCCTGGCCGCGACGGGATAGCGGCCGGTGTACCTGAAGCGTCTGGAGCTACTGGGTTTCAAGTCCTTCGCCACGAAAACGGTCTTTGACTTCGGGCAGGGGATGACGGCCATCGTCGGCCCCAACGGGTCCGGCAAGTCCAACATCGCCGACTCGCTGCGCTGGGTGCTGGGCGAGACGTCCAACCGGCTGATCCGCGCCAAGAAGCTGGAAGACGTGATCTACGCCGGCTCCGCCAAGCGCCCTCGCGCCGACAAGGTCGAGGTCAGCATGGTGCTCGACAACTCGAGCAAGTGGCTACCGCTCGATGAGGAAGAGGTCACCATCACCCGCCGCGGCTCCCGCAACGGCGACAGCGACTACTACGTGAACGGCCGACGCGCCAAGCTGCGCGATATCCAGACGATCCTGGCGACGGCCAGCGTGAGCCAGAACTCGTACGCGATCATCGGGCAGGGGCTCGTCGAGTCCGTGCTCAGTTTGCGCGCTGAGGATAGGCGGGAGATGATCGAAGAGGCCGCCGACATCCAGCGCTACCGTTACAAGATCGAAGAGGCGGAGCAACGGCTCAAGCAGACAGCCGAGAACGTCGAGCGCGTGAAGCTGCTGGTCAAGGAGATCGCGCCACGCATGAGCTCGCTGGAGCGGCAGGCGCGGCGGGCGGGTGAGCACGCCGTGCTGTCGCTGCAGTTGCAACAGGCGCTGCGCGAGTACTACGAGCAGCGCTGGGAGCACGCTCAGGAGGCGGTCACAGTGGCCCGCGCCTCGCACGACCAGGCGCAGGCGGAGTTCCTGCAGGCCAAGGTCTCTCTGGAGACGCTGCAGCGGGAGCTGAACGAGCTGACGGAGCGCCTGGAAGAGAACCGCGCCGCCGCCGCAAAGGCCGTCGCCGAGCGCGAGGAGCTGGACCGCAAGCTGCGCGAGACGGAGCAGCGGATCGCGGTGGCCACGGAGCGCCGCACTATCCTCCGGGCGCGGCAGGAAGAGCTGACTGAAGAGCTGGCCACCGTCGAGGCAGAAAAGGAACGCGCGGCCACCATCCTGGAGACGGGCGACGATGAAAGATCGCGGCTGGAAGGGGCGGTGAAGGAGGCTCGGCAGGCGCTGGCCGACCGCCAGGGCGAGCTGGCGACGATGGAGGCCGAGCTGCGGGAATCCCGCGTGCACGCCGCCGACGCCGACGCCAAGGCGAAGCGGCTGCAGACGGTCTCGGCGGAGATGAAGGGCCGCATCCGCAAGCTGCGGGAGGCCGCGGAGCGTCTGAACGGCGACGTCACGCGGCTGGACAACCGGCGCCGCTCCATCATCCACCAGATGACGGAGCACCTGCGCTTGCTGCACGGGCTGCGGACGCAGGACATGCAGTTCCTGGCGGAAGCCTCCGGCGGCGGCGCCAAGCGCGAGACGCTGGAGGCCGATGTCCACCACCTGCGCGAGTCACTGGCGATGGTGGAAGCGAACCAGAACGCCCGTCGCGGCAAGCTGGAGGGCCTCGAAGCGCGCCTCAACGTGCTGCTGGAGGCGCAGGCCGGGAGCGCCGGGCAGGAGCCGGTCACGCTGGAGGGCGCCGTCTCCGCGATGTACCAGGTGCTGCGGGTGCCGCGCGGCCTGGAAGTGGCCGTTGCCGCGGTGCTGGGTGAGCAGCTGGATGCCTTCGTCTTCAACCACCAGGCGGACGCCGTGGCGGCGATCTACGCGCTGGTGCGGGAGGACGGCCCGCGCGCCGCGGCGATCCCGCTGGACACGATGAAACAGATCTACCCGCTGAACGTCGCCAAGGAGAAGGGCGTGATCGGCGTAGCCTCCAGCCTGGTCAAGTACCCGCCGCGTTACGAGAAGCTGGTGGCCGCGCTGCTGGGCCGCGTCGTCGTCGTGCAGGACGTGGATACGGCGGTGCGTTTGCTCAAGCGCCGCATCGGCACGATCGTCACGACGGACGGGATCGTCTTCGATCAGTCCGGCTTTATCTGGGGCGGCCGCCCGGGCGAGGCCAAGTCGTTCCAGCTGGCCTATGAGCGCGACCTGGAGTCGATCCCCGGCGAGATGGAGCGCATCCAGCGGGCGATCGACGCGACGGAACGCGAGGCGGAGATGATCCGTGGGCGACTGCGCGCCTCCGAGACCGCCCTGGCGGAGCTGACCCGCGACGCCGACGCCGTGATCTCGCGGCGCCTGGAGCTGCAGGACATGGTCGCGGTGCGGCAGCAGAAGCTGGCGCAGCTGCGCGGCGAGATCCGCGGGATCATGGGCTCTATTGAGAACGTGCGGGAGCAGCAGAAGTCGTATATGCAGCAGGCGGATCTCCTGGAGAAGGAGCGCACGGGCCTGCTGGAGGAGGCCGAGCAGGCGGCGGACACGGCCAAGCACCTTTCGAAGGCGGACAACCTCTTCAAGGACAGGCGCAAGACGCTGCAGCGCGCGGTTAATGACGCCACGGAAGCGCTAGGGCGCGTGGACGCCGAGCTTCGCTCGCTCAATGTGCAGAAGGAGACGGCGGCGGCCACGCTGGCACGGATCGAGGCGCAGGCCAACGCCAAGGCGGTGCAGCTGCGCGGCATCGAGATGGAGGTCTCAACGCTGGACACGACGCTGGCCCGGGACGAGAAGGATGCAGGAGAGGTCCGCGGGGAGCTGGAGAAGGTGGCGGCGCTGCAGCCGGACGGCGAAGGCGCCCGGCACCTGGAGGCGCGCCAAGCCGACCTGCATAAGCAGGTCGTCGCCGGCCAGACGCGGACGTTCGAGGCCGAGCGGCGCACCCTGGAGACGGAGGCCGACGTCCGCAAGTGGGACACCGAGATCGAGAACATGCGCCAGCGGATGACCGAAGACGGCCTGGTTATGGCGGCCGACGGCACCGTCCGCCCGGAGAAGGGCGGCGCGCTGGACGTGGAGGTGCCGACGTGGATGATCGCCGAGGATGAAGGTGGCGGCGGCCTGCGTCCGATGCAGGGCGGTGCGATCATCGACCACGACGCGCTGGGCAAGGAGATCGAGCAGTTGCGGGCGCAGCTGCGAGCGATCGGGCCGGTGAACGTCGAGGCGCAGGTGGACTACGAATCGCTGAAGGAGCGGCACGACTTCCTGACCGGGCAGCTCGGCGACCTGGAGAACGCGGAGTCGGCGCTGCTGCGGGCGATCGACGAGCTGACGAACCTGATGCGCAAGAAGTTCGAGCTGACGTTCGAGCAGGTGGCGAAGAACTTCGAGCAGAACTTCACCACGTTCTTCGGCGGCGGCCACGCCAGGCTCAAGCTCTCCGACCCCAAGCACACCGAGACCTCCGGCGTGGAGATTGAGGCGCGGCCGCCCGGCAAGCGCACGAACAGCCTGACGCAGCTGTCCGGCGGCGAGAAGTCGCTGACGTCTGTCTCGCTGCTGTTCGCGCTGCTGCAGGTGAACCCGGCGCCGTTCTGCGTGCTGGACGAGGTGGACGCCATGCTGGACGAGGCAAACGTTGGCCGCTTCGCCAGGTCCATCAAGGAGCAGTCGCGGCGGACGCAGTTCATCGTCATCACGCACAACCGCCGCACGATTGAGCAGGCGGACAGCATCTACGGCATCTCGATCGCGCCGGACGCGGCCTCGCGCGTGCTGTCCATGCGCCTGGCGGACGTGACGGAAGCAACCGGCGCTCAGAATTA
>DATKKM010000031.1:0-4084 GCA_035542855.1 Dehalococcoidia bacterium
CGTGTAAGCGCAGACGCCCATGCACGTCACCATCGCGGCCCTTCGTATCGTGCTCAGTCGCATCACCCACCTCCATCACTAGCATGCCGCGTACGGGCAGCCGTAGTCAGGGGCTGAATTTCCCGCACGGAGGTGCCGTTCGGCCCGCTAACGGATGCGAACGCCTTGCTTGAGGAGCGCCTTCTGCACACGGCCGATGTCTACCTCGCCGGCGTCCACGCCGTCTTTGACCGATACCGCCGCCGCAACACCCGCGCCCTGGCCCGTGACCGTACAGCACATCATGTTGCGCACGGAAGCATGCGAGATCTTATCGCCTGCAACACACCGTCCGGCGACGAGCAGGTTCCGCACCTTCTGCGGCACCAGCGCTCCGTACGGCACCTGGAAGTACCGGCCGGACGTCGGCAGCACCAGCACGCCGTAGCCGTCGATGAACTCGGGGAAGATCCCGATCGCGTCCTCAAAGCGCGCCTCGTTCCTTACGTCGGCCTCCGTGAGGTTGTAGCGGCCGATGATCTTTCGCGTGTCCCGGACCCCCAGCGTCATGCCGTAGTTCCTGAGTTTGGCGTCCTCGAACCCGGGGGCGTAGCGATTCAGGGCCTTGATCGCCTGCTGCACCTGGTACCGGCCGTCCATCTCCGCGCGGGTCAGGTCCCAGACGTCGGTCCCGTCGTACTCGGTCATGTGAATCATGTTGAGGTACGTGGCGTCCCCCGAATCGGAGATGGTGCTCCACGTGCCGCCGATGCTCGTCAGGCCCGCCGGGATCACGCCGTCCTCACGAGCCTGATCGAACGGCTTCTCCAGGTACGGGCTGAAGAGGTCGTCGTCCGGCCCGCCCTTCTGGATGTCCCAGTTCTTGCCCCAGTCCTTGTAGGACGCTGGGTTCTCTCTCACGTACTCCAGGAAGCGCTGCTTGTTGACGCCGCTACACGAAAACATCACCGTCACCGGCAGCATGTCTTCCCTGGGCGTCTTCCGCAGCGGCGCCCCGCTGAAGCACGCCAGGTCTGCATCGCCGGACGCATCTATCACGCGCTTGGCCAGAACCGCCTGGCGTCCGGACTTGTTGTGCAGAATGACACCCTTGATCGCGTCACCCTCGGTGATCGCGTCAATCGCCACACTATGCAGAAGAGGCGTGACGCCGGCCTCTTGCACAAGCACGTCCGCGACGTACTTGAACATATCGGAGTTGATCGCTTCGCTCCTGGACTGCGGCTCCGGGCTTGTCGCACCCATCGCCCTGGCCCGCTGCTCGAACTCGATGCCGATGCCCTCAACGTCCGTCGTGTTCTCTTTCCGGTACCAGCCAATCCCCTCCACGCCAACAACCGTGATGTTCCCGCCCAGGCATCCGAAGCGCTCCACCAGGACCGTCTCCACGCCCTCCCGGGCGGAAGCGATCGCCGCCGCCAGCCCGCCCGGGCCGCTGCCAACGACCAGCACATCGGCTTCTGCCACTACGGGCACCTCGCGCGCGCTCTCGTGGACGGTCTTCAACGTCGCCGCCTTCTAGGCGAAGCGCACTTCGTCGCCGCGCCGCACCATGCCCCCCTGCTCCACCAGCGCGTATACTCCCACGTTCGCGCTGTTGTGCTTTGCGGCTGTCCGCAGTACGTCGGGTTCGCTCGGCAGGTCGTCCTGCGCCACCGTCGTCACCACGCAGCGGATCGTCGGCATGATCACGCGGATGCGCACATCCTCGCCGATGGCGATCGACTTGTTCGGCCAGTCGTTCTCGAAGAAGCCCGTCGCGTCCGCCGGCGTCTGTACGATGAAGTTCGGGCGGAAGCGCCGCGGCTCGAACCGCACCGCCGGGTTGAGCGAGCGCAGCGCGTCCAGCGTCGCCGTGGTCAGCAGATGAAGCGAGCCCAGGTCGAAGAAGCCGTTCGGCACGGGGAAATCGATGGTCGCGACGTCGTCACTCTCCGGCACCTGGCCCAGCGGCGGCGACTCCAGCTTGAGGCCGGGCAGCTTCTCCGTGATCAGCCGCGCCTCGAAGCCCAGCAGCTCGCTCAGCCGTGCGTCGATGCCGGCTTCGTCCGTCATCACGCGCTCGCCGTCCGGCAGGGTGATTTCGGCCGGCGCCAACCCGCCGCCGTTCGGCTCGGCCAGGTAGCGGGCCCGCGAGCGGAAGAGCGGCGCCCACTTGCGCTGGATCTTCGCCGTGCCGATGCGGTTGTCCCCGTCGACCAGCGCGTACGCCCGGTCGCCCGAGAGGCCGCCGGGAGTGACAAGCGCGGCGTTCAGCTCTTCACCCATCATGGACTTGACGGGGTAGCGGTTAATGGCGGCGATCGTTCCGAGTAGCGTCATGTCCGCGATTATACCGAAAGACGGGGCAGAGATATGATGACGGCGTGACGGCCCAGATCATCGACGGCAAGGCTATCGGCGCGCAGGTCCGCGCCGAGGTCACAGAGCGGACCGCCCGCCTCAAGAGCGAGCGCGGCATCACACCCGGACTCGCCCTCGTCCTCGTCGGCGACAACCCGTCGTCTCTCTCCTACGTCCGCTCCAAGGGCGACACCGCCGAACAGGCCGGCCTCTACTCGGACACCTTCCACTTCCCGGAGAGCACGGATGAGACGCGCATCGTCTCCCACATCCAGGACCTGAACACGGACCCGCGCTTTCACGGCATCCTCGTCCAGCTCCCGCTCCCCCGGCATATGCGCGAGGACTTCGTCATCAGCGCCATAGAGCCCGCCAAGGACGCCGATGGCGTCACCGCGACCAGCCTCGGCCGCCTCCTCCGCGGCGAGCCCGGGCCCTGGCCCGCCACCCCCAACGGCATCGTGGAGCTGCTGCACCGCTCCGGCCACCCGCCCGCCGGCAAGCACGTCGTCGTCTGCGGGCGCTCCAACATCGTCGGCAAGCCCGTGGCCGCCATCCTCATGCAGAAGAGCGCGAAAGGAAACGCCACCGTCACCCTCTGTCACACCGGCACGCCGGACATCAGCGTCTACACGCGCCAGGCGGACATCCTGATCGCCGCCATCGGCAAGGCACACATCATTGCGGGCAATATGATCAAGCCCGGCGCCGTAGTCATCGACGTCGGCAATAACTGGATCGAGGACCCGAGCCGCAAGAGCGGCCGCCGCCTGGTCGGTGATGTCGACTACGAGGCCGCGCTCCAGGTGGCGGGCGCCATCACCCCGGTCCCCGGCGGAGTCGGCCCGATGACCGTCACCATGTTGCTGACGAACACCGTCTGGCTCGCCGAGCGCTACGGGCGCTAGACGCGCGGGCCGGCCTGAAGGCCGGCCCCTACGGGGGTGATCGGTCTGGCTCGCCGAACGCTACGGGCCGCTGACGCACGGGTTCTTAGCGGAGGCCTTCAGGCCTCCATGAACGCCACCCGAACCCAGTCACCGGTGGAAGGCCAAGCCTTCCGCTACACGCAAACGGCGAAGGCCGGGCGGTGTGCCCGGCCTTCTGCCTCACGCGGAGCCGGTCCCGCTATGCCTTGCTCTCCTCCACCACGTCGCAGTCGAACCACTCGGGCTCGCCCGCCATGAACTGCATCATCTTCTGGTAGTCCTTGTCCTGCTCCGGGCTCTCGGCGTTCTTATAGTAGCGGTCGCTGGTGTCCCAGGTGACCATGCCCCAGACCTCGTCCGGATTGTCCTTGCGCGTGCCGATGATGGTCATCTGCCAGCCGGCGGCCTTGATCCGCGCCTGCTCCTTGGGGTCGCTCATGACCGACTGGAGCTCACCTACCTTGCCGGGCTTGACCTGCATCTTCCAGAACGTCACGTGCTTTGCCATTCGGTTTCTCCTCCTACTTCCGGCGTGGTTTCGCCGGGCTTTTAGATACCTGGCCGTTTGTTGCCGGCGCCGCGCCGGCCAAGTTGATCATTTCGTTTGCGTCGCGGTTTATCGTCAGCTGGAACACGTCCGGGCGTGCGTAGTGGCCTGCCACATCGAACGTCTGCTTGGCCTGCCTCAGGTTCACCGAGTTGATCTCGGCGTAGATCACCTTCTCTTCGCAGAGCACAGGGCCGGCCATGACGGCCCAGGGCACAACAATCGCGCTGTTGCCCACGTTGATCCAGACATCTTCCGGCTTATC
>DATKKM010000032.1:0-6551 GCA_035542855.1 Dehalococcoidia bacterium
CTTCGCAAGGAGGCGAGTTGTCCCGGCAGGGATCGCGGCTCGCTCGAGGTCGGCCGCGGTAATGTGATCCGTGCCCGAGAACTCCGCCACGTAGGCGGGGCCCACCATGTGCTCGACCGGCATACGGTCCACGCCGACGCCGTTGTCCAGGAAGTGGTGCGGCGAGTCGACGTGCGTCCCCGTGTGCGAGCCAAGGGAGAGCTGGCTGACGTTGGCGGAAGCTCCCTTGCTCATCAGCGAGTGGTAGCGGAGGACGGGGCCGGGCTCCGTGCCGCCGTAAGTGGCCATGACCTCGCGCAGGGGGACGGTCACATCGTAGACCCTCATGAGCAGACCTCCTTGGGGGTGCGTCCTGACGACGAGCACAGTGTAATCTGTCGCCGGAGGTGCGTCATGGCAGAACCGCAGGTCTACGGCGAAGATCGGGTGCAGGCTGAGCTGGGCAAGCTGAGCGGGTGGGAGCTGCGGGACGGCCGGCTGCGCAAGCAGTACACGTTCCGGACGTTCCTGCGGGCGATCGCCTTCGTCAACAGCGTGGCCTACCTGGCCGAGGGCGCGGGCCACCACCCCGACATCACGATCAACTACAACAAGGTCACGCTGCGGCTGATCACCCACAGCCACAAGGCGCTGACGGACAGGGACTTCTCGCTGGCGACGGACATCGATGCGAAGCTGGGGTCGAAGCTGATGATCGCGCCGGAGGAGTCAGCATAGGGGGCGGAGAAAAGAAAAAGCCTGAGCGCCGGTTCGGCTCAGTTTTCCAGGTCTACGGCTTGCACCGCAGTCCCTTCGGTTTCGCCGCCTGTCGCTCAGGCAAGACGGATTATTGCGCGACCCAAAGAAGATGTCAATAGGAGTTATCAACAATTCGATGTGAATATGTTGATGTTACGGCAAGAGTTCGTGCTTGAGCGTCGCGATGAACGGCAGGTTGCGGAAGCGCTGGTTGAAGTCCAGGCCGTAGCCCACCACGAACTCGTCCGGGATCTCGAAGCCCACGTAGTCCACGGGCACGTTGACCAGGCGGCGGGCGCGCTTGTCCAGCAGCGCCGCTACCTTGAGCGAGGCGGGCTTCTTCGTCTGCAGGTAATCGATCAAGGTGTTGAGGGTCATGCCGGTGTCGACGATGTCCTCCACCAGGATGACGTCGCGGCCCTTGATTGGCAGGTCGAGGTCCTTGAGGATGCGCACCGGCGCCTGCCCTGTGCCCTCATACGAGGAGACCGCCATCATGTCGATCGACGTCGGCACCGATATCTGGCGCATTAGGTCGGCGATGAAGACGAGGACGCCGCGCAGAACGCCGACGAGCACCGGCTCTTTGCCCGCGTAGTCCTCGCTGATCTGCTGGCCGATCTCCTGCACCCGCTGGGAGAGCTTGTTGGCCGGGATGAGGACCTTGTCGATGTCCGGCATCTGCCCGGGGGCGATGGCGCCGTAGCCGTACTTGGCCAGGAGGCGCAGATAATCGCGCTTCTTGAGCATGATGATGTTGGTGTCCGGGAAGAGGTCCTTGATCTGGCGCATCTTCCGGTTCTTCTCAGCGGTGAGGCCGGGCTTCAGCGTGGTCAGCTCGACGTAGAGGTCCAGGTCAGGGAGGTAGAAGTCCGGCGTGAAGGCCTCGGTGACGTGGCCGCGCTCCCAGCGCAGGGGGAAGGATCGCGGCTCGTACTCCCAGGCGATGCCGTAGAAGTCGAGGATGCGGGCGAACTCGTACTCGGCGTTGTGGGCGAACGGCGGCGGCACGTCCTTGGGCTCGCCGGTGACGGGTACGCGGGCGCGCGGCGGAGCGACTGTCGGCTTCGCGCGCGCCTTGACATCATCGTAAGCCGCGGGGTGTTCGGGTTTGCGTGCGCGCCGGCGGGCGGGTTTGGGCTTGGCCGGAGCAGGAGCGGCGACCGTCGCCTCAGCGACCGGCGCTTTGGCTTCGACTTTCGGTTTGCGTTTGCGCCCGACGCCGCCGCGGCTGCCTCTTGCGCGCTTCGGTTTGGGTGCGGGCTCAGGCGGCGGCGCTTCCTTGACGACGGCAATCGGCGTGGGGGCCTGCTTCGCGGCGGCTTTGTGGTGCCGGCGTCCGCCGCGAGAGCCGCGCCTCCTGGGCGAGGGCGCCTCGAGGACGGTTGCCGTGGCGCGGTTGCGTGAGCGAACTCCGGGCGACGGGCTTTCGTCTGTTGCGCCCGTGAGAGTCGTCACTTCGTCGGCCTGTGCCATCTAACTGCATTGTAAGACGGGGCTTTCGTCATTTGCTATGGCTTTTGCCTATTTCTTCTCCACAAATGTGGATTGTTGCCGACGTCTTACAGCCGGTTTACCATCCGGTCACGATGCCATACGCACCGGTCAACGGAGTCGACCTGTACTACGAGGAGCACGGCAAGGGGTTCCCGCTGGTTTTGGCGCACGGGGCCGGAGGCAACCACCTGAGCTGGTGGCAGCAGGTCCCCCACTTCTCGCGGCACTATCGGACCATCACGTTCGACCACCGCGGCTGGGGGCTCTCGCTCGACGAGGACGACCGCGGCGCCGAGGCGTTCGTCGACGACCTGCACGGCCTGCTCGATCACCTGGAGATCGAGCGCGCGATCCTCGTCGGGCAATCCATGGGCGGGTTCTCCTGCCTGGGGCTCACCTTGCTGCAGCCGGAGCGCGTGGCGGGACTGGTGATGTCGAACACGTTCGCCGGGATGCGGCGCGAGGTGTGGCTGGCCTCCAGCGATGACAAGCGCGAGGCCGTGCGCGCGATCTGGGACCGGCGGCGGCAGGACGGGATAAAACGCGCGCTGGCGCCCGGCTTCGCGCGGGAGCACAAGGAACGCGCCTTCCTCTACAAGCAGATCCGCCTCCTGAACGAGGCCGGCCCGAACCGTCTGCACTCCGAGTCCCAGGTGCTTCGCCTGCGTGCGCTGGAGCGTTCCCAGGAGTTGCCGGCGACGAAGGAGCGCCTCGCGGGGCTGAAGGTGCCGGTGCTGTTCATCGGCGGCGAGCACGATGAGGTGATGCCGGTCTCCCTGATGGAGGTGGCGCACTCCCTGATCCCGTCCTCGCGGATGGTGGTGGTGCCGGGGACGGGGCACTCGGTGTATTTCGAGGCGCCGGAGATATTCGCTCATATAGCGTCAGAGTTCTTCGCGTCCTGCCTGGATGTAACGCAACCCCTCGAATAGAGGTTTAACAGATAGGGCCTCTGCCGCCGCCCTCCCGTATGGCTCACGGGCCTCTGCGCCGGTATTATGTCCAGCGTGGACTCCCCCGCGACCACATTCGGCGAGTTCGGGCGTGAACGCCTGGCGAGCAGGTCTCTGCCCTGGAACGTGGAGCGCTACTTGCAGCAGGACAAGATACGGACGATCCACTACGGGATCGGCGCCATTGGCTCCGAGGTGGTGAAGGCGTGCCTGGCGAACCCCGATATCGAGATCGTCGCCGCCATCGACGCCCACCCTTCCAAGTCCGGCCGAGACCTGGGTGAGGCCGCGGGCATCGGGCACACGCTGGGCATCCCCGTCCACTACGAGGTGGAGCCGGTCCTGAAGGACGTTTACGCGGACGTCATCGTGCACTGCACGGGCTCATCTCTAACCGAGGTCTACCCGCAGCTGATGGCGATCGTCGGCGCGGAGAAGAGCGTGATCTCCAGCTGCGAGGAGCTAGCGTTCCCCTGGACGCGCTACCCGGAGATCTCCCAGAAGCTGGACCGCAAGGCGCGGGAGACCGGCGTCCGCATCCTGGGCACGGGTGTCAATCCGGGCTTCGTGATGGACCTCCTGCCGCTGATGCTGATGATCGCCACCCAGGGCGTGAAGGGCATCCGCGTGGAGCGCATCGTCGACGTATCGACGCGGCGCATCCAGCTGCAGCGCAAGGCCGGCGTCGGCCTCAGCACGCAGGGGTTCCAGCGTGGCGCCACTGACGGCGCGATCGGCCACGTGGGCCTGCGCGAGTCCGTATTCATGATCGCGGACACGTTGGGCTGGCGGCTGGAGGACGTGGTGGAGACGCTGGAGCCGGTGATCGCCACGGACCGCAAGAAGACCGAGTTCTACAGCGTGGAGAAGGGTTACGCGCTGGGGCTGCGCCAGTCCGCGCGCGGCATCATGAACGGCCAGGAGGTGATCCGCCTGGACCTGGAGATGTCCCTGGGCGCGAAGGACCCGCGCGACGTGATCGACATCGACGGGACGCCGCGGATCCGGACGGTGATCCCGGGCGCGATCCAGGGCGACCAGGCGACGGCCGCAATCCTCGCCAACTGCGTGCCGGCCATAGCCCGCAGCCGAATGGTTGGTCTGCTGGCCATGCGGGACCTGCCGCTGCTGCCGTACTACAAGCCGCGCCCCGTCCCCCGCGAAGCAGAGTAGCGCGACCCGCACCGGCGCTTGCTACAATGGCCGCGCCATGCCCGAATCCGTCCTCGATGCGTACGTCCGGCTGCACCCCGGCTCCGCCAAGCTGTACGAAGAGTCCTCGCGCGTCTTCCCCTCCGGGGTCACGCACGATATCCGCTACCTGACGCCGTTCCCGATCTTCGTCGAAGGGGCGCAGGGCAGCCGCAAGTGGGACGTCGACGAGAACGAGTACATCGACTACGTGATGGGCCACGGGGCGCTGTTCATGGGACACGCCCACCCGGACATCACGCTGGCCATCATCGAGCAGGCCGCCAAGGGCACGCACTACGGCGCGAACCACCGCCTCGAAGTCCAGTGGGGACAGCTGGTGAAGGAGCTGGTCCCCTGCGCGGAGGAGGTGCGGTTCACCAGCTCCGGCACCGAGGCGACGCTGATGGCGATCCGCCTGGCCCGCGCCTACACCGGCCGCGACCGCGTGCTGAAGTTCGATCATCACTTCCACGGCTGGCACGACGCCGTGGTCGGCACGCGCGCGCCGGAGGACGAGAGCCCGCACTCGACGGGCGTTCCAGCCGCGACGCTCGCCAACACGATCAGCGTCCCCCAGGGCGACATCGAGCTCGTCGAGGAGAAGCTGGCGGCGGGCGACGTCGCGGCAGTGATCCTCGAGCCGACCGGCGCATCCTGGGGCACCCTGCCGCTGGCGCCGTCGTTCCTGGCGGAGCTGCGAAGAGTGACCGCGAAGCACGACACGGTCCTCATCTTCGACGAGGTGGTCACCGGCTTCCGTGTCTCGCCCGGCGGGACGCAGGGGCGCTACGGCATCACGCCGGACCTGACGTCGCTGGCCAAGATCCTGGCCGGGGGCATGCCGGGCGGCGCGGTCTGCGGCCGCACGGACATCGTCTCGATGCTGGAGTTCCGCGATGGGCGCTGGAACGAGGAGCGGCGGATCATGCACCCCGGGACCTTCAACGCGAACCCGGTCTCGGCGGCGGCCGGGACGACGATGTTGCGCATGGTGAAGACCGGCGAGCACCACCGCCACGCCGACGCGCTGAATCGGCGGCTGATCGCCGGGATGAACGGCGTGCTGGAGCGTACGCAGGCCAGGGGCGCGGTCTACGGGCTGGCGTCCTACTTCCATATCGCTCTCGGCAAGCACGCCGAGCGGCCCACGGAGGACATCACGTGGCCGGGCGAGGAGCCGCCACCGGCGACGCCCGTCAAGGTGCAGACCGCCCTCAAGCGGGCGATGCTGAACCACGGCGTAGACCTGATGCACGGCGACGGCGGCTTCGTCTCCGGCGTGCACACGGAGGCGGACATCGACGCGACATTAGCGGCGTTCGAGGCCTCGGTGCGTGCGCTGCAGGCTGACGGCGTCCTGTAAGCGATTACAAGCGCTAGAACCGCTTGATCATCCGACAGACCTCTTCGACGACCTCTTCGAGCATGTTGCCGTCCTGATCGTAGCGGTGCCACGAATTGGGGAAGGGCACCCCGTCCTGGCGGTAGCCGAGCCGCTCGTACAGCCGCCGCGCTCCATTGTTCTCGACACCGACTTCCAGGTAGGCGCCGGCGAGCCCGCGACGCCGGGCCTCCGCCTCCACGTAAGCGATGAGCTGCGAGCCGATGCCCCGGTTGCGCAGAGGGGCCGCGACGTCGAGCGCGAAAAGGTGGAGCATGCCGGGCCGCTCCTCCCGCTCGTTGATGCTGACGGAGCCGACGGGCCAGCCCTCGACATCGGCGACGTAGATCTCGCGGTAGCCGGCGACGAGCTCCTGCCAGCGGCGGTCAATGCCGCGCCACGGCCAGCCCAGCGCTTCGGCCAGCGGCTCGATGTCCTCGCCGCGCATCTCGCGGACGATGACGAGACTCGTGTCCACCATGGTGGGAGGATAGCGCACGGCACTCGGGCCTCGCTATCATGTGGCCCGTGTCTGCGCAACGAAGAGACCCGCCCGGCGACCCCATCTTCTACTTCTACCGCGACGTCATGCTCACCGGCGGCGATGCCACTCGCCTCTACCTCATCCGCCACGCGCAGTCGCAGGGCAACACCGGCGAGGACCTGACGACCGGTGACCCGGACCTGACGGAAGTCGGGTACGAGCAGGCGAAGCGCCTGGGCGAGCGGATGAAGGAGACGAAGCTGGACGTGATCTACGCCAGCCCGCTTCGGCGCACGCAGGAGAC
>DATKKM010000033.1:0-30565 GCA_035542855.1 Dehalococcoidia bacterium
GCAGACGGACTGGATCGACCTCTACCAGTTCCACTTCCCGGATCCGCTAACGCCGGTGGAGGAGACGCTGCGCGCGCTGGACGACCTGGTGCGCTCCGGCAAGGTGCGTTACATCGGCAACTCCAACATGGCGGGCTGGCAGGTGGCGGACGCGGAGTGGACGGCGCGCTTGCACAACCTCACACCTTTCACCTCGGCCCAGAACGAGTACAACCTGCTGGACCGCCGCATCGAGCGTGAGCTGGTGCCGGCGTGCCGGCAGTATGGGTTGGGTATCCTGCCCTACTTCCCGCTGGCCAACGGCATGCTCACGGGCAAGTACAAGCGCGGCGAGAAGCCTGCGGAGGGCACCCGCCTGGCCGCCTACGGCGCCCGTGCCGAGCCAATGATGTCAGACCGCAACTTCGACCTCGTGGAGAAGCTGGAGGCGTGGGCGCAGGAGCGCGGGCACTCGCTGCTGGACCTGGCGTTCGCCTGGCTGGCGAGCCACGACTACGTGCCCAGCGTGATCGCCGGCGCCACGAAGCCGGAGCAGGTGGCTGCCAACGCCGCCGCCGGCGAGTGGCGGCTGACGCCGGAGGAGATGGCGGAGGTTGACGCGCTGACCGCGCGTTAGCGCGTCGTCATCCTTCTTCCGCCGCCGGCAACGCACGCCGCCCCTTCTCAGGTCTGTGCGCGGAGCCGTGGTTAGAACGGGTAGCCCTTGAGGTCCTGGGTGCCCTTGATCGCGGCGATCTCCCCGCAGTGGTTGGACGGATGGATGATAGCGGCGACGCTGAGGTAGTAGTTGACGGAGTGTTTGCCGAAGCCCGGCACGTCCAGCTCCCGGTCGAGGTCTTCAGCTTTGAGCGAGTCCACGTAGGAATCGGTGTTGGAATACACCGCCTGGGCATACTTCTTGATCGCATCCAGGTCGATCTGCACCCTGTTGGACCAGGCCAGGAGGTCGCCGCCCGGGGGCGGAGGCGGCTCACTCAGGCCGGCCTTGGCGCCCCATTCGCCCATGATCAGCGGAGGCGTACCGCGGATGATCATGTTGACGATGAAGTCTTCCGAGATGACGGCGTGGGCGTACGTGGCGCCGATGGGGTGCGCGGAGCCGCCGGGCTGGTGGTGGCAGGCCGCTGGATCGACGCCGGCCATCGTGCCCTCCATGATGTCGTGACTGCCCTTGATCTGCTCTTTGAGCACGGAAATCGAGTTCACAGGGCTCTCCTTCTGTATCCGGAACGGGATGCTGGCGAGATTATCGTTCGACGCGGCGAAGTGCGTCAATCGCGGGGGCGGGGAAACGGAACAGGGGACCTGTCCCCTTCGTCAGACGCCGGCGTAGCTGTGCAGGCCGGAGACCCAGAGGTTGACCACGAAGTACGTGAACATCACCGCGCCGAAACCAATCACCAGGATGTAGGCGGAGCGCATGCCGGCCCACTTGCGAAGGCCGCGCATATGCAGGTAGATGCCGTAGATCAGCCAGGTGACCAGCGCGGACGTCTCCTTCGGGTCCCAGCCCCAGTAGCGGCCCCAGGCGGAGTTCGCCCAGTAGGCGCCCAGGGCGATGCCGGCCGCCAGGATCGGGAAGCCCACCATCACGCTCTTGTAGCCGATCTCGTCCAGCGTGCGGGCCTTCGGCAGGCGCGCGAAGCGGTTCTTCTCGCCGCCCTGGGCGATGTAAAGCCCCGCCGAGGCAAAGGAGACGCTGAGCGCGGCATAGGCTGTGATCATCGCCGCTACGTGGATCGCCAGGAGGTCCGTGTTCTGCAGCGCCGGCACCAGCGGATGTACGT
Organism: Dehalococcoidia bacterium; assembly: GCA_035542855.1. Classification (GTDB taxonomy): domain Bacteria; phylum Chloroflexota; class Dehalococcoidia; order SM23-28-2; family RBG-16-64-32; genus DATKKM01. The sequence goes on from DATKKM010000033.1 coordinate 1,788, forward strand.
CCGACGGGAAGAAGGCGAGGCTGATCGCCAGTAGCGTGAACACTACCGGCAGCGCCAGTGCGCCGAGCGCCCGCGCCGAGCGGCGCGCGTGCGGCTTCACGTAGATGCGCTCGAAGACGGCATAAAAGGCGAGGATCGCCGTAGCGAAGGCCGTGGTGAACTCGTACATGTTGGACCACGGCGCGTGGTCTACGGCCTGCCAGCGGGTGACGAGCGCCACAGCCAGCGCCAGCAGCGCGGCCCAGCTCGCACCGGTCGCCGCCGCTCCGACGGACTCTGCCCAGCCGTTGGTGTCGCCGCGCTCAATGGTCGCAATGACCGGGCCGTCGCCGGCGTCAGTGGCGAGGCGCCGCATGACGACTCGCAGGCCGGCGAGGTGCGCCCAGTAGAGCGCGGAGGCCAGCCCGGTGAGCCCAAGCCCCACCCAGACGAGCGTCGTCGAAAGCGATTCCATCTGCTACGTCCAGGACATCCGGCGGAACCCCTCCGCCAGGGCGTAACCCTTCTCCTTGCCGGCCTCCGCCATGCGATCGTGCAGGCGCTTCGTCAGCTCGCGGACGGGGGCGGCGCCGATCTGGCTCTTGTGCTTCTTGAGCGCGGCGATCTTTACCCTGAACGCCTCTTCGGGGATGTCGATCCAGTGGTCAGGGTTATCGCCTGCCAGCAGCAACTCCATCACCCGGTGCGCGTTCAGCCCCTCATCAATGTGTTCCGGGTAGGCCAGCGGGTCGCGGGCCAGGGGGAAGACCGCGTCGACGGCGGCCTGCCCGGTGAGGCGGTGGTCGCGGTGGGTGAACGTCTGCCGGAACGGGTTCCAGGTGATCACCGTCCACGGCTTGAGCCGCCGCAGCTCCCGCACGATGCGGCCCCGCATCTCCGCCGTGTCCTCCACGAAGCCGTCCGGGTAGCGGAGGTAGATCACCTCGCTGACGCCCAGTACCTTGCAGGCGGCCGTCTGCTCCCGCTCGCGGATGCGGCCGAGCTTCTGGCGGGTCATGTTCGGGTCTTTCGAGCCCATGTCGCCGCTGGTGGTCAGCATATAGTGCACGGTCCAGCCGTTCTGCACGAGCTTGGCGACGGTGCCGCCGCAGAGAAACTCGGCGTCGTCCGGGTGCGCGACGATGACCATCGCCACCTTCTGGTTCTTGCCGGGGCGTTTGGGGGCCACGAAGGTTAGTCTACGACGTCAGTGGCAAGGAGCAAGAAGCACGTAGCCAGAATGACTTTCGCGCCACTTGCTCCTTGCTACCTGCACTGGCTACTTCCAGTCACGCCACGTGCGCGCTAACTGGTTCCCCGCGGTAGGCCGACACCAGCTCATGGTAGACGTCCTCCACGCGGGCGGCGATGACCGGCCAGCGGTAGCGCTGCGCGACTTCGCGGGCCTCTTCGCCCAGACTGCGCCGCAGCGGCTCGTTCGTCAGCAGCAGGTCCAGCCGTTCGGCGAACGGCTCCGGGCAGCGCCAGGGGACCAGGTAGCCGGTCTGCCCGTCGCGCACCGTCTCCTTGAGCCCGCCGACGCGCGAGGCGATGACCGGCACGCCGCAGGCCATCGCTTCCAGGGCGACGAGTCCGAAGCTCTCGTAGTAGCTGGGCACGACGCAGATGCTGGCGGCGTTGTAGTAACGCGGCAGGGCCTCGTGCGGGACGGCGTCGGCGAAAACGATCTTGCCGAGGATGCCGACCTCTTCCGCCAGCGTGTGCAGTTCGTGGATGCGCTCGGCGTCCTTCTCGTCGCCGCCGACTACCAGCAGCTGGAAGCGGCCGTCCAGCTGGGCGGACGCCCGGATCAGCACATCGATGCCCTTCAGCGGCTCAATGCGGCCGATGAAGAGCAGAACCGGCAGCTCCGGGTCCAGCCCCAGCTCACGCCGGGCCGCGCGCGCGTCCAGCGGGCGGAAGGCCTCCGTGTCCACGCCGCAGGGGATGACTGAGATGCGCGATGGCGTCACGCCGTAGTCCTCGATCAGCGTGCCGCTCTCGCTGTCGCTGGCGGCGATCACGGCGTCAGCGCCGCGGGCCACGGCGCGCTCCCCGGCGATGCGGTACTTCGGCTCGCGCTCACCCAGGTGGTGGCGGTTCTTGGCCTCCGCCAGGGTGTGGAACATCACCACGTGCGGCACGCGCCAGCATTCGCCCAGCGTCTGGCCAACCCAGCCTGACATCCAGTAGTGGCTGTGCACCAGGTCGTACTGAGCATGCTCCCCGTCGTTGAACGCCATCAGGCCCCGGCGGAACGTCTCCAGGTGGCGCCGCTGCTGCGCCTTGTCCGCGTCCAGCGGCCCGGCCTCGACCTGGACCACGCGCGTCGAGTCATCGATGCGTGTGACCTCCGGCGTCGTGCGGTCCGTGCGGCGGGTGAAGATATCGATGCGGTGACCGCGCTTGCCCATCTCGCGGGACAGTTCGCGGACGTAGACGTTGAGGCCGCCGCTGTCGCGCGTGCCGGGCAGCGCGAGCGGCGAGGTGTGGACACTGATTACGGCGATGTTGCACATGGGGCGTACGACCTATTGTACGGGGTTCGCTGCCCGACGGATCAGCACTTTGTGCACGTGCAGGTCCTGCGCGCCCAGCTCGTACTTGTAGCGTTCGTGGCCGCGCAGGAAATCGAAGCGCGTCTTCCCCTGCTCGATCGCGCGCTGCAGCGCCAGCGCCTTCGAGAGCAGGCCCACGGAAAAGTGCGCGTAGTTGGGGTCGTAGCCGCTGTTGTAGAGGAGCGATTCGTCACCGGCGCGGAAGCAGAGGACGCAGGCGGTGCGTATTCCGCCGAGCTTGAGGAAGACCATCTCGATCAGCCCCTCTGAGGCCAGGTTCAGCACCAGGCGCCGGAAGAACGATTCCATCTGCGGGGTCATGAAGTGCGCTTTATCGGCGCGGGAGTCGCGCATCATCGCGAGGAATGTGTCGATCGCCGCCTCGGCCTCGGCAGGCGATTCGATGACTTCCAGTTCGACCTCGCCGGCCTGGGGGAGCTTGCGCAGCTTGCGTCGCAGCTCGTGGCGGTCCTTCTTGCCGAGCGAGGAGACGTACTCCTCGAAGTCGCCCGGCAGGGCGATCTGCGGGCAGACGTCCTCCGTCTCGCTGGCGAGTGCCAGGCCTGCCTCAGCACAGACGGCGGGCAGCGCGGCCAGGGCGGGCGAGTCCTCCCGCAGCGCCCACAGCGCCAGCTCGTCCCACGGCTCCTCGCCGAGCGAGCGGAACGTGGCCGCGAGCAGATCGGGCTCGCGGCCGGTCGTACAGGGAAAGTCCATGTAGTCGCAGACCTCGGTGTCCCCGGCGAATGACAACCGCCCGCCTTCGCGCATCAGCGGCACCACCCCGACGAGCCGCTGCTCCTCGCGCACCGAGAGCAGCACCAGCTCGCGGCCCGACCCGAACTCGCCCCACCACGTCCGTAGCCAGGTCGGCGACTGGAAGATCGAGGCGTGGTTGGGACAGGAGGCGAGCAGATCGCGCCACTCCGGCTCCAGGGAAGAGAGGTCTTCGCGGCTGACCGTCAGCATGGCCGCCCCCGGGCGCGGAGAATGGAACACGGAGCTTGGAACATCACTTGCCCTGCACCAGCGAAAGGAACTCGGAGCGGGTCACGCCGCGGCGGCGGAAACCCCCGCGGATGGCCGAGGTGATCATGCGGGCGCCGGGCTTCTGGGCGCCGCGCATCGTCAGGCAGAGATGCTCCGCCTCGATGACGACGGCGACGCCGTCCGGCTGCAGGCCGTCCATGATGGCGTCGGCGACCTGGCTGGTCAGGCGCTCCTGCATCTGCGGCCGCCGCGCCAGGATATCGACGACACGGGCCAGCTTGCTGACGCCGACGATGCGCCCCTCCGGCACGTAGCCCACGTGCGCCGCGCCGTGGAAGGGCAGGAAGTGGTGCTCGCAGAGCGAGTAGAAGGGGATGTCCTTCAGGATGACCATCTCCTTGTGCTGCTCCTGGAAGCCCTGGCGCAGAACGTCCGCCGGGTCCAGGTGCACTCCGGAGAACAGCTCGGCGTACATGCGCGCGATGCGCTCCGGCGTGTCGACGAGGCCCTCCCGCGAGGCGTCCTCGCCGATCGCCGCGATGATCTCGCGGACGGCAGCGGCGATGCGCTCCTGGTCGATACCGGCGGTGGTGGTTGGCATGACGTTGGGCGTCCCGAAGTGGACCCTTCGAGGCCCTCAGGACAGGCTTACGGAAGGTAATTGTAGCAGGGAACGGCAGAAGTCACGTGACGCGGGTCACACACGGGCGATCCTGTACACCGTGCCGCTCGTCCAGTCGCTGACGAGCAGCGCGCCGTCCGGGGCCAGCGTGACCGCCACCGGGTTCGCGGTCCCGGCCAGGAACGGCGAGACTTCACTGCTGTAGCCGTTCCCTGTCTGTTCGAGCGAGACCATCTGCACCCTGCCGGTCTGCCACTCGGCGACGATGGCGGCGTTGCCAACTGCCGCGCCCAGCTGGCCGGTCACGATGGCGAGGCCGCTCAGCGCCGCGTGCCTGTCGAGCGCCGCGACGGGCGAGGGGATGCCCGCGCAGGCGGGGCCGTCCTGGCCGTAGCAGTCCGGGAAGCCCCAGTCGTCGCCCTCGCTTACAGTGGACAGCCAGTCGCCCGGGGTGGCGTCGCCAAGGTCGTCGCGCTGGTTCATCGTCACGAAGAGATCGCTGGTGCCGGGGAAGTAGGCCAGGGCGATCGGGGCGCGGATGCCGCTCGCGTAGACCTGGATATCGCTGCCGTCAGGGAGGAACGACACAATCGCGGCCGAGTACTCGTTTGCCGGCGTGCAGTGGTCGCAGGGCGAGGATATGCCGGCCAGCATCCGCCCGTCCGGAGACAGCACGATCCCGTTCACCTCGCCGACGCCCGCAGGAAACTGGACGACTGTCCGCTGATCCGAGAAGGCCTCCCCATCGAAGCCGCTGTACGCGTAGACCGCCTCCTTCGCAGAGACGTACAGCGAACCGTCATACCAGAGCAGGCCCAGCACTGTGTGCAGGCCGGCCACGACCTCCACGGGCGTCTCACCGGCGCCCGGGACCAGGTAGATGCCGTCACTGCCGTCATCGGTGTAGGCGGCGGTGCCCACCCAGAGCCTGCCGTCGTCATCGAAGGCGAAGGCCGAGGCGTGCGCGATCCCGGTTGTGTAGACGGTTGCTTCGAGGCCTTCGATCCCGCTCAGCCCCGCGCCGATTGAGACGAGGCCATCGCCCGGTGTGACGGTGGAGGTAGCCGCGGTCACCTGGTCGTCGCGATCGCTGCAGGCCGCCGCCATGACGGCGAGTGCGGCCAAGAGGGCGATGAGGCAGGCGATCTGGATGCGGTTCAGTTCGGTCTCTCCTGAGGAGAGCGTACCGGGCGCAGATGAGAGATCGCTTGGAGTTGGGTTAGGAAAGCCCCATCGCCGCTTCAACGGCGCCGAGGTCCGCATCGACCTCCGTGGTGCGAGCCTCGATCTTGAGGGCGGTGTCCGGGTCCTTCAGGCCGTGGCCGGTGATCACGCAGACCACGCGCGCGTCCCGTAGGGGCGCTGCTTGCTGCGCCCCCGCCGCGGCCGTCTTCAGCAGCCCCGCCACGCAGGCCGCAGAGGCGGGCTCGCAGAAGATGCCCTCTTCGCGGGCGAGCAGGCGGTAGGCCTCGAGGATCTCGTCGTCGGTCACAGAGTTGATCGCGCCGCCGGACTCGTCGCGGGCGGCTTCGGCGAACCGCCAGCTGGCCGGGTTGCCGATGCGGATCGCTGAGGCGATGGTCTGCGGGTCGTCCACCGGGTGGCCGAGGACGATGGGGGCGGCGCCCGCCGCCTGCCAGCCCATCATGCGCGGCTTGATGGTCGACAGCTCGGCCTGGTAGTACTCCACGAAGCCGCGCCAGTAAGCGGTGATGTTGCCGGCGTTGCCCACCGGGATGAACAGCAGGTCCGGCGCGTCGCCGAGCACGTCGATGATCTCGAAGGCGGCCGTCTTCTGGCCCTCGATGCGGTAGGGGTTGACCGAGTTCACGAGGGCGACGGGGTGCTTCTCGCTGATCTGGCGCGCCATCTTGAGCGCCTGGTCGAAGTTGCCGCGCACGGCCAGCACCTGCGCGCCGTGAGCGACAGCCTGCGCCAGCTTGCCCTGGGCGATATTGCCGTGCGGGACCAGGACGTAGGCCTGCATCCCCAGGTGCGCGGCGTAGGCCGCGGCGGAGGCGCTGGTGTTGCCGGTGGAGGCGCAGAGGACCTTTCCCGCGCCGCCCTCAGCCGCCTTGGCCGTGGCAACCACCATCCCGCGGTCCTTGAAGGAGCCGGTGGGGTTGCACATCTCCAGCTTGAAGTACAGCTCGCGGCAGCCGGCCCGCTCGACGAGGCGCCGCGATTTGACCAGCGGCGTATCGCCCTCCCCCAGCGAGATCATCGGCGTGCGATCCGTGAGCGGCAGGCGGTCACGGTAGCGGTGGAGGACGCCGCGTGTGGTGGCTGCGGAAATGCGCTCGGACTTGGGCATGGCTAGCGGTGGTGGCCCGTGCGGCGCCGCGAGACGTCCCGGCGGCGTGTCCCTACATACGGGCTACTCACCGGCGTGCAGCTCGCCGGCGGTCAGTTCCTTGATCTCCTGGTTGAGCGCCTCTGATCGGCGGCGGCGCTGGCGCAGGAAGACCTGGTAGATCTTCTTGAGGCCGGCCTTGGTCTGGTCAGTCAGGTCCTGCAGCCGCCCGGCCAGCGTCACTATCTCGCTGAGCTGCGTCTGGCTGCGCTGGTCAAGGCGGGCCAGCGCCTGCACGAACTCCTCGGTGTGGGCGGACAGCTCACCCAGCAAATGCTCCACGTGGGCGACACGCCCGGCCAGCAACTCACGTTCGTGGCTCCCCTTCTCCAGCGCCTCGCCGGTCTCTTCGGCGAAGGTGAGGAGCGTCTCCAGCTTGTCCAGGCGCTCGCCGGTGCGGCGCATCTGTTCCATGAAGACGGACATGCGCTCGCTCAGGTTCTCGTCGCTCTTCTCCAGCTTGTCGGTCTGCCCTCCGAAGCGGGCGAACTCCTGGTCCAGGCGCAGCGTCGCCTCGTGCGTGCGTGCCGTACGGCTGTTCGTCTCCTCCATCAGGCGGTCCAGCGACTGGTTGTTGAGGCGGACGCCGGCGATCTCCTCCTCCATGTGGCGGGCGACTTCCTCGAGCGCCTTGACGCGGCCGTCGAACTGCTCGATGGTGCGGTTCATCACTTCAATCTGCTTGGCTGCGAGGGCCAGGTCTTGCTGGCCGCGGCTTGACTCCGCCTGGCGTTGGTTGATCACCTGCTCCACGCGGCCGGTGATGGAAGACTGGCGGTCTTCGACGCGTCCCACCTGGCCGCGCAGCTGGCGGACCTCTTCGCGGAAGGCCTGGAGCGCTGCTTCCACGGATCCGGAGACGGCCAGCGCCTCCATCAGCTTGCGCATTTCGGCTTCTAGGCCGTGGGTCTGCTTGAGAGACTGGGCCAGGTCGTTCTCCACCTTGTGCAGGCGGGCCTTGGCCTCACGCAGCTCGTTGTCGACCCATTCGGCGGTGCCGGGCGTGGCCGCTTCGGGGCGGGTGCGCTGCACAGTCATCCCTCCACCCGCAGCATGTTGCCCACCTGCATGACTTCGGGCACCTGCTCGATCTGGGCGATGCTCTGCAGCACGGCGGACTCCTTCGCCTGGTGGGTCATGATCACCAGCTCAGCCGTCTGCTGCGCTTCGTCCGTCTCTTTCTGGATGACGGAGGCGATGCTGACGCCGTGATCTCCGAAGGAACGGGCGATGACGGCCAGCACGCCGGGCCGGTCCGCTACTTCGATGCGAATGTAGTAGCGGCTGACCAGCTCTGACATAGGGACGACGGGCATGTCCGCAGTATACCGCCAGGGGGAAGGCCTGCCGCCCAGCACGATCGAGCGCGCCGCGTCCAGGACGTCCGCCATCACGGCGGACGTCGTCGGCAGGGAGCCGGCGCCCGCGCCCTGGAAGAGGACGCGGCCGGTGAGATCGCCCTCCACCTGCACCGCGTTGAGCACGCCGTCCACCCGGGCCAGCAGCTCGTACGTGGGGACGAGGACGGGTGTCACGCGCGCGGCGATGCCGTTCTCCTCCCGCCGGGCGATGGCCAGCAGCTTGATCGCGTAGCCCAGCTCGGCGGCGTAGCGGAAGTCGCGCGGGGTCAGGCGGGTGATGCCTTCGCGGTAGATCGCCTCCGGGCGCACGGTTGTGTGGAAGGCCAGGCTGGCCAGGATCGCCAGCTTGTAGACGGCGTCGTGCGCCTCCACGTCTGCGGTGGGATCGGGCTCGGCGAAGCCCAGCTCCTGCGCCTGCTTCAGCGCGTCGGCGAAGGCCGCGCCCTCGCTGCTCATGCGGGTCAGGATGTAGTTGGTGGTGCCGTTAATGATGGCGCGGACGCTGGTGATGTCGTTGGCTGAGAGGTCGCGCTTGAGGGGCGAGATGATGGGGATGCCGCCGCCAACGCTGGCCTCGTAAAGGATATCGACGCCCGCCTTCGTAGCCAGCTCCAGGAGCTGTGGCCCGTGCTTGGCCATCACCTCCTTGCTGGCTGTGACCACGTAGTGCCTCGCCTTGAGGGCGCGCTCCATGTACTCGTAGGCCGGGTGCTCGCCGCCCATCATCTCGATGACGATGTCGCACTCGGCGGAGAGCGCTTCCTCCGGGTCTGCGGTGACGATTCCGGGGTCCAGCTTGAGGCCCCGCTCCTTGGAGACGTCGCGGACCAGCGCCTTCACCAGCCGCAGCGGGGCGCCGACGCGGCGCTCGTACGTGGCGGCGCGCTCGGTGAGGGCGCGCGCGACGCCGCTGCCCACGGTTCCCAGGCCAAGAAGGACGATGCGGATGCCGGAGGGGGAGCCCATCCAGCGCCTACTGGGCGGTCAGGCCAGCGTGATCGATGACGTAGATAAGCTTGTCGCTGTTGCCGGTGGTCAAGTCCACCTCGTTGTTGATCGTGAGGCCGCTCTTCTTGTCGGTCAGCCACTTCTGGTAGTTCTGGCTGGCAAGCGTGGACTTCTTGTCGTCGTCGATGATGCGGTTGTCGTCCTTCTCCGTGACCTGGTAGATCGTGACGGAGCTGGTGCTGGCGTAAGTGACCACCTGGTTCAGGTCAAGGCTGAAGAGCAGGTTGTCTATGGAGCTGTTGAGGTAACCCTTCGGCACCCAGCCGGCGTCGCCGCCTTTGTCCTTGGTGTTGGTGTCGGTGGAATTCGCGGTGGCCAGCGCTGCGAAGTCGCCGCCCGCCTCGATCTGCGCCTTCAGGTCGTCGGCGGTGGCCTGGTCGGCCACGGTGATCTGCCGGTAGTGGACGGACTCAATCGTGGCCGGCAGCTCCGTCTGGAACTGGTCGGTCACCTTCTTGCGGAGCACGGTGGTGCGGGCCATGTCGCGGTACTGCTGGTCCGTCAGGCCGCTGGACTTCAGCTCATCCGCCAGGCGCTGATCGAAGTTCGCATCGGTGACTTCGATGCCGAGGAGGGAGGCGATCTGCGCCTTGACCTCGTCGTCTGTCGCGCTCTGGTTCTTCTCGCCTGCGTACTGGAGGAGGATCGCCTGCTCTTCCAGTTGCGCGGCGACGGAGGGGATGATGAGCTGCCAGTTGGTGGTGCCGCCGATCTGCGTGACGTACAACTTGGAGCGGTTGGTGAACTCGCGCACGGTGAACACGGTGTCGCCCACGGTGAGAGCCGCTGTGTTGGGCCGGTTGCGGTCCTGCAGGTAGTTTGAGAGGAAGCCGATGCCGATGGCGGCGACGGCGGCCAGTACGAGGAGAGTGGCGCCGACGGCAGCGAGGATCTGCAGGCGGCTGCCGCTGAGGCCTCCGCCGATGCCGCGGTCTCTCTCCCACGTTGGTGTGGGTACTCTGCGTTGCCTGGACATGATCTGCCTTCCTGGTGTCCTACTTCAGGGAACTGGCGAAGCGGCCGGGCGTTACCCTTAGCGGCCCTGGCTGACCCTGATGTGCTCTGCGGTATAAGGGAGGAGCGCCAGGTGGCGGGCCCGCTTGATGGCGCTGGCCAGCGCGCGTTGGTGCTTGGCGCAGGCGCTGGTCTTGCGGCGCGTTTCGATGCGCGCCCTGTCAGAGACAAAGCGGCGGAGGAAGGAGACGTTCTTGTAGTCCACCACCTTGATGTGGTCCGCGCACATGATGCAGACGCGGCGGCGGCGCCCGCCCCGGCGCCGGGGGCGCTCTTCACCTTCGGCCGGCGGCGGGCCTCCGGGCCCACGGCGGGGCCTCTCATCGCCTTCTATGCGGCGGGGGCGTGCTTCCCGCGCCTCTTCGGCGGGGGCCGAGGGCTGCTGTTCTGCGGAAGTTGGCTCAGTCTCCATGCGTCGTCCTATTCAAACGGAATGTCTTCTGGCTCAATGTCAAGGATTGGCTCGTGCTGCTCCTGGTTCTCTTCGCCGAAGGGGGCGGCGCCGGCGCGGTCCAGGAAGAGCACTCTTTCCGCCACTACTTCCGTCTTGTAGCGGCGCTGGCCCTCCGGGGTGTCCCAGGAGCGGGTGCGCAGGCGTCCCTCCACGTATACTCTACGTCCCTTCTGCAGGTACTGGCTGCATTGCTCGGCCAGCTTGCGCCAGGTGACCACGGAGAACCACTCGGTCTCTTCGCGGCGTTCGCCGTCCGGGCCGTTGTAATTGCGGCTGGCGGCGACACGGAAGCTGGTGAGGGCGTTACCGTCGGCGGTGTACCGCATCTCGGGGTCGGCGCCCAGGTTGCCGATGATCATGACCTTGTTCAGTCCGGCCATTACACCTGCTGCTTCTTTGCCTTCTTGACTTCCGGCTTGACCTCTTCAACCTTGACGACGAGGTGTCGGAGGACGTCCTCTGCCAGGTCAAGGTTGGCCTCCAGCGGGCGGATCGCGTTCGGCTCAGCGGAGAAGTGGGTGACGGCGTAGTACCCCTCCAGGAAGCGGTGGATGGGGTAGGCCAGGCGGCGGCGGCCCCAGGCGTCGACGTTCTTTATCTCCCCGCCGTTGCCGGTGATGACGCCGCTGATCCGTTCGATGGTGGCGGGGAATCCCTCATCGCCCACTTCGGGGCTCAGGACGACCACAAGTTCGTAATCTCGCAAGAAGAATTCCTCTCAGGACAAAGTTAAACGCCCGGGGCGCACCAATACGAGGTGGCTCACCCCACGGGCAAATCGGGATTATAACAGCATTGAGGAAGCTGGTACAAGATTGGCGGGGCCAGGCCCTACGCGGACACCTTCTCCCGGTCCGTGATGCCAGGCACCGGGAACGCCCCCGCAAACTCCTGCACCTCCGCCGCCAGGCCGGCCAGCGCAGCCTCATCTTCGCGCGATTCGAGGGCGCGGGCGATGAAGCGGGCCACCGTGCGCATCTCCTCCGGCCCCATCCCGCGCGTGGTCAGCGCCGGCGTCCCGATGCGGATGCCGCTGCCCTGCAGGGGCGGCCGCTCGTCGTAGGGGATAGTGTTGCGGTTGACCGTGATGTGCACCTTGTCGCAGATCTGCTCTGCCTGGCGCCCGGTCACGCCCTTGGCGCCGACGTCCACGAGCATCAAATGGTTGTCTGTGCCGCCGGAGACCAGCCGGTAGCCCTGCTTCTGCAGCTCTTCGCCCAGCGTCTTCGCGTTGTCGACGATCTGCCGGGCGTAGTCCTTGAATTCGGGCCGCGCGGCTTCGCCAAAGCAGACGGCCTTGGCGGCGATGATGTGCATGTGCGGGCCCCCTTGCACGCCGGGAAAGACCGTCTTGTCGATCTGCTGGGCGATGTCTGAGTTGGAGAGGATGAACCCGCTGCGCGGGCCACGCAGCGTCTTGTGCGCAGTGGACGTGACGACGTGCGAGTACGGCATCGGCGAGGGGTGCACGCCGCCCGCGACCAGGCCGGCGATGTGCGCCATGTCCGTCATCAGGTAAGCGCCGACGCTGTCCGCGATCTCCCGGGCGCGGGGGAAGTCGATGATGCGCGGGTAGGCCGTGGCGCCGACGACGATGATGCGCGGCTTGTGCTCTTTGGCCAGGCGCGCCATCTCGTCGTAGTCGATCTGCTCGCTCTCGCGCTCGACGCTGTAGGGGACGAAGTTGTAGAGGCGGCCGGAGAAGTTGATCTCTCGGCCGTGGGTCAGGTGGCCGCCCTGGGCCAGGTTCATGCCCATCGCGGTGTCGCCCACGTTGATCAGCGCGAAGTACGTCGAAAGGTTGGCCTCGGCGCCGGAGTTGGGCTGGACGTTGGCGTGCTCCGCCCCGAAGAGGTCCTTCGCGCGCTGGATGGCCAGCGTCTCCGCCTCGTCCACCACCTGGCAGCCGCCGTAGTAACGCTTGCCCGGGTAGCCCTCAGCGTACTTGTTCGTCAGCACGCTGCCCATCGCCTCCAGCACTGCCGCGCTCGTGTAGTTCTCGGACGCGATCAGCTCAAGGCCGAGGCGCTGGCGGTCTTGCTCGCGCCGGATGATGTCGAAAACGGTTGGATCGGAATCCTGGAGGTGGGTCATAGGGGCAACTCCTCGCTGGGCTGCGGCGGGACGACATAAGCGTACCGCAGAGGAGTGCCGACGGCCAAGGGCGATCGAGGCGTGCTACAATGCGCGGCAAGCGATGAGGCTCGCTTTCCGCTAGAGGCGGAGAACCGCGGGAGACCGCTGACAGTCTCTACCTTTCCGGGTAGAGGCGTTTTTATTTGCGATGACAGTACTGGCAGTGGCAGTCGGCGGCGCTCTCGGCGCGGTGACGCGCTATCTTCTCGCCGTGAAGCTCTACGGCTCGCTGGGCGTCGGCTTCCCGTGGGGGACATTCGGGGTGAACATCGCGGGGAGCCTGATGCTCGGCGTCATCATCGGCCTGGTCGAGGAACGCAACGCCTTTTCTCCGGAGGTACGCACGGCGATCACGGTCGGCTTCATCGGCGGGCTGACCACGTTCTCGACGTTCGTCTACGAGAGCTGGACGTACCTCCGCGACGGCAACCCGCTGCTGATGGCGGTCTACGTGGGGATCAGCCTGGTGGCGGGCCTGGCCGCGTTCACGGCGGGGCATGCCGGCGTTGTGGCCCTGGAGAGTTAACCGCAGATGGGCGCAGATTCTTCGCAGATTCGGCTTGAGGCAAATCCGCCCGCCCTCCTGACGGGCCCATCGCCCCTGGCACTCCGCCGCGGGAGAGGGGCCAGGGGAGAGGGTTGGAACAGCGCTGGCGCCTGCCGTTCCATTGTTCCCATGTTCCCTTGGTGCTGGCGGGAGCGCGGGGAGGCGGTCGCCTGATGGAACCCGGAACCGAGGCCATCCTCCTCCGCATCTTCATCGGCGAGAGCGATCACTGGCGTGGGCGCCCGCTGCATCTGGCGCTTGTCGAGAAGGCGCGCGAAGACGGGCTGGCCGGGGCGACCGTCCTCCGCGGCATGGAGGGGTTCGGCGCGAAGAGCATCATCCACACCTCGCGCCTTCTGGAGCTATCCGGCGACCTGCCGATCGTCGTCGAGATCGTCGACGCGGAGGAGAAGGTCAACGCCTTCCTGGACCGCGTCCACGAGATGGTGGAGGGCGGCCTCGTCACCACCGAGCGCGTCCGGGTTGTCTTCTACCGGCACGAAAAGTAGGGCCCCGGTTGCCCGGGGCCCTGTTCTGAATGCGCGAGTGGAGACGCCTACGACCCAGCGGCGGGGGCCGCCACCTTCTGGCCCAGCCCCCGGGCGATGCCATCGGCGATGTCGGGGTGCACGTTGCGCCAGTACTCCAGCACCCGCTTGACCATCTCCGGCGTCACGCCCGCCTTGATGTGGCCGACGAGGTTGCTCACCAGGTGCTCCCGGTCGGTTGGCGAAAGCACCTTCTCCCAGAGGGCGCGCGGCTGGCCGAAGTCATCGTCCTCGGCGTGCAGGTCGTAGGCGGCGCGGACCAGGTCTCCGCTGGCGGCCCAGCCCGGCTCCACCAGGTCCGGATCGGCGTGCGGGCCGCCGACGGAGTTCGGGGCGTAGACCGGCTGCTCGCCGTTGTGGCGGTAGCGCATGGAGCCGTCCTTGTTGTAGCTGTGCACCGGCGACTGTGGCTGGTTGATCGGCAGCTGCAGGTAGTTCGTGCCGATGCGGTAGCGGTGGGTGTCCGGGTAGCTGAAGAGCCGGCCCAGCAGCATCTTGTCCGGGCTGGGGCCGATGCCCGGCACCATGTTCGCCGGCTCGAACGCGGCCTGCTCCACCTCCGCGAAGTAGTTCTCCGGGTTGCGGTTGAGCACCAGGCGGCCGATCTTGATCGGCGGGTAGTCGGCATGCGGCCAGACCTTGGTCAGGTCGAACGGGTTGAAGCGGTACGTCGCCGCCTCCGCGAACGGCATGATCTGCATCTCCAGCGTCCAGGACGGGTGGTCGCCGCGCTGGATTGCGGAGAAGAGGTCGCGGATGTGCAGGTCGGGGTCGTCGGAGGCCATGGCTGCGGCCTCGGCGGCGTTGAAGTTTTCGATGCCCTGGTCAGTCTTGAAGTGGTACTTTACCCAGAACTTCTCACCCTTCGCGTTGATCCACATGAACGTGTGGCTGCCGTAGCCGTTCATGTTGCGCCAGGTGCGCGGCGTGCCCCGGTCAGAGAAGAGGAACGTCACCTGGTGCGCGGATTCCGGCGAAAGCGTCCAGAAGTCCCACTGCATGTTGTTGTCGCGCAGGTTGGTGACGGGGAGGCGCTTCTGGGAGTGGATGAAGTCGGAGAACTTCTGCGGATCGCGGATGAAGAAGATCGGCGTGTTGTTGCCGACCAGGTCGTAGTTGCCTTCCTCAGTGTAGAACTTCATCGCGAACCCGCGCGGGTCGCGCGCCGTGTCGGCGGAGCCAAGTTCGCCGGCGACGGTGGAGAAGCGCAGGAAGACGGGCGTCTTCTTGCCCACCTTGTTCAGGAAGGCGGCCTTGGTGTACTGGGTGACGTCCGCGGTCACCTCGAAGAAGCCGTGGGCGCCGCCGCCCTTGGCGTGCACGACGCGTTCCGGCACGCGCTCGCGGTTGAACTGGGCCATCTTCTGGATGAGGTAGTGGTCCTGGAGCACGATGGGGCCGTTGGGGCCGACGGTGAGGGAGTGCTGGTCGCTTGTGGCGGGGATGCCCGAATCGGTCGTGGTCCGGTTCTTGTCGTTTTTGGCCATGATGTGTGTCCTTTCTGCTGCGGCGGGCGCGGGTGGGGCTCGCGTTTGACAATCGTGTGGAGGGTGCTTCCGGCCCGCCAATTATAGTGCTCCCGCGCAAGAGATGGCCAGAAACGGATGGCAGGGTAAAGATCCGGTAAAGGCGGACCGCTCAGGTCGGGCCAAAATTCAGGTAACGAGGGTGTTACGGGCTACGTCTCCTTATTAGTCGCCCCGGCATCAGCCGGTGTGCGACTGGGGGAGCATGCGTTCAGACGAGCAAGTAGAACTTAACGCTGGGCCAGCGCAACCGCGGCCGCGGGACGTCCTGGCGGACGTTTTCTCGCTGCGCCGCAACATAACGATCGGCGTTTACGCGGCGATCACGTTTGACCTGCCGATTTACTACTTCACCGGTTACACGTGGATGCAGATCGCGCTGCTGGCCGTTGTGGGCTGGATCGTGGCCGGAGCGGCGATCTTCTTCACGTTCCGTCAGATCATCAAGCTGCGCAAGCGGACCTCCTATCCGGAGCTGCTGCTAATCCGGCTCGGCGACACGACGGGCGCGCAACAGGCCGCCGAAGAGGCGCTGCTAATCCTGCACGGGCTGCTGGAAGCGGAACCGTTATTCATCGCCCTGGAGTCGAACGGCAAGCTGGAGGTCGTCTCGCGCCGAGGCATCGGCGAGGACGAGGCGGCGTGGGTGCTGGAAGCGCACGCCATACAGCTGGCGGACGCCCTGGCCAACCGCTACCCGGCGGACATTGTCAGTGAGGGGTCGCGCCGCTCGGCGTTCGTCCCGATCGTCGCCCTCAATCGCTCCATCGGGGTGCTGTACGTCACCGCCTCGCACGGGCTTGACCGGCATCTGCTGAACGATGTTGGCGGGGCGCTCGGCCTATCGCTGGACAACCTTCGCCAGAAAGAGCAGCTTCTCCTCAAGGAGTCCCGGCTGCGCAGCGTCATTACCGGCGCGCCGGTCGTCCTCTTCGCGGTGAACCCGGCCGGCTGCGTTGTCTTCCACCAGGGCCAGGCGATGGAGCAGGTGGGGGTCGATTCGGAGACGCTCATCGGCCGCCACGTTACCGACATCTACGCTAACTACCCCGAGATCCTGCAGAGCTTCCGCCGCGCCTTCGCCGGCGACGAGGTGCTTTCGACGGCGACGATTGAGGCCAACGGCAACCGCGTGATCTTCGAGTACCGCCTGGCCCCGGAGCGCGATGAGCACGGGCTGGTGACCGGTGTCATCGGTGTGGCCACAGACATCACCGAGCGCAAACAGTCCGCCGACGCCCTGCGCGAGAGCGAACGCTTCCTTTCGACGCTGATGGGCAACCTCCCGGGCTTCGTGATACGGCTGGAAGGGAGCCCGCTAGAGATCAAGTATGTGAGCGACGGCGTGCGCGAGATCACCGGCTTCAACGCCGAGGATTTGGTCGGCAGGCCGCTCGCAATCCTGGAAGAACGGCTCAACACAGAGGATAGGGCCCGGATGGCGGACGCAGTCCGGCGCGCGCGAGAAGAAGGCGGGCCGATAGAGTACGAGTTCCGGTTCAGGCACCGCAGTGGGGAAGAGCGCTGGTTCTGGCAGCAAGGTCAGGTGGTTACGGACGAGGTTGGCCAACCGGTTGCGCTGGAGATGTTCACGATGGACGTGACGGACCGCAAGCGCGCCGCGGACGCGCTGCGCGAGAGCGAGCGCTTCCTGTCCACCCTCGTTGGCAACCTGCCGGGCTATGTCATGCGCTGCTCCATGGATGACAAGCGCACCATCCAGTATGTCAGCGAGGGCGTGAAGGACGTGATCGGGCTGACGGCGGCGGACGTAATGGGCAAGCCAGTGAAGACGCTGGGCGACCTGGTGAACCCGGAAGACCGCCTGGAGCTGGTCAAACGAATCGTGCGCTCCGCCGCCACCGGCGCTCCGTTCGAAAGCGAGGTCCGCGCCTTCGTGCACGGAGAGGAGCGCTGGTTCTGGCAGCAAGGCCAGATCGTCAAGGACGTGGAGGACCGCGCGATAGCGCTGGAAATGTTCACGATGGACGTCACCGAGCGCAAGCGCGCCGACGCCGCCCTCCGGGAGAGCGAGCGCTTCCTCTCGACACTCGTCGGCAATTTGCCGGGCTTCGTGCTCCGCGCGGACATCCGCGGCGAACCGACGATCTTCTACGTCAGCGAGGGGATTCGCGACGCCACCGGGATGGGCCCGGAGGAACTGATAGGACAGCCCGTCACCATCCTGGCCCCCACGATGCGCGGAGAGGACAAGTGGCGCTTGGCCGTGGCGGTCCGCCAGGCAGGACTGACGACTGGGAGCTTCGAGATCGAGTTCCCGATCAAGCACAGGGACGGCAGCGAACGGTGGCTCTGGGAGCAGGGCCAGGTCCTGATGGAAGACGGCGTGCCGGCCAGCATCGAGGCGTTCGTCATGGACGTCACCGACCGCAAGCGCGCCCTGGCCGCGCTGGAGGCGAGCGAAGAGCGCTTCCGAGACATCTACGAGAACGCCCGCGACGCCATGATGACGTTCGACTTCCGTGGCCGCTTCCGCACGGCCAACCGGCGGACGCTGGAGCTGCTGGGCTATACGCAGGAAGAGTTCCTGGCGGTGAGTCCCGCTGACATCACGCCGCTGGAGGACCAGGCACGCAACTCGGAGTTCCTGAAGAGCGTCTGGCGCGGCGACTCCGCGCCCTTCGAGATCGAGCTGATAGCGAAGGATGGGCGCCGCGTGCCCATGGAGATGACCGCCCGCATCGCCATCGATGAGCACGGGCGGCCCGACACCGTGCAGATGATCGGCCGCGACATCAGCGAGCGCAAGCAGGCGGAGGAGACGATCCGGCGCCTGGCCTACCATGACTCGCTGACCGGCCTGCCGAACCGCGCACTGTTCGAGGACCGGCTGCAGATGGCGCTCGCCCAGGCGCGCCGCCACGGCGAGATGCTCGGCGTGATCTTCCTCGACGTGGACCGCTTCAAGCTGGTCAACGACACGCTCGGCCACAGCGCGGGCGACAAGCTGCTGCAGTCCGTCGCCGATGACCTCTCGCTGCTAGTCCGCGATTGCGACACCGTGGCGCGCGTGGGCGGCGACGAGTTCACGCTGCTTTTGCCGTCGCTATCGCGGGCGGAGGACGTGACGGAGATAGCGCAGCGTATCCTGGAGTGCCTGCGCCATCCGCGTGTGATCGGCGGGCAGGAGTTCCGGGCCACGGCCAGCCTGGGCATCACGATGTTCCCGTCCGACGGCCATGACGGCGAGACGCTGCTGCGCAACGCCGACACCGCTATGTACCGCGCCAAGGACCACGGCCGCGATAACTACCAGCTCTACACGGCGGCGATGAACCAGCGTGTGATGGAGCGCCTCTCTTTCGAGCAGAGCCTGCGCCACGCTCTCGCCCGCGATGAGCTGAAGGTCTTCTATCAGCCGATCATCGACATCGCATCCGGGCGAGTCACCGCGGCGGAAGCCCTGGTGCGCTGGTTCCACCCGGAGCGCGGCGTCATCATGCCGGACGAGTTCATACCGCTGGCCGAGGAGACGGGGTTGATCGTGGAACTGGGCGAGGTGGTCCTGCGCGAGTCCTGCAAGCAGGTGGCGGAGTGGCGGAAGGAGGGCATTGAGCTGAGCCGCGTGGCGGTCAACCTCTCCGCGCGTCAGCTGCAGCAAGAGGACCTGGTTGCCCGCATCGCCGGCATCGTGAAGGAGACCGGCGTCCCGGCGGACGTCCTCCAGCTGGAGATCACCGAGGGCGCCGTCCTGCGCAACGTGGACTACGCCATCTCCATGCTCAACCAGCTTCGGGAGATGGGCGTTGGCATCGCCCTCGACGACTTCGGCACCGGGTACTCCTCGCTCACCTACCTCAAGCGCTTCCCCGTGGACGCCGTCAAGATCGACCGCACTTTTGTGCGGGACCTGGAGCACGACGCCAGCGACGCGACGATCGTCTCGACGGTCATCGCGATGGCGGAGAACCTGGGCCTGCGGGTGATCGCGGAGGGCGTGGAGACGGAGCAGCAGCTGGCCTTCCTGCGGGCGCGCGGCTGCACGGAGTTCCAGGGCTACCTGTTCTCAAAGCCGGTGCCGCCGGACGAGTTCGCCAGGGCGGTAAGGGCGAGGCCGCAGGACACCGAGGCGCTGCCGGCGGCGTAGACGGGTGTCGCACATCGTCCGTCCAGGGCCCTCAGGATGAGCGGTTCAGGCGGGCCGCCAGATCAGCGGCGGCTTCCCCTGCATCAGCCAGGCGATCGAGTACAGCTCGATGCGGCGCGGCGCTAGCTTAAGCACCCCGAAGTCTCCGGCCAGCGGGCCCTCGCGCCAGATCAGGCCGGGGTCGTAGCCCAGCGGCGGCGGCGTGCTCTTGTACAGGTCCCAGACTCGCTGCTTGTCCGCCGCGTCGTCCAGCCACTCCGCCGTCGCTTCGATGTAGATCTGCTCGTGCGCCTGGTCCCAGTAGGTGAACGAGACGTTGGGGTTGGCGGCGATGTGCTTGGCCTTGAGCGACTGCCGCCCGGTGCCGATGTAGCCTGCCGCGCCCTCCCAGATAGGGTGGATGATCCGCGTCCGCGGCCGGCCCTTCGTATCGACGGTGGCCATCGTGCACCAGACAATGCGGGCGATGCGCTTGCCGAACTCCTCCGCGATGTCAGCGAAGTCGTTCGTGCGCTGAGCGGACTGGCGGCCGGGCGCTTCCTGGGTCATCTGCACGCGGATGATAGCGCGAGGCGCGCCGGCCCGCCATACCTGGCTTGCCGCGTATGCCCGGCGCCGCTATCCTTCGACACGCTAACCCGTAGACGAAACCGGAGGTCGCCCGCATGAAAGCAGTCACGTTCCACGGCCCGTTCAACCTGAAGGTGGAGGACGTGCCAGACCCCGCGATACAGCACCCCAAAGACGTGATCATCAAGGTGACCACGGCCGGCATCTGCGGCTCCGACATGCATGCCTACGACGGCCGCATGCCGCTGCCGCCTACGGGCTGGGTGATCGGGCACGAGTACATCGGCGAGGTCGTCGAGACGGGCGCCGAGGTGACCAACTTCAAGAAGGGCGACCGTGTCGTCGGCGCCTTCACCTCGTCCTGCGGCGACTGCTACTACTGCAAGAGCGGCTGGACCAGCGTCTGCCAGGCGCAACAGACGTTCGGCTTTGTCGCGCTGCCGGGGGCCCAGGCGGAGTACCTGCGGGTGCCCAACGGCCACTTCACGCTGGAGAAGGTGCCGGACTCGCTGTCCGACGAGAAGGCGCTCTTCGTCGGCGACATCTTCTCGACGGGCTACTTCTGCGCGGACCGCGGCGAGATCAAGCCGGGCGACGTCGTTGCCGTGATCGGCTCGGGGCCGGTCGGCCTCTTCACGCAGATGGCCGCGCTCACGTTCGACCCGAAGATGGTGCTGGCGATCGACCAGATGCCGGAGCGGCTGGAGATGTCGAAGAAGATCGGCGCCGTGCCGGTCGACATGTCGAAGGAAGACCCGGTCGAGGTGGTGAAGAGCCACACAGAGGGCCGCGGCGCAGACGTAGTCCTGGAGGCCGTGGGCATCGAGCCTTCGCTGAAGTCGGCGTTCCGCTACGTCCGCGCGGCGGGGACGATCAGCGCCGTCGGCATGTACACGGAGCCGGAGTTCCCGTTCCCCATGTTCCTGTCCTTCCTGCGCGACATCACGTTCAAGATCGGCGTGGCGCCCGTGCGCCGCTACATGGCGCAGATGCTCAAGCTGATCGAAGCGGGCAAGGCAGACCCCTCCGCCATCATCACCCACACGATGCCGCTGGCGGACGCCCCGCACGGCTACGACATCTTCACCAACCGCAAGGAGAACTGCATCAAGGTGGTGCTGAAGCCGTAGTCAGTGGTGAATGGTGAACGCCTCCTGTAGCCCGTTCCGCCGGAGGCCATCCGTTGACAGCCAACGGCGGTCTCCACCCGCACCGGGTCCTTCCAGGACGACAGCCAACAGGCGAATGATCTGGGCCAAACTGCGGCCATCCGCCGCCCCGGCTATGACTCCTGCGCGATGATCACCGCCTGCAGCTGCCCGTGGTCTTGCACCGAGACGAAGCCGCCGATGTTCGGCGGGTTGATGTCATAGTCCGAGAAGTTGAAGTCCAGCGTGGCGATCGCGCTGATCACGTTCGCCTGGCGCGTCGCCTCCACGTCCCAGATGACCTTGCGCTGGACGCCGTGCAGATCGAGGGTGCCCGTGAGCTGGAACGACACCTGCACGCCGTCGGTGATGGGCGTCGCCAGGCCGGAAACGCTCTCGGCGGTGAACGTCGCCGTCGGGAACTGGCCCGTCTCGAGCGCGTTCTGCACCCGCTGGTCGCGGCGCGACTGGTCGCTGGTCAGCGTAGTGAGGTCGACGGTGAACTGCGATGTCTGTGACGTGTCGAGCGCAGTGCCGTCCGCCGTCAGGTAGAAGGCGCCGCTGATGTCCTTCGTCTTGCCGTTGGCCGTCGAGGGCACGCCGAGCGACGCCAGCGTCTCGCCGACGTAGTAGTCGGCCTCGGAATCGCTGGAGACGATCTGCCAGACCTGGCCTGCGGTTCCGGCCGGCGTCTCCGTGGCGCCGGGCTCGGTCGCGCCGGGCGTTGGCGTGGCGGAGTTCAACAGCTCGCTGGGGATGGGCTTCGGGTCGGTCAGCGGGCTGGCGTCGGAGCGGATGGCGAACCACCAGACGGCGATGCCGGCGGCGATGATGATGACGGCGGCGAGGGGAAGTGCGACAAGCAATCTAGTCATGTTGTTGAAGATACGGGAAGCAGATTAACACTGGATTGAGCCGCCCGGGCGGAGTGACCGGCGTCACTTGACGGGCGTCCGGGACGGGCGGATACTGCGAGGCGTAGACCCCCACCGGGGGGGTATGGGTAGGAGAAGCGCATGCAACCAGACAAGAAGCACCAGGTCCTCAAGCGGCTGGCGTTCATCGAAGGGCACCTGCAGGGCGTGCGCCGCATGGTCGAGGGCGACCAGTACTGCGTCGACATCCTCAAGCAGACCTACGCTGTGCGCCGCGCCATCGAAAAGATGGAGGGGCTGATGCTGGACAACCACCTGCACACCTGTGTCATCGAGGGCATCAAGGAGGGCCGCGACGACCAGGTGATCGGCGAGCTCTTGGGCCTCTACGAGCTGGCCAACAGATAGGATCGTATGGCGACGACGCACGAACATCACCGGAGAGAGGTGACGATCCCCGTCGCCGGCATGACCTGCGCCGCCTGCGTGCGCAAGGTGGAGAAGGCGCTAAAGGGCATCCCCGGCGTGCAGGAGTGCACCGTCAACCTCAGCGCCGGCAAGGCGGGCGTCGTCTACGACGAGGGCGTCTGCGACGTCCCGCAGATGGCCAGGCGGATCGAGGAGATCGGCTACGAGGTCCCGGCTGCGCGCACTGACCTCCTGGTGCTGGGGATGACGCCCGGCCACTGCGAGTTCGTCATCGGGCCCGCGGTGCGCGCGTTGCCCGGCGTCCGCGACGTCACCTTCAACTTCAGCACAGACATCGTATCGGTCGAGCACCTGGAGTCGGTGACGCCCGCCGCCGAGATCAAGAAAGCGATTCGCAGCCTGGGCTACGAGGTGCACGACAGGGGCGAAGGCGAGGACACTGCCGATCGCGAGCGGAAGCTGCGGCGGGCGGAGATCCGCCGTCAGCAGATCAACATGCTGATCGCCTGGCCGCTGGGGCTGGTCATCATGCTCTTCACATTCAGCTCCTACGCGCCGCTGGACAGCTTCATGCCCTCCTGGGCGGACGACAAGCCGCTGCTCTTCGCGCTGACGACGCCGCTGGTGCTGGGGCCCGGCCGCCAGTTCTTCATCCACTCCTGGAACGGGCTGCGGCGCGGCGTCACGGACATGAACCTGCTCTACGCCACCGGCATCGGCGCGGCCTACGGCATCGCCGTGGTCAACACGTTCTTCCCGGACGCGGGCTTCGGCGGCGAGCAGGCCACCTTCTACGAGGCGGCGGCGCTGCTGATCGCCTTCATCGTCCTCGGCCGCTACCTGGAGGCCCTGACCCGCGGCCGCACCTCCGAGGCGATCCGCAAGCTGATCCGCCTGCGCCCGCGCACGGCCACCGTCATCCGCGACGGCGCCGAGGTTGAGATCGCGGCCGACGAGGTCGTTCCCGGCGACGTCATCCTCGTCCGCCCCGGCGAGGCGATACCGGTGGACGGCGTCGTGCTGGAGGGCTACTCGGCCGTCGACGAGTCGCTGATCAGCGGCGAGAGCATCCCGGTGGAGAAAAGCGCCGGCGACGAGGTGATCGCCGGCTCGCTGAACAAGACCGGCGCCTTCCGCTTCGAGGCCAGGCGCGTCGGCGCGGACACCGCGCTGGCCCAGATCATCCGCCTGGTGGAGGACGCCCAGACGACGAAGGCGCCGATCCAGGCGCTGGCGGACCGGGTGGCCGGCAACTTCATCCTGGCCGTGCACGCCCTGGCGCTGGCCGTCTTCCTCTTCTGGTTCTTCGCCGGCTACCACTGGTTCTTCGACGAGAGCACGCGCCTGATCCTGACGCCGTACAAGCTGACGGACCTGGAGGTATTCGGCTTCGCGCTGCTGGTCTCGGTGACCGTGCTCGTCATCTCCTGCCCCTGCGCCGTGGGGCTGGCCACGCCGGCGGCGATGATGGCAGGCGCCGGCAAGGGCGCGGAGTACGGGGTGCTCTTCAAGGGCGCGGACGCCGTGGAGGCGATGTCGCGCATCGATACGGTGGTTCTGGACAAGACAGGCACGCTCACGAAGGGCCAGCCCTCGGTGACTGACGTCATCGCGGGGGCGGTGTCCGGAGAGCATCTGCTGGCCCTGGCCGCGGCCGCCGAGCGCAACAGCGAGCACCCGCTGGGCGAGGCGATCGTGCGCGCCGCGTCCGAGCGCGGCGCCGCGGCGCTGGAAACCGAGTCCTTCGGCTCGCTGCCGGGGCTCGGCGTCGAAGCTTCCGTGCGCGAGGCCGAGGCCCGCACCGGGGTGCTGCTGGGCAACCGCGCGCTGATGGCCGGGCGCGGCGTCGACGCGACCGCCCTCTCCGCCGAGGCCGAGCGCCTGGAGGGCGAGGGCAAGACAGTGATGTTCGTGGCGGCGGACGGCGCGGCGGCCGGGCTGATCGCCGTCGCCGACACCCTGAAGGAGACGTCGGCGGCGGCCGTGCGCGAGCTGCGCCGGATGGGGCTGGAAGTCGTGATGCTGACCGGTGACAACGCCCGCACGGCGGCGGCGATCGCGGCCCAGCTGGGCATTGAGCGGGTGCTGGCCGAGGTGCCGCCGGGCGGCAAGGCCGACGAGGTGCGTCGGCTGCAGGAGGCGGGGCGCCGCGTGGCGATGGTCGGCGACGGAGTGAACGACGCCCCGGCGCTGGCCCAGGCCGACGCCGGCGTGGCCATCGGCTCCGGCTCGGACGTGGCGCGCGAGACGGGGAGCGTCGTCCTCGTCCGCGACGACGTGCTGGACGTGGCGGCGGCGGCCCAGATCGCCCGGCAAACGATGCGCCTGGTGCGCCAGAACCTGGCCTGGGCCTTCGGCTACAACGCCGCCGCGATCCCGCTGGCGGCGGGCGTCCTCTACCCCTTCACCTCGCAGATCGTCAGCCCGGAGCTGGCGGCGCTGCTGATGGCGCTGAGCAGCTTCTCGGTGACGATGAACACGCTGCGCATGCACGGCTACCGGCCGCCGGCGCGCTCCGCCGGGGGCGGCGGCGAGGCCGCGCGCGAGCGGCCGGCGGCCCGTCTGGTGGAGGCCGCGCGATGAGGGTCACGGAGGCGAACGCCGGCCGCATCGGGGCGCTGGCCGCAGGTGGCGGGTCGTCCCTGGCGGCGCTGGCCTTCTTCGCCGCGGCGTCGCTGGGCGGCTACGGCTGGGTCGCCCGCCTGGGCGGCGCCGGCTGGGTCTTCGCCCTCTCCATGATCATCCTCCTGCCGACGCTGATGCCGCTCGTGCGCGAGCGGGCGGTGAAGCGCGGCGGGCATTAGCCGCAGATTGACGCAGATTCTTCGCAGATTGACCCCCGGCCCTGGCCGGGATTGGCCGCGGACTCTCGCGGAGGGGCAGGCGGGGCAGGGTGGCCACGCTACACGCTACCGTGTAGAATCGCCCTGTGAGCGAACCGAAAGCGGAGTGGGACGCCGGACGGGTGCGGGCGCTGCGGCGGCACCTGGGGCTGAGCCAGGGCGAGCTGGCCGGGGAGCTGGGCACGCGCCAGCAGACCGTCAGCGAGTGGGAGACCGGACAGTACCGCCCGCGCGGAACGTCGGCGCGGCTGCTGAGCATCGTCGCCGAGGGGGCGGGCTTCGAGTACGGCCGCAGCGGGGAAGGCGATTAGCCGCGGATCTTCGCAGATTGGATACTGATCGACTTGAGACTGAAGGGTGGATCGTTCAAGCCGGCCAGGGCGCCTGCCTGCCTGCCCGTCTGTAGCGAGGCCTCCTGGACATCGCCGCAAACCAGTCCGCGCAAAATCCGGCAAAGTCCGCCGCTTCAAACGGCATTGATCGACGACGGTCATGCCGCCTCATCGGCCGGGGCACCGTCCTGGCCACATCCGAATCTGCGAACAGCCTGCGAAAATCTGCGGCCGATTCAAACGCCTCGGCTCGGCGAGGCCCCTGCGCGCTATGAGGCCGCACGGCTGCTGCCGGAGTCCGAGCTCTGGCGGCTCTGGGAGGGGCAGCGCTTTCCGCGCGGCGCCCTGGTCACGGTGGACGGGCGGCCGCTGCGGGTGATCTTCCGCGGCCGGCCGGGGCGCGGGCCGGGGCCGGACTTCCGGGGCGCGGTGATCGCGGCGCCGGAAGGCCTCCTGCAGGGGGACGTCGAACTGCACGTGCGGACGAGCGACTTCCGCCGCCACGGCCACGATGGGGACCCGGCCTACGCCGGAGTCGCCCTGCACGTGGTCTTCTTCCACGACGAAAGCGGTGACACGCCGCTGCCCGGCGGCGGACGGGCGCCCGTGGCGGCGCTCGGCGGGCCCCGGCTGGCGTCCTGGCTGGCGCACGAGCCGCGCTGGGGGGAGCCATGCCGCGATGTGACGGCGCGGCTGGGGGTAACTGGCGTGTCCGAGACGCTGGACCGCCTGGGGGCGATGCGCTTCCGCCAGAAGGCGGCGGCGTTCGGCAAGCGGCTGGCGTCCGGCGATGGGCTGGAGCAGGCGCTCTGGGCGGGGTTGCTGGAGGCGCTGGCCTACGGCGGCGAGCGTGAGGCGTTCCGGGCGCTGGCGGGCGCCGTTCCCTGGCAGGCGCTGCGGGCCGCGCTGGTGCCTGTGGCAGCAGGGGGCCGGTTGAGGGCGGCGCTCTCGCTGCTGGCCGCTGCGTACGAACCTGGTACGGCGCGCCGCGGGGTGCGGCCGGGCAACGGGGCGAGCCGCCGTCTGGAGGGCGCGGCCGCGCTGGCCGTGCGCTTCGCCGGGCCGGGGCTGGCGGCATCGTTGATCGGGCCGCTGGCTGAGCCGGAGGGCGCGGCGGGCGCTGTCGTGCGGGCGCTGATTGTGCCGGGGCTGGTCGGGCGGGCGCGGGCGATCGAGATCGCGGCCAACGCCGTGCTGCCGCTGGCGGCGGCGCTCTGCGACGAGCGCGAGGCCGCCGCTATCGAAGGCGTGTTCGCGCGGCTGCCGCTGCCGGCTCGCTACGGGAGCGTCCGCCACTTGCACGCGGCGGCGGCCGGCGTCCGCATCGGCATGCGGCGGCAGCAGGGGATGGTTTACCTGGCGCGGCAGTATTGCACGCAGGGCGGGTGCGGGAAGTGCCCGCTTTCGTGAGTGGCCAGTAGCCAGGTCCCCGCCGCTGCCGCGCTCCACCTTGCTCTAGCGCTGGGCGTTGTGCGGCCCACCCGCCCGCCCGGGAGGTTGAGGGTTCGGGGGACACCCCCGAACCCCCGGTAGAGGCGCTGCGCCCTCTTCACTCCCGCTCCAACGCGATTGCCGCACAATTGGATGAATTCGCCTATCCTTCTTCGGAGGCAATCCGTTGACAGCCGACCCGCCGCTGCCGCGCTCCACCTTGCTGTAACGCTGGGCGTTGTGCGGCCCACCCCCCCGCCCGGGAGGTTGAGGGTTTCGGGGGACACCCCCGAACTCCCGGTAGAGATGGGGCGATAGCCCCATCTCTTCACTCTTCCCAAGACGCTCGCTGCGCTCGGTCGATCTGCGTCACTTTGTGCCCAGCTGAATCGCCCGCGGTTCCTGACGCTCCCTTGTTCCAAATGCTCCCATGTTCAACTGTTCCAAAGGATGGCGCGGGGCGGGGGGCCGGCGGGGCCTTGCACATGCTTTCCACATCTCGTAAGATGCGTCTGGGTTAGCACTCCGCCCGTTCGAGTGCTAACACCCTCAAGGCAACAGATACAGCGACCCAAGGAGGTTCCATGCCAACCGCTACCAAGGCCAAGCCGGCCGCCAAGAGCTCTGCGTCCAAGGTCGTCCCCCTGGGCGACCGCGTGGTCGTCAAGCAGTCGCGCCAGGAAGAGGTGCGCGCCAGCGGGCTCGTCATCCCTGACACCGCGCGCGAGAAGCCGCAGCTGGGCGTCGTCATCGCCGTCGGCCCCGGCCGCCTGGACGACAACGGCAAGCGCGTCCCGATCGACCTCTCCGCGGGCGACCGCGTGATGTACGCCAAGTACAGCGGCCAGGACGTCCCCCGCGGTGTCTTCGGCGACGAAGAGGACTACATGATCCTCAAAGAGTCCGACATTCTGGCCAAGCTGACGTAGAGAAGAAGCTAGAGGTTAGACGCTAGAGGTGGTTGGATCCATCCTCTTAACCTCCAATTTCCATCGTCCTATCTAGGAGTAATCAATGCCCGCAAAACAACTGCTATTCGATGAAGAGGCTCGCCGCAGCCTCAAGGCCGGCGTCGACGCCCTGGCAGACGCCGTCCGTGTGACGCTGGGCCCGCGCGGGCGCAACGTCATCCTGGAGAAGAAGTTCGGGCCGCCCAGCATCGTCGACGACGGCGTCTCCGTGGCCAAGGAGATCGAGCTCAAGGACCCCTTCATGAACCTCGGCGCGCAACTGGCGCGTGAGGTCGCCTCCAAGACCAACGATGTGGCCGGCGACGGCACCACCACCGCCACGGTCCTGGCCCAGGCGATCGTCCGCGAGGGCATGCGCATGGTGGCCGCCGGGGCCAACCCGATGGCGCTGAAGCACGGCCTGGAGCTGGCCGTCGACAAGGTCAAGTCGGAGGTCCGCAAGATCGCCACGCCGGTGGCTGGCAAGCAGCAGATCGCCCAGGTGGCGACGATCTCCGGCCACGACGAGGAGATCGGCGACATTATCGCCGACGTCATGGAGAAGGTCGGCAAGGACGGCGTCATCACCGTCGAAGAGTCCAAGGGCATCCGCACCGAGACGGAGTTCGTCGAAGGGATGCAGCTGGACCGCGGCTACTCCTCGCCCTACTTCGTGACTAACGCCGACCGCATGGAAGCGGTGCTGGACGATCCTTTCATCCTGATCACAGACAAGAAGATATCCTCTGTGCAGGACCTCCTGCCGGTGCTGGAGCGCGTCCTGCAGATGACGAAGAACATCGTCATCATCGCCGACGACGTTGACGGTGAGGCGCTGGCCACGCTGGTGGTGAACAAGCTGCGCGGCAACGTCAACGCGCTGGCCGTGAAGGCGCCTTCCTTCGGCGACCGCCGCAAGGCGATCCTGGAGGACATCGCGATCCTGACCGGCGGCCGCTTCGTCACGGAGGATATGGGCGACAAGCTGGAGAACGC
>DATKKM010000034.1:0-12268 GCA_035542855.1 Dehalococcoidia bacterium
ACCGCTTCCTCATCTACGAGCTGCTGCTCATCTCCACGGTGCTGGTGGGCGGACTGCTCACCGTGGGCGCGGGGTTCCTGCGGCCCTCATACCTGGTATTCGGCTGGCTGGCGCTGCTCATGTTCCTCTCCACTTCGTTCAACATCAGCATGGCTCGCTACGTGCTCACTATCTTCCCCATCTACTTTGTCCTTGCCCGGATGACCCGCAACCCGGAAATCAACCAGGCGTTGCTGGCCGTTTCGACGGTGCTGATGGCCACGTTCTTTGTCATCTACGCCCGCAACTGGGGGTTCTGAGCCGCCGTTGACGCGCCGAATCGGCGCGTGTTAGCGTCGCCGCCGTGGCCACCTCCTTCGAGACCATCCTCTACCAACCCGCCGGCGGCGTAGCGCGCATCACCCTCAACCGCCCGCAGCGCCTCAACGCTATCAACGCCGCGCTGACGGCGGACCTCCGCAACGCCGTCGCCGCCGCCAACGAGGATCCCGCGGTGCGGGTCATCGTCCTGGCCGGCGCCGGCCGGGCTTTCTGCGCCGGCTACGACCTGGACTGGGGCACGAAGGCGGAGGACGCTACCCAGCGCGCGATGGCCGGCAACTGGGACCCCGTCCGCGACTATCTGGGCATGTCCCGCAACGTCCGCGCCTTCATGTCGCTCTGGGAGAGCCCGAAGCCGGTGATCGCCCAGGTGCACGGCTGGTGCGTCGGCGGTGGCACGGACATGGCGCTCTGCTCGGACCTCATCTACATGGCAGAGGACGCCCAGATAGGCTACCCGCCCGCCCGTGTCTGGGGTGAGCCTACGACCGTCATGTGGGCCTACCGCCTGGGCCTGGAGCACGCCAAGCGCCTGATGCTGACCGGCCAATCGCTGACCGGCGTCGAGGCCCAGCGGACCGGCCTCGTCTCGGCGGCCATCCCCGCTGACCAGCTCGCGGCAACAGTGGACGAGATGGCCCGGCGCATGGCGACGATCCCGCTCAACCAGCTGGTGATGAGCAAGCTGCTGGTCAACCAGGCATACGAGAACATGGGCCTGCGCACTACCCAGATCCTGGGCACGGTCTTCGACGGCATCGCGCGGCACACGCCGGAGGGAATCGCCTGGCGCGACATGGCGATGGACATCGGCTTCCGGGAGGCCGTCCGCCGCCGCGACACGCCCTGGGGCGACTACGGCGAGCGAGCGCGATAACCCCCCGGATCGTTCCTCAGCCTTCCGGCTGATACAATCACACACTGTAGTTCCAAGCCCGCTGAAAGGATTACACGTGAAGCTCTTCCTGGGACTCTGCGCCGTCGTGGCCGCGCTCGTACTCCTCTCCGGGTGCAGCAACACCAGTGGCGGCGGCGACCTCGAAGTCATCCTCAACGAATGGTCGATCACCGTCGACAAGCCATCGCTTCCCGAGGGGCCGATCGACTTCACGATCCGGAACCAGGGCACGAAGGACCACGACCTGGTGATCCTGCGCACCGATATCCCGCCAGACCAGCTCCCCACCAAGAGCGACGGCTCCGTCGACACCGGCGCTGCCGACGTCCACGAAGAGCGCAAAGTCGAAGACCTTGGGGACGGCGACAAGACCGGCCGCACCTATACGCTTAGCGCTGGCAACTACGTCTTCATCGACAACCGGGTGGAGACCGAAGACAGCCAGAAGGTGTCCTACTACCAGCAGGGCATGCGCGTCGCCTTCACCGTCACCAAGGAGGGCGAATCGCCTTCGCCCACCAGCAGCCCTTCGGGCTCTTAGCGCGCTAGGCCTCGCCCGGCGCCATGCCGCGCGCCAGCTGAACCGCCTGCTCGGCGATCCTCGCCAGCCGGTCCGCCAGCGCCTCTGACGGTTGCCCCTCTTCGAACTCCGAATCAGTGGCGTAGAGGACCAGCGCCGGCACCCCGTCCAGGCTCGCGAAGAGCGCGCGCATTCCGTACTCCGGGGAGAGCGCGTGCTGCGGCGCGATGCCGGTCTGCAGTCCGAGGCAGACCTTGCCCGCCAGGTGCCCCTGCGGCATCAGGTCGAAGAAGCACTTCATGACGCCCGTATAGAGCGCCCGGTACGTCGGCGAGCACGCCGCCACGATCTGCGCCTGCCCGACCGCCGCGATCGCCCCGTCTATCTCCGCAGACTGCTCGCGGACGACGAGCGCCTCCGCCGGCAGCGTCGCGACGTCGATCAGCCGCGTCTCGCAACCGATCTTCGCCAGCTCATCCAGGAGATGCTCCGCCAGCGTCTTCGACTTCGAGGGCGCCCGCGGGCTGCCGGAGATCGCTACCGCCCGCAGCGGCGGATCGGTGCGAGCGTGGGCCAGCGTCTTCTCGAGAACCTCGTCGATCGTCTCGTTGACGGCGCCGGCCATTCGTCGCCTACGCCGGGGCCGCGGCCTGCTGGGGCGGGCTCGTCGTCGTGCGGCCGGCAAAGTGGGGCATCACGTACTGCCCGAAGCGCTGCGCCTCTTCCAGGTGCGGGTAGCCGGACAGGATGAACGTGTCGACGCCCAGGTCGATGTACTCCTGCAGGCAGCGCGCGATGCTCTCGCCGGACCCGACGAGCGCCGTGCCAACGCCCAGACGCGCCTTGCCGATGCCTGACCAGAGGTGATCGGTCAGCCAGCCGTCCTTCGCCGCCGCCGCCAGCTCCCGCTGCCGCCTCTCGCCTTCTGACTCGCCCTTCGCGTGGTGCTTGTCCACCATGTGCTGGAAGTTGTCCGGTATCTCGGAGACCAGGTGCTCTGCCGCGGCGCGGGCGTCTTCGTCCGTCTGCCGCGCGACAACGTGGATGCGCAACCCGAAGCGCAGCGTCCGGCCAACGGCGGCGGCCCGCGCCTTCATGTCCTCGATGCGCTCGCGCACCATGTCCACGGTCTCACCCCAGAGAAGGTAGACGTCCGCATCCTCAGCGCCCACCTTCTTGGCCGCGTCAGACGCCCCGCCGAAGTAGAACGGCGGGTGTCCGCCTGAGGCGGACTGGTAGGGCCGCGGGAAAACGTTGCCGCCTTCCACCCGGTAGTACTTGCCCTCGTGGTTCCAGGCCTTGCCCCCTGTCCACGCCTGCTTCACCACCTGCATGAACTCTTGCGTTCTGTCGTAGCGTTCGTCGTGCTCCATGAAGTCGCCGTCGGCGGCCAGCTCCTGCGGGAAGCCGCCGGTGACCACGTTGATCAGCACGCGGCCGTGGAGCGCCTGGTCCAGCGTGTTCGACATCTTGGCCGCCAGCGTGGGCGCGACGAACCCCGGCCGCATCGCCACCAGGAATTTCAGCCGCTCCGTCCGCGCCCCGACCATACCGGCGACGAGCCAGGCGTCCTGGCACGTTGTCCCCACCGGGATCAGCGCGAAGTTGAACCCCGCGTCCTCCGCGGCCCGCGCCACCTGCACCAGGTAGTCCAGCGTGGCCTCCCGCGTCGGCGGGCCGATGATCTCGGCGTCGCCCATGCTGGGCAGAAACCAGCCGAAGTCGATCACCTGTCGTCCGTTCGCGCGCGATCCGTTAGTGGCCATGGTCTTCTCCTATGCGGGGGTCTTCTCCAGTGCGATTGCGCAGGGTGTGAGGTCGGGCACTTCCAGGATCGGGTTGACGTTGATGTAGCGGACCTTCCCGTCCTTGTCGATGCCGATCACCGCGCGCTCAGCAACCCCTAGCGGCAGAAGTACGCCGTACTTCTCCGCGACCGCGCCGTGCGGGTAGAAGTCGCTCAGGAGCGGGAACTCTATCCCCATCTGGGTCTTGAACGCCAGTTGCGCGGCAGGTCCGTCCACGCTGACACCGACGACCACGGTGTCATCGCCGAACATCGCCTTCTGCTCCTGAATCTTCGGCATCTGCTGAGAGCAGACCCCGGAGAAGGCCGCCGGGTAGAAGTTGAGGACGACGTTCTTGCCGCGCTGGTCGCTCAGCTTGAACGGCTGGCGGTTCTCGTCTCGCAACTCGAAGTCCGGCGCTGCATCGCCGACCTTCAGCGTCCGTGTTTCGTTCTTTCCTTCCGCCATGCGGCCTCCTTATTCACACATTGACCGGGATACGAATCATACCGCATGGCAAGAGGCCTATGTAGCCCGGAACCCCCTAAGTTGGCACCCCCGAGGTAAACAGCAGCCCCTTGGCGACCACCTCGCCGCAGATGACGAGCACCATCACGATGTAGAGCAAGCCCGTGGAGGACTGCATCGCCCGCACACCCGCTGAGTCATAGGACATCCAGGCCAGCAGCGCCGGGAAGGCCAGCCCGAAGCCGATCCGCAGGTAGAAGAACATGTTGCTGGTGATCGTCTTGTCCACCGAGGTGTGCACCGTGTCGTGCGGCAGCAGCAGCGCCGGCGCCAGGAACAGCGCCTGCACGGCCATCGCCACGACCAGCAGGCCGGTCAACTCACGGAGCGGCTTCTCCGGCAGGCGCGGCGTGACCAGGTACCAGTGGCCCAGCGTCATCCCCAGCCCCGCTAACCCCACCACGAGCGAGCCGATCACAAAATTCGCCAGCACGAGCGGATACCCCCACGTTGGACCCGACACAACGCGCGCCAGCAGACCGAGCGCCACCAGGCCGATCGCGCTCGCCGCGCCGCCCAGCGCGAAGGCCGCCGCCCGGTGCTCCCGGATCGTCGCGTAGGCGTAGAGCGCGGACGCCGCGAAGACACCGGCCAAAGCCCAGCGCGCGGGGCCCATCGCCGATTCGCGCAGCGGATAGCCGTCTACGTCGTCGCCGACCGACACCGCCGCCGCGACGAAGAAGGCGATCGCCGCTACCACGAACATCATCGCCGCGCAGAACTTGATGAACGCCGGCGTCGCCTGCCCCCGCGCCTGCGAGAAGAGCAGCACCCAGAGGCCGCCGGCGGCCAGTTCCGCCAGCACGATGACAAGCGTCAACGGCAACGAAGACGGGCTCATGCGCCAGATGTTATCGGGTCAGGCGCGTAGCTGATAGCAGGCGGCCGGGGACTATACTTGTCCCGTGCAACTCGAAGAGCGCGACCCCCTGGGTTGGGTCATGAAGGCGCTTCGCGAGGCCGGTAACTCCGTCGCCGGTGAGCTCGCAGGCATCGATGAACAGGCGCTGATGCGCCGCCCCGCCGACGACGAGCTCTGCCTCAAGGAGATCGCCGCCCACCTCCGCGACGCCGAAGAGCTGGCGGTCCTGCAGATCACCTCGCTCATCGAATCGCCGCAGAGGCCGGTGCCCGTCTGGGATGTGGACGTCCTGCCGCGTGAGCGCGACTACCTTACCGGGAGCATGGAGCGCTTCCTGAGCGAATTCCGCGGCCTGCGCCGGGAGACGACGAGCCTGCTCTGGGGCCTACGCGAGTACGAGTGGCGCCGCCCCGGCAAGCACCCCTACAAGGGCGCCATCACCCTGGAAGAGATCGCCCGCTCGCTGGCCCAGCACGACCTGGAGCATCTCTGGCAGGTGCGCCGCCTCAAGTTCGATCTCAACGTCACGTCGCGCCGCCGGCCGCGCCGCGGCGACGACTGGTTCGACGTCTAGCCCAGCGCCTTCCGCAAATCGGCGATGTGCATGCCCAGGTGGAAGTTGTGCGAGGCGATGATGACCTCGGCCACGCTGCCCTCGGTGCCCCACTGGGCAACGAAATACTGCGCGAGAAGCTCATCGGAAGCGCCCTCCACAGCCTGGATGTCGCGCTGAATGTTGCCGCGGATCTCGTTCAGGATATCGGCGACGGAGCGCTCGGCGCGCATCGTCACCTGCTGCTTGTTGAAGGCGTCTTGATCGAAGGCGGGGCCTCCGCCACCCTGTGGCGGCCCGGCTTTCGCCATCATCAGGATGAACCCCGCCGGCCCGCTCGTAGACGCGATGTGCGCGAGAAGATCGTGGCAGGTCCAGCCTTCGTAAGTCGCGCGCGCCCACACCGCCTCCGGCGCGCCCTCCACAAGCGCTGTGATTTCGTCGCGGGTCTGCGTCAAGCGGGCGAGCACGTCTTCTCTGGTTGCCACTCTTCCCCCTATCCGCTGTAGGTCCAGCCCGTGTAGCTGGACGTCATCGGCTCCGTTTCCTTCAGCACGCCGCCGTCCAGCACCACTCCAAACACGAGCACATGGTCGCCGATCACCTGCGTGTCGGCCATCTCGCACTCGAACCAGGCCATCGCCGCGTCCAGCACCGGGCAGCCGTTGGCCGTCGCCTGGTACGGAAGCCCCTCGAGCTTGTAGTGCACCTTCGTCCGCTCCTCGCCCTTGCGGCCTTCCACCTTCTCACCGCGGAACGGCTGCGCGAAGCGCCGGGCCAGCTCCATGCTCTCGTCGTCCTGGGCCAGCAGGTTCACCGAAAAGTGGCGCCGCTCGCGGATGTTCTCCAGCGTGTGGGACGTCTGCTCGAAGGCCACGGCTACGATCCGCGGCTCGAAGGACACTTGCATCACCCAGTCCGCCATCATCCCGTTGACGCGCCCCGCCTCCGCCTCCTTCGAGCCGATGATATACAGCCCGTAAGGCATTTCGTGCATCACCCGCTCGACTTCCGTGGCGAACATGGCTACCTGGCGCGCGCCTTGACTTTTTCCGGCATTGCGACAATCCAGATGTCGTCGTCAACGAGGATGTCGACAAGCCGATCACTGAGCGCACGAGTTATTCGTCCGAAATCGGAACGGGGGATGTATGCCGTCAGGCGGTAGTCCTTGGGCCCCGTGCGCCAGACGTCGAACGCCGCCTCAGGGAAACGCCCGCGGATCAACGCCTCGAGTTCCTCTATCCGGCGCTCCGCCAGGTCGAGCGCCGCCTGGCCCTCGGGGAACTTCGCCTCGTGCTCAGCCGAGGCCTCGCGTAGCGTTCGTTGCTGCGTCATTCGTTCCACCCCCTCGACAATCCGGGTCGAGTGCCGAAGCGATCGTGCGGCGTCTCTTGCGGTCACCTGGTCCGGCCCGTAGTCAGCGGCAAGGCGCAGGCGGAGTAGCTCGGCCATCCGCGCCGGCAGGTCGCTGGGCAATCGCTTTCGCCGCCTGACCAGTGTACCGGAGAACTGCGATAGCACGAAGCGATGCTGCCACAAGGTCCGTTCCGCGGGCCGGATATCAGCCCGTAACAGCGCCGCCACCGCCGCCTGGAACGCCGCGTAGTACGCCCGGTTCGCCGCCGAGTTGTGCCGCTTCGCCCGCACGTCAGCACGGGCCGAAGCCAGGCTCTCGCGCGCTTTGCGGATGTGGCGCTCGGCCTCAGTCACCCGGCGCGCCCTGCGCCTTCTGCATCCTCCGCACCGTCTCGATCAGGCTGTCCGGATCAGTCACCGGCGCCGAGCACGCCGTGCCGATGCAGACGTAGGCCGCCGGCGTCGGCCTGGGAGGAAGCGAGAGCGCGGCCAGCCGCCGGGCGTGCCGTACCGGCTCGATCACCTGCACGACCCGGAACGGCGCGTAGAGGGAGAGCGCCGCCCAGTGCATCTCCGTCGTCGTCCCCGGCTCGCCGACGATGTTCACGGCGGCCGGCGGGTGGAGCGCGATATCGCATTGCCTGGCGAAACCGGCCGCGAAGTAACCCATCTGCGGGATGCCGGCCGCGAACGCCTCCAGCGTCGAGATGGCGAGCTGGCTGTACTTCTCGTCGTGTGTCAGGTGGTAGAGCCGGGTGAACACCTCCGCGCAGACAGCGTTGTCCTGCACGGACTTCTGCCGGTCACGCAGCAGCCCGACGCCGTCAGCCGCGTCCCAGACGTCGAAGAAGCCGCCGCCCTTCCCGTCGCGAAAGCGCATCTCCAGCAGCCCGGCGAGCTGGACCGCGCGATCGTTGTACTCGTGGTCGCCGGTCACCTCAGCAGCGTCCAGCAGCGCGCGGGCCACGTGCGCCTGGTCGCCCAGGAGGCCGGTCACCTGCGGCGCGCCGTCGTGGAAGCGATACATGGATCCGCTTTCCGCGTCCCGGCAGCGCTCCCAGATGAAGGCCAGCGCCCCCAGCGCCGACTCCAGCAGGTCGGCCCGGTCGAGCGTCCACGAAGCCTCCAGGTACGCCGAGATCATCTGCGCGTTCCAGCCCGTGTAGCACCTGCGGTCGATGTACGGCTCCTCGCGGCCCACGCGCTCCTCAGCGCTCAGCTTGTAGAACTCCTCGTCCGCGTCCTGCGAGCCGAAGAAGTACCCCTTCTCGCGGTCCCGCAGCTTCGCCTCGATGTAGTCGATGATCCCCCGCGCGATATCGGCGTGCTCTTCGTTCCCGCTGATCCGCCGCAACAGCAGCGCGTTGCGCAGCAGCCCGGCGTTGTCCTCCAGCATCTTCTCGTAGTGCGGCTCCGACCAGTCGCGCCGGGTCGCGTAGCGGAAGAAGCCGTTCCATTCGCGGTCGTAGACCTCGCCGTGGAACATCATCTCCAGCGTCTTGCGGGCCATGTGCAGGAGGTCCTGATCGCCGGTGCGAAGGTGCGAGTACATCAGCAGGTCCAGTGCGTCCGTGTGCGGGAACTTGGGCGCGTCCCCGAAGCCGCCGTAGAGCGGGTCGTAGGCGTTGACCACGCTGCGCAGCACCCCATCGATGATCGAATCGCTCAGCGCGCCACGCCCAGCCGCCTGTGCGGCCGCCCGCTTCTCCCGCAGTTCCAGCGCCTTCCGCGCCACCTCGTCCCGGTTGTCCGCCCAGTACGTGAAGACGCGCGGCATCGCTTCCTTCATCTGCTCGGGCGGGATGTATGTGGCGCCGGCCAGGATCTCGCCGTCCGGAGAGAGGAACGCGGTCGTCGGCCAGCCGCCCATGTTGTAGCGCGCGTTCACGTCCGGCCGCTGGTCGTTATCGACGCGGACAGGGATGAAGTGCTCGTTGATGTAGGCGATCACGCCCTGGTCCGAGTACGACGTCTCGTCCATCACGTGGCACCAGTGGCACCAGACGGCAGAGAGCGAGAGCAGCACCGGCTTCCCGGACTCGCGAGCCTCAGCGAAGGCGTCCTCGCCCCACTCGCGCCAGTTGACCTCGTGCGCGCGGTTGGGGCGGGGGGAGAAGTGGAACTTGGTCACGCCTTCAGTCTACAGCCGCGTGCGGCTGGCCTGCGTCCAGGAAGCGCTCGCGGACGCCGGGCTCCGGCACCATGCAGGACTCGCGCCGGCCGAACCAGCGGTAGCGGTTGCGGCCGACCCAGTCGTAGACGGCATCGCGGAGCGGTCGCGGTACGAATCGCGCCGTCCACCAGTAGCGCGACGGCCCGCGCAGCCGCCTGGCGATGCGCAGAGCCGCATCGGACTTCGTGTGCACTCGCCTGCCTTCGACGAGGACGATGGTATCGAGGTCGTCTGGGTCGAGGCCGTGCTCGGTAAGCATCTCGCGGGCCGCGTCCGACTGCAGAGAGGCAAAGCGGAACCGGCCTCTCGGATCGTGGCGAATGATGTGCTGGACAGAGCCGTTGCAGAGGTTGCAGACGCCATCGAAGAGTACGACCGGGTGACTCGCGCTCACGATTCCATGTTACGGCTCTCGACGCGGCTGGACACCTCGCGATAATGGTTGGCATGGGGCGCCGGGACGCAGACTTCGATCCGATCGCGCACAAGTTCGAGCAAGACATCTACGGCTCGAGCAAAGGGCGCGTGCGCCTGGAGGTGCTCTGGCGGGACCTCCAGGCGGAAGTGCTCGCGCTGACCAGGGGCGGCCTGCGAGTCCTTGACGCGGGTGGCGGCGCCGGTCACCTCGCCGTGCTGATGGCAGAGGCAGGGAACAGCGTCCTCCTCTGCGATCCCTCCTCCGAGATGCTGGCGTTGGCGCAGGACGAGGCGGAGCGGCGGGGGCTGGCGGAACGCATTACCACATTTCGCTGCGCAATCCAGGACCTCGCGTCTGTCACGGAGGAGAAGTTCGACCTGGTGACCTGCCACGCTGTCCTGGAATGGCTCGCCGACCCCCGCGAGGCGGTGACGGTGCTGGCGCCGTTCGTGAAGCCGGGAGGCCGACTGTCGCTGATGTTCTACAACCGCAACGCGGCCGTCTTCAAGCGCCTGCTACGGGGTGACTTCGGCGCCGGCGATGCATCGCCGGAAGACGCCCCCGTTCCGCTCGATGAAGCCGCCGTCACCGGCTGGTTGGAGGAGGCCGGCCTCCGCGTCGTCTCCCGATCCGGCATCCGCATCCTTCACGACCACCTGCGCGCGGAAGTGAACGAAGACAACATCGGGGCTCTGATCGAAGCAGAGTGGCGGCTGCGCAAGCGGGAGCCGTTCGCGTCGCTGGCGCAACACATCCACCTGGTGTGCGCGCGGGTTATGCCCGCCTAGCGCTTCGTTTCGGCGATCAGCTCCGCCACGATGTCATACCGCCCGAAGGACGGCACCAGGTACACGCCCGCCGCCTTCTCCCGGCAGACCGCGATCAGGTCGCGCGCCATCGCCTGGCCTTCCTTCGGGCCGCGCTCGTCGCCGGCCTTGCGCATCCGCTCGCGGACGGAATCGGGCAGGGTCATGCCTGGCACCTCGCTGTGCAGGAACTCGGCGTGGCGAGAGTTGGCCAGCGGCAGCACGCCGATCATGATCGGCCGCTTGAACTTGGCGGCGCCGTCCAGGAAGCGCTCCAGCACCTTCTCGTCGAAGACGTTCTGCGTCATGAAGAAGTGGCAGCCGGCCTCCACCTTGCGCCGCATCAGCCGCAGCTCCGTCTCCAGCGGGTCCGCGTTCAGGTTCGCAGAGCCGCCAATGAAAAAGTCCGCCTTGCCGGAGATCGACTTGCCGGTGAAGTCGACGCCGTCATTGGCCAGCTTGAGGAAGCGGATGAGCCCGACGGCGCTGACGTCCCACACGCCGACGATGTCCGTGTACCCGCCGACGGACGGCGGGTCCCCACGCAGACACAGGATGTTGTGGATCCCCAGCACGTGCGCCCCGACCATGTCAGAGTGGATCGCCATTGCATTGCGGTCGCGCGTCGTGTAGTGCATGACGATATCGACGCCCAGCTCCTGCTTGAGCAGCACCGACATCGCCAGCGGTGACATCCGCACCTTCGCCGTCGGCGAGTCGCCGACATTGATCGCGTCTACGCCGGCGTCGCGCAGCAGGCGCGCGCCTTCCACCGCCTTCGCCGGCCGCAGCCCGTGCGGCGGATCGACCTCCACCGTCATGACGAACTTGCCGGCTTCCACCTTCTCCCGGAACGCGGACGGCGGGCGCCGCGGACCCGCCGCCGCGGATCCCGCTGCGGCGCTCATCGCGGTCGCGGCGCCGAGGCTGAGGCCTTCGGCGGACGTCTCTTCCATATCCCGTTCAGATTAGCGGAACGCGGGAATGGCGGGCAAGAAAAAGCCCCGCGTTCTCACGCGGGGCCTCCGGTTCTGAACTCCGCTGTCTAGCAGCAGGCCTTGGCCTGGCCGCTCCCGTCCGCCGTCTGGAAGGACGAGCCGCAGGCGCACGACTTCACGGCGTTCGGGTTGTAGATCGTGAAGCCGGCCTTCATCAAATCGTCCACGTAGTCGATCTCGGCGCCCTCCAGCAGCGGCGCGCTGTCCGGGTCGATCACCAGCTTGACGCCGCGGTCTTCGATGATCAGATCCTCTTCCTCGACATCGCGGGCCAGCGCCATGCCGTACTGGTAGCCGGAGCACCCTCCGCCGACGACGAAGACGCGCAGGCCGGTGTCAGCGGGCAGACCCTTCTCGGCGAAGAGCGCCAGCGCCTTCTCCGCTGCCTTCTCAGAAACGTTCATCATCTGCAGTACCTCGGTTCCACTTTTCCAAGTGATCGGTTCGTATATTCAATTCTGCCAGAGGCCTGGGAGGCCGTCAACGATGGCGGCAGACTTCGCTTTCCGGAGCCGCGATGTCTCTTCTGCCTGCGAGAGAGTCTTTTTGCCAATAACGCTGAATCGACTGATTATTCCGTTAACTGCGGGTAACGGCGCGCGTTCTCGACAATGACAACATAAGCGGGTCGGCCACTACCAGCAGGCCGCTTATGTTTATCAACAAAACGAAATCCTGTGTCCTCGCGGCCCGCTGGACACCTGAAAGGAGGTGAAAGAGAATATGGCCATCGTTTCTCCGGACAGGCCAGCTCAGTCCGAGGTGCGCGGCGGATCGATGCGAAAGGCTCTGAACGACTTCCTGACCTTCTTGTCAGTCGAAAAGGGCGCTTCCGCCAACACCGTCGCAGCTTATCGAAACGATCTCCAGCAGCTCGCCGACTTCATTGGGGCGCGGCCCGGCGCCGAAGGCTGGAACTCCGTTGACCGCTCGCTGGTGCAGGACTTCATCCTGGACCTCAAGCAGCGCGGCTACACGGAGACCTCCGTCGCGCGCAAAGTCGCCGCCGTCCGTTCCTTCTACGCCTTCCTCAGCGCTGAGGGCG
>DATKKM010000035.1:0-15804 GCA_035542855.1 Dehalococcoidia bacterium
CGTTGTTTGACAGCGCCCGCCCCGTCTTCGCATGATTCCTCTCGAAATCCAACCTCCAGCCTCTAATTGCCAGAAGGAACCACACCATGATGCCGCTCGAAGGGATCCGCGTCCTCGATATGTCCGGCCTCGCGCCGGGGCCGTACTGCACTATGCTCCTGGGCGATCTGGGCGCCGATGTGATCGTCGTCGAAGCAACCCCCGGCGCCGGCCGCCGTATGGAGACCGGCGGCGGCGCGCGCGCGGCCTTCGACCCGCTGCGCCGCAACAAGCGCTCCATCGGCCTGAACCTCAAGGACCCGCAGGCGCAGGAGGCCTTCCTCCGCCTCGCCGAGAAGGCGGACGTCGTCATCGAAGGCTACCGGCCCGGCGTCGTCAAGCGGCTCGGCGTCGACTATGAGGCGGTGAGCGCGCGCAACCCGCGGGTCGTCTACTGCTCGCTCAGCGGATACGGCCAGACCGGCCCCTACTCGAACCTCGTCGGGCACGACATCAACTACATCTCGCTCGGCGGGGCGCTCGGCGCGATCGGCTGGCCCGGGCAGCCGCCGGCGATCCCGCTCAACGTCATCGCGGACTTCGCGGGCGGCGGGCTGTACGCTGCCTTCGCGATCCTGGCCGCCGTTATCGCCCGCCAGACCACCGGCCGCGGCCAGTACGTCGACATGGCGATGAGTGACGGCGTCACCTCCCTGCTGGCGATGGCGACGGGACAGTACTTCGCCGGCGGGCTGGTCCCGCGGCCCGGCGCCGATTTCCTGAACGGCGGCATCCCGGCCTACAACGTTTACGAATGCGCCGACGGCAAGTGGCTGAGCATCGGCTCGCTGGAGCCGTGGTTCTGGGCCGAGACCTGCAAGGCGCTCGGCTGCGAGGAGTACATCTCGCACCAGAACAACCGCGAGAAGTTCCCGGAGATCTTCGATTACATGCGGCGCAAGTTCAAGGAGAAGACCCGCGACGAGTGGTTCGAAGAGCTGCGGCAGTTCGATATCTGCGTGGGGCCGGTGCTGTCCCTGGACGAGGTGTTCGCCAATCCGCACGTCCAGGCGCGCCAGATGATGATCGAGCTCGACCACCCGGAGCTGGGGAAGGTGAAGCAGGTGGGGATCGCGGCCAAGTTCTCGGAGACGCCGGGCGCCGTCCGCAGCACCGCCCCGGCGCGCGGCGAGCACACGGACGCCGTGCTGCTGGAGTTCGGCTTCAGCGAGGCGGAGGTGGCGGCGTTGCGGGAGGCGGGCGCCGCGGGGTAGGCCCTCCATGCCCGAAGCCGACAACCATTCGCATACCGGCCGCATCGAAGCGTTTAGCGACGGCGTGTTCGCCATCGCTATCACCCTGCTGATCATCGAGATCGGCGTGCCGGACGTGCACGGCGGCGGCGACCTCAACCGCAAGCTGCTGGACCTCTGGCCGGACTACCTGGCCTACATCCTCAGCTTCTTCACCATCGGTGTGTACTGGGCGAACCACCACACGCTCTTCCGCCTGTTCCACGCCACGGACCACATCTTCCTGATGCTGAACGTGCTCTTCCTGATGACCATCGCCTTCGTCCCGTTTCCGACGGCCGTCCTGGGCGAGTACTTGAAGGACCCGGAGCACCGCGCCGCCGCCATGCACCTCTTCGCAATCGGGCTTCTTTTGCCGGCGACGGGGTGGTTCATCCTCTGGACGTACGGCCGCTGGCGCGGGCTGCTGGACCCTTACCTGGACCCGGGATACCTCAACCAGATGACCTGGCAGTACACGCTTTCGCAGGCGCCGTACTGGACGGCGCTCGGCGTATCGTTCATCAACCCGTGGGTCTCCTGGGGGATCGTCCTCGGCGTGGCCGCGTTCTACCTGCTGCCGCCGCGCCGGCCGCAGTACCTTCCCAGCTGGAAGCCGGCGCCGCCGGCGGCTGATTAGATCCTCACGGCTCG
Source organism: Dehalococcoidia bacterium (assembly GCA_035542855.1). Lineage (GTDB taxonomy): Bacteria > Chloroflexota > Dehalococcoidia > SM23-28-2 > RBG-16-64-32 > DATKKM01. The sequence goes on from DATKKM010000035.1 coordinate 1,926, forward strand.
GCGGGGGCCGTCTCGGCGATGGGCGCGGGTTCCTGCGCGGCGCCGAGTTCGCGCGCCCACAGGAGCAGCAGCGGCAGCCCCAGCCCGGCGACGATCGCTCCGCCCGCCAGGTAGGCCGTCTGGTCGGACGCCTTGTCGGCGAGCAGGCCCAGCAGCGGCGCGCTGGGGATCAGCACGACCGAGCGGATAAGGTTCGTCAACGAGACAACGGTGGCCCGCTGCTCACTCGGCACGCGGCGGTTCAGGTAGTCGGTCACGGTTGGCTGGGAGAGGATGACCACGAAGTTGATGAACGGAAAGGCGACCTGCGCGTAGACTGAGTCCCATCCCGCCAGCACCAGGTACCCGGCGACGACCAGCAGCGGCATCGCGAAGAACACGCGCCGCGCCCCGAAGTCCCGCATCAGCCGGTGGGCGCTGAGCGCCGCCACGATCCCCGCCAGGCGCATCGGTGTCTGCCAGACGCCGACCTGGCCCAGGTCCACGTTGTGGTTCTCCAGGAACGGCTGGAAGAAGAACACCACCGCGATGCTGCCGATGGTCAGCAGCCCGAAGTAGAGGATGGCGTAGCGGACGCCTGGATCGTCCCGCACAAGCCGCGCCGACTGGCCGATGATCTCTCCGTAGCTCGGCAGCCTGCGCGTGCGGTCAACCGCCCGCGGCTCCTCGAAGGTCAGCGCGACGAGGAGCGCGCAGAAGGCGATGCCGCCGCTGGCCACGATGGGCGTCTCCAGGTTCGTCGCGCTGGCCAGCGGGGCGCCGAGCAGCGTGCCCGCCACCTGCGCAGACGTCGCCACGGCCCAGCCGCGCCCGTAGATGCGTGGGTACTCCTCCTCGCGGCCCATCGTCTTCAGGGAATCGTAGATGAACGCCGACTCGGTGCCCCAGAGCATCGAGAAGCCGATCCCCCAGATCAGGTAGGCGGACATGATCAGCACGAACGTGTTCGCCAGCCCAAAGAAGACGATCGCCACGGAGAACGCCGCCGCGCTGGCGCAGAGCACGGGCTTGCGGCCGAAGCGGTCGGCAAGCGCCGCGCCCGGAATCTGCAGGAGGATGATGCAGAGCCAGAACGGGATGTCGATCAGCGTGACCTGCGTCAGCGTGAACCCCCGGTCCCGTGTCAGGTAGATGATCCAGATCGGGAACCAGAGCTGGAGGTTGAGGAAGAGGTGGAAGGTGTAGTACTTCCAGACGTTGGCGCGCACGAGACGAGCTTATCGTCTGCGTGACAACCGGGCGAGCGGAGGCCGTCAGAGGTCGAGCGAGAAGAAGAGCAGCCCCGGCGCCAGGCCCCCGAAGGTCCCGGCCTCGTAGATGTTGGCAGCCACGCCCATGAAGATCAGGAACACCGCGAAGCCACCCAGGTTCGCCAGCGTAGCCTCCCGCGTGTCGAGTCCGGAAGCCTGCTCGACTGCGATGTTGGTGAAGAGGAACGTGATGCCGAGCGACAGGACGCCGAACGGCACCGCCAGCGGCGCGATCGCAACGAAGATGCTCAGCGCCACCGGTGCGAAGGCGAGCCCCATCGTGCGGATCAGCTCCTGGAAGGTGACGTTGGCCCCGAATCCCCTTGCCGCGATCACGTACGACAGGTACACCCAGACGAACCATACGGCCACCTGGACGATGCTCCCGATGACCAACGACTTCAGGAACACGGAGCCTGTGCCGAGCCCCGGGAAGTCCTCCTGGATTGCCCAGATCCAGGAGCCGACGCCGGCCAGCACGCTTGCAGCAAGCACCACCATCACCGCCGCGGCGGTTGCCGTCGGCTCGCGGCGGACGTCTTCGAAGACCGTGAAATCGAGGCGAGCGAGCCGCCCTAGCCAGGCGCTCAGAACCGCATAACCGCCGCCAGACCTCGGCTGTGCCTTGACGCGTCGCTGCATATGCTTCTCGCCCGCGATTGTAGCCGCCCGCCGGACGGTGGTCGAGCGCGTTAAAGCGGACGTTTGTTGGGAATCCCCGTCCGGCGCGGATAACGGTCCGGCGTCGCAGCTGTCTTGCGCACGAGGACCAGCGTCTGCGGCGGCGCGTCCCCCAGCTCCAGCCGCTCCGCCGAGACGATCTCGCCGCGCAGCTCGGCCAGGGCGTTCGCCGCCTCGCGGACCTCGCGAGGCGCTGCGCTTCCTTTGGGCGCAGCCAGGTACCCGCCCGGCGCAACGAACGGTAGCGCCAGCTCCAGCAGCACCGGCAGCGGCGCCACCGCCCGCGCGACCGCCAGCGGGAAGTGGTCGCGGTTGGCGGATTCGCGAGCGAGCTCTTCTGCGCGGCCCTGCAGGACTGTCACGCGCTCAAGCCCAAGTTCCTCCACCAGGGCTTGCAGGAAGCGCGCCTTCTTGCCCGTCGCCTCTACGAGCACAAGCTCCAACTCCGGCCGGGCGATCTTCATCGGCAGGCCGGGGAATCCAGCGCCGGTCCCGATATCCACGACGGGCGACTGCAAGACACCGGCCGCCTCCAGCGCCGCCAGCAACGCCAGCGACTCCGCGAAGTGACGAGTGTGTATGCGACCGCGGTCCGCAGCCGAAGTGAGGCCGGCGCGGCGACCCTGCTCCAGGAGCCGCTCCGCATAGATATGAAGGAGGCGGAGCTGAGCGCCGGTCAGAGGCGCCGTTAACCGCTCGAAAACTGTGGAAATCTCGCCACTGCGTAACGCCTCGCGCTGAGGGCCATCTAATTCTCCGGAGACTGGATCACCATGGGGAGATTGGCCCACATTCTCACCTCCCCGCTGAAGTGAGGGCCCTTGGGACGGACTGAACGGAAGTATAGCAAATGATGCCGGGCACGCTCTGCCGCCGGATTCCGCGTCTGGCGCTCCTTGTTCCGCTTCTTGCCCTGATTGCGCTGTCCGCGTCGCTGGGTTTGCTCACGCCCAGGCAGGCCGTCGCGCTGGACAGCGAGGAGCAGGCCTTCCTCACCACTATCAACGATTACAGGGCGCAGAACGGCCTCGGCCCGCTGGCTCTCAACGACAGCCTGAACAACATCGCCCGCTGGATGGCCAACGACATGGGGTCCAACAACTACTTCAGCCATACAGACTCGCTCGGCCGCGATCCCTTCGCGCGCATGGACCAGATGGGCTACGGATACAACACCTGGCGCGGCGAGAATCTCGTCGCCGGCACGGAGACCTCAGCCTACGCCTTCGACATGTGGAGGACGTCTCCCGGCCACAACGAGAACATGCTCGGCGCGCACTACACGGTGATCGGGATCGCCCGCGTCTACTACGACGACTCCACCTACGGCTGGTACTGGGCCACAGAGTTCGGCGGGGAGTCCGGCGCGCCGCCGCCGCCCGCGCCCACCGTCGCTCCGGCTCAGCCGGCCACGGCTCCGCCGCCGCCCCCGCCGGCTGCGGCGCCTACGAACCCGCCGGTTACACCGTCGCCGGCGCCTACCGTTGCGCCAACCCCGGCCCCCACGCCTTCACCTACGCCGGCGCCGACACGGGCGCCCACGGCAACGCCGGAGAGAGTGGTGACCCATCACAGCCAGGTCGCCTGGTGGCACGCACTCGACTCGGTTTCGATCGACTGGAACCTGGCGGTGCTGGCGCGCAATCTGGCCAGCGTCGCGCCCTCTCTGGAGAGAATCTTCCAGGAGCTCTTGCACAGCTAGCCTGCGCCGTTGGAGACGACGCGCTCCGCCCGGACGATAACGCGGTGTGTATAGTTGCCGCCGTTCTGCTCAGCAGGGTTGGCGATCCACGTGCCCCCGCAGGTGACAAGCGTGATCTCGTCCTTCGGTGTCGGCTGCAGCGCCTTGCCCAGGTTCGGGTCGTTGTAGGCAGTCGCCACGTTCCCGGTGACCCTGTACGCGATCGTGTTGCCGTCCTGCAGCGTCACGTCGATCTCATCGCCGATCTGCAGCTCCCGCAGCCGGTAGAAGACGCCCGCTATCGGCTGACGGTCCTGCGTCTGCCAGTCCACGTGGCCGGAGAAGATCGCGTTATAGCCCAGGCCCGGCGGCGGGTTGAAGTCGTACCAGGCTGCCTGGTCGCCCCTGTTGGGCACGGCCAGGACATCCGTCCCAGGCTCAACACTCAGCGTGACCACCGGCGCGTCAACGTAGATACGGGGGATCACCAGCCGTACCGGCTGCGGCCCCGTCGGGAGGGTTACCGGCGTCTGTTGCCCCGGCGCGGCGGGCGTGCCATCCGGGGCGTTTCCCACGATTTCGTCGATGCTTCCTTGATTGGGGAGCTTTACACCACCGGTAGTTAGGGCCGATACTACTGCGAAAAGGCCTATGCCAATAAGCAGCAGCGACCCAAGACTCACGGCCAGTCCGATGCGGAACCGGCGGTCAGTGGCGGAGGTATCAGAGTCTGTCATGAGAGAAGGATAGCAAATCGAAGGTCTCGGTGAACGCACAGTGAATACGTCGCACAGCCCCGCTGCGGACGCCAGAAAAGGCCTGGCCGGGTGATTAACTTTTCCACACCAGGTCGCGTTCTATTGTGCGACGGGGTAAATAGGGTAAGATACACGGGCAACCACCTCTGGCCAATAGGGGGGCTTGTTTGGAGGATGCTCCGTGAGCCCTAACGGCGATGCTCAAGGCGAGCGTCTACTTGTAGACCTGGCCCGGGCAGGCGACGAAAAGGCATTGTCAGAGCTGTATCTGACCTATTTCCCACGTGTATATCGCTACATCCTTGCCCGCACGGGCAACTCGCATGACGCCGAGGACCTGGCAGAGGAAGTCTTCATGCGCGTGCTGGAGGCGATAGAGCGTTTCCAGTGGCGTGAAGCTCCCTTCTCCGCCTGGCTGTTCCGGATCGCCCACAACGCGGTCATCAGCCAGCGCCGGAAGGACACCGCCAGAGGCAAGTCCGGCCCGCTCACGGACGGACTGCCGGTGGACTCGGCCGGGCCGGACGAGCTCGTCGAGAACCGCCTGGCCCTGAACGAGGTCATGGAGGCGGCCAAGCGGCTCCCGGATGCGCAGCGCCAGGTGATCGCGCTGCGTTTCGGCGCCGGGCTCTCCGTCGCGGAAACCGCCCAGGCGATGGGCAAGGGTGAGGGCAACGTGAAGGTGATCCAGCACAAGGCCATCGCCAAGCTTCGCGAGATGATGGGCCAGGCAGTAAGGAAACGACCACGAACATATGAGCACGAGACGGCTTGAAGAGATTCTAGAGGAATGCCTATCCGCATACCTTGATGGCCGCCGCTCGATCGCCGAGAGCCTTTCGCTCTACCCATCAGTCGCAGACCAGCTCGAACCGCTCCTCCGCACAGCCACCAGCATCTCCGCCAACTTCGGCGACTACGTCCCGCCGCAACACATCCAGCAGCGCGGCCTCCACCGCTTCCTGTCCGACGCCCGCGTCCGCCGCAACCTCAAGACCCTGAAGGTCAGCGGCAGCGAACGCGGCCGCTTCGGCATCGCCTGGCAGAAGTACCGGGTTGGCTTTGCCGGCGCCGCCATGGCCCTCGTTGTGATGGCCGGAGCCGTTGGCGGGAGCGTTCTGGTGGGCGGAAGCAGCGGCGGTGACGGTAACGTCCAACATGTGACAACGGCGCCTTCCACCCCGGCCGCAGTCATCAACTTCAACAAGGTGCTGGACGACATCAAGACGCGCAGCGCTCGCGGCGAGAACCTGGCCCCGTCCGATATCGAGAACCTCGGCCGCGCGGCCAGTCAAATTCAGAACTCCCCGGACGACGAGATCCAGCCGTTCTCTGACCAGATCGCGCAGCAGCTTGCCGATGCAAATTCGCTTATCTCCGATATCGTCGTCAACCAGCCAGAGGTTGCGCCCCAGGCCCAGGAGGCCCAGGAGACCATCTACCAGGTAGCAGCCGTCATCGGTGCGCCGCTGCCCACTCCTACGGGCATCGCAGCCGCCACGCCGGTCACCACAACGCCGGAGCCGACGCCGGTCATAACCGAAGAGCCCACGATCGCGCCGACGCCGGAGGTCACACCTCCGCCGACTGACGCGCCGACGCCAACGTTGCCGCCGCCTCCCAGCGACACGCCGCCTCCGCGCGAGCCCGCCGGCTCCTAACCCTAGCGTCTGCGGTTGCTGCGGGTATAGAATCGCGTTGCATGTCCGACGCGACGCTCGAAGAAGCTGCCACCAAATACCTCGAGACAGTGAAGGGTGCCGCCCGCCAGCCGGCGCTGGCGGAACTCAACCGCTTTCAACGCTGGTACGGCTCGGACCGCCTGATCGGCCAGATCCGCGGCCATGACGTAGCCCTCTACGGTGAGGCGATGGGCCCGGCGACTCCCGAAACACAGAAGCGCGCGGAACAGCTCCGCGCGTTCTTCGTCTTCCTGAAGAAGGATGGCCTGCTGGACCAGAACCTCGCCCCGCATCTGCGCCTGCGCAAGGCCGGCAAGTCCTCCGGCGCCGTCCACCACGCCGCCCAGCCATCCGAAGTGGAGCTCACCCAGGAAGGCGTGGAAGCGCTGAAGGCTGAGCTGGCGACGCTGCTGGAGACTCGCATCATTGTGCGCGAAGAGATCCGCAAAGCCATGCTCGATAAGGACTTCCGGGAGAACGCGCCGCTGGACGCCGCCAAAGACAAGCAGGGCCACACCGAGGCCCGCATCCGCGACATCGAGGCGATGCTCAAGCGCGCTGTGATCGTGGACGGCGCAGCCAGGACAGGGCGCGTGCGCGTTGGTTCAACCGTGCGGGTGAAGAACGCCAGCTCCGGCAAGGTGGTGGAGTACTCCATCGTCGGGCCGACCGAGGCCAACGCGGCGGAGGGCAAGATCTCCAGCGTCTCCCCCGTCGGCAAAGCGCTCCTCGACTGCGTCCCCGGCGACGAAGTCGAGGTGGAGGTGCCGTCCGGCACGCTCAAGCTCCAGGTCGAAGCCGTCCACGGTTAGCCGGGCAGCAATCCGTACTAATCCAGAATTTCTTGACATGTCGCCTGTCGGCGCAGTAGCGTGAGCCCATGGCCACGTTGCAAGAGCACGATGCCCTCAACGAGCTCAAGGCCGAGATCGTCCGCCGGGGCTGGAAGTTCAAAGACCTCGCCCTGCGCCTCGGCGTCACCAGCCGCCACCTGAGCGACGTGCTTAACGGGCGCGCAAGGCTGACGCAACGCCTGGGCAACCAGATCCACGACGTGACCAGCATCCCCCTGTCCCATATCCCACTGGAGAGCACCATGAGGATCCTTATCTGTGACCCCATCGCCCAGGACGGCGTCGAAATCTTCCGCCAGGCGGGTGCCGACGTTGACATAAAGACCGGCCAGAAGCCGGAGGAGCTGAAGAAGTCCGTTAACGGCTACGACGCCCTTGTTGTCCGCAGCGAGACCAAGGTCACCCGCGAAATCCTCGACGCCTCGACGCACCTCCAGGTGGTCGGCCGCGCGGGCGTTGGCGTCGACAACATCGATGTCGCGGCCGCCACCGAAAAGGGCGTCGTCGTCGTCAACGCGCCGACGGGCAACACGACGTCCGCAGCGGAGCACGCAATCGCCCTCATGATGTCGCTCGCCCGGCGGGTGCCTGACGCCAACGCCTCGCTGAAGTCGGGGAAGTGGGAACGCAGCAAGTTCGTGGGCATGGAGGTACGGAACAAGACGCTGGGCGTCGTGGGCCTGGGCCAGGTCGGGTCGGAGGTGGCCCGGCGCGCGCGTGGCCTCGAGATGCGGGTCATCGCATTCGATCCCTTCGTGCCGGAGGAACGCGCGAAGATGATCGGCGCGGAGCTGGTGACGATGGACGAGTTGCTCGCCCAGTCCGACTTCATCACGGTGCACACGACGCTGACGGAGGGGACGAAGCACCTGATCGGAGCGGATGAAATCGCAAAGACCAAGCCGACAGTCCGCTTCATCAACACGGCCCGCGGCGGCATCATCGATGAGGCGGCGCTCGTCGAAGCGCTGAAGTCGGGCCGCGTCGCCGGCGCCGCCATCGACGTCTTCGAGAAGGAGCCGATCACTGACCACCCCCTCTTCGCGCTCGACAACGTGATCGTCACCCCTCACCTCGGCGCTTCGACCGCGGAGGCGCAGGAGCGCGTTGCCGTCGACGTCGCGCACCAGGTGATCGCCGTGCTCAGCGGCGAACCGGCGCGCTGGGCCGTCAACGCGCCGCTGATTGACCCCGAGACGTACGCCGCCCTGGCCCCCTACGTTCCGGTCGCGCAGAAGGCCGGCTCACTGGCGGCGCAACTCCACACGGGCCAGCTGGCGACGGTCGAGATCGACTACGCAGGGGACATCGCGCACGCCGACGTCACGCCGCTCAAAGCGGCTGTCATCCGCGGGCTCCTCTCGCAGATCAGCGTCGAACAGGTGAACGTGGTGAACGTCGACCTCATCGCCGAACGCCGCGGCCTGCAGCTCAAGATGGTGCACAGCCCGGAGCACGAAATCTACTCCAACCTGATCACAGTCCGTTTGAAGAGCAAGCGCGGCAAGACCGAGGTCGCCGCGACGATCGCCCACGATGGCCCGCACATCGTCTCGATCGACGAGGTGTGGGTGGACGTGCCCCCGAGCGAGGGCTACCTGCTGCTCGTTGAGAACCGGGACCGGCCGGGCATGATCGGGGCTGTGGGCACTCTGATGGGTGAGTTCGGGGTGAACATCAGCTTCATGAACGTCGGCCGCCACGAGAAGAGCGGCAACGCGCTGATGGTGATCGCCCTCGACAGCGCGCTGACGCCGGAGCAGATCGATGCCGTGCGCCAGATCCCGGACGTGATCGGCGTGCGCCTGGCGCGGCTCTAGTCCCAGAGGGCGTTGAAGACCAGCCCCGAAGGAACCTTGGGGTAGAAGAACGTCGACTTCTGGGGCATCCGTTCGCCCGCGTCCGCCAGGTCCAGTACGCGCTGCACGGACACCGGGTTGAGGATGACCGCGTAGCACGCCTTGCCCTCCCGCACCTGGCGCAGCGCCGCCGCCGCGTCCTCCGTGAACCACACGACTTTCTGATCCTTCGTCTGCTCGTCGGACAGGCCCATGACGCCGCGCAGGATGCCGTAGTCGCAGACCGCGTAGTCCAAGGACCGCCACGCGGCGCTGCGGTCTTGCGGCAGCAGCCCGTCCAGCGCCTGGCCGTCGCTAACGTTGGCGATGAAGACGCCGTCCGGTGTCGCGATGGCAAGGCCGCCGTGCTCCGCGAGCTCGTGCACGAGCGCGCGCGCATCGTCGCCGAACGATTCGAGGGTGAAGTACTCTTCGAGCGCGGGCCCCAGCTCGTCCCAGGGGACGCGGGCGGACGTCAGGCGGTGTGTCGGCAGCACCAGCATTCCCGGATCGTCCGCGGCCACAAGGCCGACCAGCGCGAAGTTCTCCGGCTCGGCCCCTGTCCACTCGGCCCGCTGACCCTTCACCTCTTCGCGGTACATGAGCGCCGTTTCGTAGCGATGGTGCCCATCGGCGACGTACAGCGTCTCGTCAGCGAAGACGCGCTCCAGCTCTTCGATTGTGGCGGGCTCGTCGATGCGCATCAGGCGGTGGTGCTGGCCGTCCACACCCTCGAACTCGGCCAGGGGCAGCTCTTGGTGCTCTCCCTCGTCGATCAGGTTGAAGATGCGCTTGTCGCTATCGCGGTAGAAGAGGAAGACGGGGCTACCGTTGATTCTTGCGGTGCGGTACAGCTCCAGGCGGTCCTGCTTGTGCTTGGGGAACGTCTGCTCGTGCGGGAGCACCGCGCCCTCGCTCCAGGGCACCACGCGCAGCCGCGCGAAGAGCAGCCTCCGCGTGTAAGAGCGGTCGCCATAGGGGAACGTCTGCTCGTAGAGGTAGTACGCCGGCGTGCTGTCGCGGCGCAGGGTGCCCTGGTCGATCCACTCGTGCAGCGTGCGCGCCGCGTTCTCATAGCGGGTGCCGCCGTTCTCTCTGGCCAGCTCCACTCGCACGGCGTTCAGAGGCGAGCGCTCGTAGAGCTCGTCCTGCAGCTGCGGCGGGATAGTGTCGAACGGCGGGCAGACGACGGCGGCGAGGTCGAGCTCGGGGTTGTAGCGCAGCGCGCGAAAGGGGCGGACGTCGGCCATCAATCCGAGCATAGCCCGTCACCGCCCGTCGCGCTATGTTTGTATGCATGCAGCGCTACTGCGTGTTCTGCAACATCGTCGCCCGTACGGAGGCCGCCGACATCCTCTACGAGGACGACGAGGTGATGGTGTTCCGCAACCGCCTGCGCTGGGTGCCGGTAATGCTGCTCTCCATCCCCAAGCGCCACATGACGCAGGCCGAGCTCTGGCAGAACATGGGCCGCGTCGGCGAGATCGCCGTGCAGATGGGCAAGGAGCACTGCCCCGGCGGCTTCCGCCTGCTATCGAACTTCGGGACGGACGCGATGCAGAGCCAGGAGCACGCGCACGTGCACGTCCTGGGCGGGATGTTCCTGGGCGAGTACGCCTAGGCGAAGCGCAGCAACGCGCCGATGCCGCCGCGGGAGGTGAGCAGCTCGGACGCCGGGCCAAACACGATGTTCACGTGGGTGTCCTTGAGGAGCGCGAAGTCGATGGCGTGATCGACCACGTCCGGCAGTGCTTCGCAGTCTTCGCTGTCGCAGGCAGGACATCGCTTGAACGGGGCCGCCGCGAAGTAGTCGCAGTTGTGGCACAGCGATCCCTGGCTGGTCAGCCCGTCGACGATGACGATCGTGTCAGCCTTGCCTTCGATCAGCGCCAGGAGCGTGGCCTCCAGGCCGAGCGTTCCCTTCCCTCCGGCGCCTGCGTAATTCACGATCTGCTCTACCAGGGCCAGTTCCGCGCTGCGCTCCTCTTCGTCGGCCAGCGCGCCGGCGCGCTCCAGGATGCTTTCGTCGGTTTCTGTCTTGAAGTCCGACCCGAACTGGCCGATGATTCGCTGCCGGAGCGGCTCAGCGAGCATCCCTGCGAACTCTTTCGTCGCCCCGTCCACCCCAACCAGGGCCAGCCGATCGAAGCCCTTCTCATAGAACATGCGGCCCAGCTCGTCCGCCGTCTCGCGGAGTACGCGGCTGTGGTGGAAATCGACGTGGCGCTGGAAGCGCGCCTGGGACCACCCGCCCTGCGCGTGGCGGCTGGGCAACTCTTCCCGGTGCTCGGCCAGCTTGCGGAATTCGCCCTGCTCGCCGATGTACAGCCGTGCTTCCCCGCCGTCGAGCATCAGCACGGCCATCCGCGGCGCCTCGTCCAGCGCTCGCGCGAGGTAGCGGGTCTCAGCCTCAGGCGCGCAGACGACATAAGACGGTACGCTAACGCCCAGCTCGTGCACCTCCCAGATCTTTTCCGGCGCACAGGCGAACATCGCCAGGCCGCGCCCGCGCTGCTCCCAGCCGTCCAGGAACTGCAGGATGCGATCGTGCTCACGCTCGAGCGCCGCGATTGTACGCTGATCGGCGGCGCGGCGGGCGCGGGAATACGCTCCCTTGAACTTCATCGAGGGTTGCCCGCGATCGTAGGCGAGGCGCGGGTCTACCTTAATGTAAACAGTAACGATGCCTTCATCGCTGTGCAGGCTGGCAAGGCGGGCGAGGTCCTCTTTGGTAATCATGGCCTCAGCCTAACCCGATTGCCCGCAACAGAAAAGCTCATCGCCATGCTCGCAGTGATTCGCAGGCCTAGGCGCGGGCCGGCTCGGGCGCCTTGATCCCCAGAGTCTCGATCGCCTTGCGCTGGGCCGCGAAGAGCTCCTGCAACCCCTCCTCGCAGAGGTCGAGCAGGCCGTTCATTTGCTCGCGGGAGAAGGGGTGGCTCTCGCCCGTGCCCTGCACCTCAACCAGGTCGCCGGCTTCCGTGCCCACGACATTGAAGTCGACTGCCGCCCGAAAGTCCTCATCGTACGCCAGGTCCAAGAGCGCCACGCCGTCGATGATCCCGGCGCTTGTCGCCGCCACCGCACACTCGACGGGGATGCTGCTGTAGGCGCCGGACTCCACCAGCTTCTGCATCGCCTGCACCACGGCCACGTACGCGCCGGTTATCGCCGCGGTGCGGGTGCCGCCGTCCGCCTTGATTACGTCGCAGTCCACGGTGTACGTCCGCTCGCCCAGCATGTCCAGCCGCGCCACAGACCTGAGCGACCGGCCGATCAGCCGCTGGATCTCCGCCGTGCGCCCGGAGCCGGCCGCGCGCTCCCGGGATGTGCGAGTGTGGGTGGAGCGCGGAAGCATCCCGTACTCCGCCGTGATCCAGCCGGAGCCGGTGCCCATGGCGAAGCGCGGTATGCGGTCTTCCACGGTGACCGCGCAAAGCACGGTCGTTCCCCCCATCGTGATCAGCGCGGAGCCCTCCGCGTGCGCCAGGTAGCCGGGCACGATCTCGATCGGCCGCAGTTGGTTGGGGCGCCTTCCGTCAGAACGGATCATCGTTTCGGAGTATATACTGCCGGCGCGCTACGGCTCGAGCAGCACCGGCACCTGGTGGACCATGATCGGCTGGCCGTTGGCCTCGCTGAAGTCGAACACCCAGACGCAGGCGGGCGTCTCGGTGGTGACAGTGAACGGTACGCTCTCCGAGAACGGCGCCAGCGTCTGCCCCTCGGACGAGTGGCCGGCTGCCGACGCGATGTCGTTTCCGCCGGCGTCCTTGATGGCGATGTTGAACTGCGCCTCGAACGCGGCGATCTTGCCGGTGACGTGCAGGGGGCTCGTCACCATGTCGCTCGGCCCCGGCGAGTCAACGATGACCTGGTCGGCGGTCGCCGGGCTTGGGTTCGCTGTGCAGACGTTCTGCAGCGTGACGGAGCCCGTCGGCGTCGGGGCGTAGGTGGGCGTCGGCGTCGGACTGGCCGGCGTCGGGGTCATGGTCGGCGTGGCCGAACCGCCGCTGTCGTCGCCCCCGCAGGCGGCAGCCAGCGCCGCCACGAAGCAGAGCGCGAGGAGCGCCAGCGTCCTCATTGCCCGGACGCCAGCGGCGGCAGCAAGGTGATCGGTATGCGTATTGCGTCCGCGGGGTCGGTCTCGTTGGCCTGCGAAACCCAGAGACATGCTTGTGTCTTCTCCTCTACGCCAAACGGCACCGACTCCTGGAAGGGTACGGGCGTGCCCGTGGCGCTGGCGTGCCCCGGATAGTCCGAGATGTGTGTGCCGTCACTGCCGACGATGGCGAAGAAGAACTGCGCCTGGGACACGTTGACGGTTCCGCTGACCTGCAGCGGGCTCCTCACTTCGGCGCCGCTCTCTGGGCTGCTGACCTTGATCGTCTCCGCGGCCGCGCTGGCCCCCTGCGTGCAGACGCTCTTCAGGTCGTCCGGGACGGAGCTGCCGCCGCCCCCGCACGCCGCCAGCAGGAGCGCGCCGGCCATCGCCAGTACCGCAAGTCGCATGGGGAAAGCATATCCGCTGCCGCGCCCACGCGCGACGTGGTGAGCACGTGCCTATCTGCTAAGATAGCGTGGCGAGCGGGAGTAGCTCAGTGGTAGAGCATCTGCTTCCCAAGCAGAGGGTCGCGGGTTCGAGCCCCGTCTCCCGCTCCAGATACGATTTCGGCCTCAGAGGCAACTGAATAGACCACCTCGTTTTCGGAGGCTTAGGGCCCTACTTCTCGGAAGAATAGGGCCATTTTGTTGTCCGGCAGGCTACCGCCTCCGGACGGAAAGGATCCGATGATGCCTTCGAGAACAACCCGAAAGAGGTGGCAAGAAGTGAAGAAAAGGGACGTTCTCCTGGAGAACGCCGTCCGCGAATATCTCCTCCACCACGAGGACAAGAACCATTCCCGCAAGACGATCCGCTGGTACAGCGACATGCTGGACCGCTTCGTCGCCTTCGTCGGCAAGGACGCCGTAGTCGGCGACCTAGAAGCTGACGCTGTCCGAAAGTACTTACGGGAAGTGCGCAAGCGGGAGTTCAAGCAGTTCACCCTCCACGCCTACGCGCGGACGCTGAAGACATTCCTCCTCTGGCTTGAGCGTGAGGGCTACGCAGACTCCTCCCTCGCCAAGTCGGT
>DATKKM010000036.1:0-15019 GCA_035542855.1 Dehalococcoidia bacterium
AGGGCCATGACGGCGCAGGCGCCGGCTTCCTGGGCGATTTCGGCGTGCTCCGGGGTAACGACGTCCATGATGACGCCGCCCTTGAGCATCTGCGCCAGGCCGCGCTTGACGGTATCAGTGCCGGTTTTTGCCTCGATGGCCATGGGAGTCTCCTTCGATAGGTGCAACGCCGCCGGGAGCGGTGGGGGTGATTTCAGTATAAGTTGACCGAGAACGCGCGACAACGGGCCCGCAAGCGTACTGGGGGGCGGCAACTGCGACGGCAATGCCGCAGCCCACCGGCTGCGCGGAGATCGGCTCGCAGCTCAGATAGCGCTCCGGTAGCATGTGAGCGTGCGCATCGCCCTCATCTCGGACACGCATATACCCGTCGCCCGCAAGGAGCTATGGCCGCAGGTCTTCGAGGCCTTCCGCGGCGTTGACCTAATCATGCACGGCGGCGACCTCATGGTCCCGGACGTCATCGACTGGCTGGAGGCCGTGGCACCGGTGATGGCGGTGCAGGGCAACGGCGACTACACCGGCTGGGAGCGCTCCATCGCGCCTACGGACCCGCGCCTCTCGGAATCGAAAGTGCTGGCGCTGGACGCGGGCGGCGGGCGCCGGCTGCGCATCGGCCTGGTGCACGACTTCCAGTTGCCGGAAGCGCCGCCGCTGCGGACGATGGGCAGCCAGATGCAGCACTACTTCCGGGAGCCGGTCAACGTCGTCGTGCGGGGGAGCACGCACCACGCGGAGGTGACAACGGTGAAAGGCGTGCTCATCGTGAACCCCGGCAGCCCCACGTTCCCGGACCACGCCAACACACGCCTGGGCACCGTGGGCTTCCTCGACATCGATGAGAACGGGCGCGTGCGGCCAAGCATCCTGCACCTGGCGGACGTCTGAGGCGGGCCACGCTGCCGCAGGGTGCGCTCCGTTTCCCGTTTGCTCCGGCGCGGGAGGCCTATCTATAATTGCAGGGTTCGACTATAGAACGGGGCAAGTTGGAACTCTTCTCACAGCGCCTAAAGGACGTATTGGTGCCGGTAAGCGGCTCGGCCCCCGGCTACGAGGCGCTGTCCCTGGCCTGCGGCCTCACCAAGCGCAACAAGGGCAAGATATTCGCCGTTTACGTCATCGAAGTGGCGCGGACGCTGGCCCTGGACGCGGAAATGCCTGACCAGGCCCAGAAGGCCGAAGAGGTGCTGCAGCGCGCCGAACAGATAGTGAACGACCTTGACGGCAGGGTTGAGGGCGAAATCCTGCAGGCCCGCGACGCCGGCCACGCCATCGTCGACGAGGCGATTGAACGTCAAGTCAGCGCTATCATCTTCGGTGTCGGCTACGAGCGGCCACTGGGGGAGTTCGAGCTGGGGCGCACGGCCACGTACGTGATGCAGCACGCGCCGTGCCAGGTGGTTATCCTAAGAGCTGCAGCACAGGAGTAGCGATGAAGGTAGTGATCATGGGATGCGGCCGCGTGGGCTCCACCCTGGCCGCCATGCTGGCGGATGACGGGCACGACGTGACCGTGATCGACATCCGGCAGGAGGCGTTCCGGCGCCTGCCGGCGGACTTCAAGGGGAAGCGGCACGTCGGCAACGGGATCGACCAGGACGTGCTGGCCCGCGTCGGGCTGGCGGAAGCGGACGCCTTTTTCGCCGTGACGCAGGGCGATAACCGCAACGTGATGGCCACGCAGATCGCCAAGCACATTTTCGGCGTGGAGCGCGCCCTCTGCCGCATCTACGACCCGATCCGCGAGGCGATGTACCACGAGCTCGGCATCGAGACTATCAGCCCGACAATCGTCGGGGCCAACATGCTCAAAGACATGCTCTACCAGAAGCACGCCGCGGCCGGCATCGGGAGCGAGGCCTGATGTACGTCATAGTCGTGGGCGGCGGCAAGGTGGGCTACTACCTGGCGAAAGAGCTTTTGGCTGAGAACCACGAGGTGCTGGTCATCGAACAGGACGGCGCCAAGTGCGAACGCATCGCCGAGGAGCTGGGCGATATCGTCCTGCGCGGCGATGGCTGCGAGGCCGCGACGGCGGAGATCGCGGGCTTCGGCCGCGCGGACATGGTCTGCGCGGTGACCGGGGACGACGAGGACAACCTGGTCTCCTGCCAGATGGCCAAGGCCAAGTTCGGCGTGCCGCGCACCGTCGCCCGCCTCAACAACCCGAAGAACCAGACGATCTTCAAGAAGCTGGGCATCGACTCTACCGTCTCGGCGACGGCCGCCATCCTCGCCCAGATCGAGCAGGAGCTGCCGACGCACGGCACCATCCCGATCCTGCAGCTGAAGAGCGGCCTGGAGATCGTGGGGCTGAAGATGCCGGCCGAATCCAGCGTCATCGGCAAGTCCATCAAGGAGCTGCTGATGCCGCACGGCTCGCTGATCGTGCTGGTCGTGGGCAAGGACGGGACGCCGCGGGCCACGACGTCCGACACGGTGATCCAGGCCGAGGACGAGGTGGTGGTGGTCACCAGCTCCGAGAACGAAGAGGCGCTGCGCACGGCCCTCACCAAGCCGTAGGCCGCCATGACGATCCGCCTGGCATACTTCGGCCCGCCGGGCACCAACACGGAGGAGGCCGCGATCAAGTACAGCGGCCTCCACGGCGGCGGGTACCAGCTGATCCCCTTCCCGACCATCACCGGCACCGCGCTCGCGATCTCATCCGGCGCGGCGGACGAGGCCATCCTGCCGGTGGAGAACAGCCTGGACGGCGCCATCGGTGAGACGCTGGACTTCCTGATCCACACGCCGGAGCCGCACTTCATCCGCGACGAGCTGGTGCTCTTGATCGAGCACTACCTGCTCGCCAGGCCGGGCGTGCAACTGGACGCGGTCAAGGTGATCAAGTCGATCCCGACGGTCTTCGCGCAGTGCCGCGGCTACATCGATCGCAACTTCCCGAACGCCCGGATCGAGGCGGCGCTTTCGACGGCGGCGGCGGTGGAAGAGGTGATGAAGCGCGACGACGCGGCGGCGATCGGCAACCGGCGGGCGGGCGAGATCTACCGGGCGAACGTGCTGGCCAGCGGCCTCCAGGACCGCAGCCCGAACCACACGCGCTTCGTGGTGATCGGACGCGAGGACCACGCCCGTACCGGCGACGACAAGACGTCGATCGCCTTCGCCTACGCGTCGGAGGACAGGCCGGGGCAGCTCGTGGGCTCGCTCAACGAGTTTGGCGCGCGCAACATCAACCTTTCGAAGATCGAGTCGCGGCCGAGCAAGGAGCGCCTGGGCACGTACATCTTCCTGGTAGACCTGGCAGGCCACCGCACCGACCCTCCGCTGGCGGAGGCGCTGGCCATCGTCGAAAAGAGCTGCTCCTTCTTCCGGGTGCTCGGTTCCTACCCCCGCTACCGCGGCGAGTAGACTGTTGGCATGCCTGAGATACCCGACCTGGAGGGGTACGCAGCGTACTTCAACAAGCGCCTGCCCGGACTGAAGATCGAGGCGGCGGAGCGGGGGCCCATCCCGTGGCTCGTGCGCGAGCAGCCGGACCGCTGGGAGCAGCGCCTGCCCGGCCAGACGTTCGGCCAGGTTTACCGGCACGCCAAGATGCTCTTCTTCCCGCTCATCGGCGGCGACTACATCGCGGTGCACGCCATGCTGACCGGCCGCTACCAGTACGTGGAGCCAAAGACGAAGGTGCGCTCCAAGACCGGCTGGCTGCTGACGCTGGACAACGGCATGCAGCTGCGCTACTTCGACGAGATGCGCATGGGCCGCACGTTCGTCGCGCGGGAGGAGGAGTTCGGGGAGAAGCTGCCACGCTGGACGGAGATGGGCCCGGACGTGATGAAGGAGCTGGACGAGGACGGCTTCCTGGCGCGGATGATGAGCGGCCGCGGCATGATCAAGAACATCATCACGAACGAGCGCATCGTCGCCGGCATCGGCAACGCCTACGCCGACGAGGTGCTGTGGGAAGCGAAGCTGCACCCGTTCCGCAAGCGCACCGATATCAGCGAAGAGGGCCTGCGCGAGCTGTACCGCTCGATCGTGAGGGTGATGGAGTGGGCGACGCCGATCGTCACCGAGCTGATGGAAAAGAAGGGCCTGCCGCAAAAGATGTACCGGGACCACCTGCGAGTGCACGCCCGCCCGGAGGACGCCGTCTGCCCTCGCGACGGCCACCGCATCTCCTCGATCACGTCCGGCGGCCGCGAGACGAACTTCTGCCGGGGGTGCCAGGAGTAGACGCCTGTCCCGACCGCCCCGCCCCGGGGAGCATCGGAACATGCGAGCATGTGAGCATCACACTCCGGGAAGCAAACCATCACACGGTGATGCTTCCATGCTCAATTGCTCTCTTGCTGGGGCGTGAGTGAGGCGCGGCTAGGCGAAGCCGACGCCGGCCTCGACGCTACCGGGGATGAACTTCCGCCACCCCTCGTTCGATTCGAGGTAGTGGTAGAAGGTGCGGAAGTAGCTGTACGTCGGGCGGTAGGGCTCGCGGCGCAGGTTCATGCGGGCCTCTTCCGGAGTTTGGCCGGCCTTGCGGTGGTTGCAGTGCTTGCAGGCGGCGACGATGTTCTCCCAGCTGTGGCCGCCGCCGCGGTGGCGCGGCATCACGTGGTCCAGCGTCAGGTCCTTCGTTTCCTTGCCGCAGTACTGGCAGGAGAAGCCGTCACGCAGGAAGATATCGCGGCGGGTCAGACGGCCCTGCGGACGCGGGCGGCGGATCAGGTAGATCAGCCGGATGACGGAGGGCATCTCGTACTTGGCGGTGGGACTGTGCAGGTAGCCGCGGCCGTTTTCGATGATCTCAGCTTTGCCGCGGTCGATGAGCACAAAGGCACGGCGAACGTTGCATACGTTCAACGGTTCGTAGTTTTGATTGAGCACCAACACCGGTAGACGCGGCCCCAATGTGCATCACCACCCAAAAGTCATACTAGCAGAGGTGTTCTAAACGCCGCAATCCTGTGTATTTGACCGGTTACAAAGGCCCAACCGGGTGCAGGATGTCGTGGAAGCGGTCGCGGATGTTGCCCGGCACGATGTGCCGCACGATCCCGTAGTCGTCCACGATACGGCGTGCCACCTCCGAGTCCGCCACGGCGTCGTCCAGGTGCAGGCTCGGGTAGGCGGTGAAGATGACGAGCAGCGTCTGCACGATGAGCACGCCCTTCACGAAGCCGAACAAGGCGCCGCCCATGTGGTCCAGCGGCCCCAGCATCAGCAGCGCGGCCCCGGTTTTCAGCACATACGCCCCGATCTGCCCGAACAGGTACACGGCCCCGAACAGCATCAGGTAGGCGACCGCCTCCGCCGCGTCCTCATCATCGATGAAGACGAGCACGTCGCGGGCCAGCCGGGAGTAGAGCGCGCCGGCCACGAAGATGCCGATGACGACAGCGAAGAGCGTGACCACCTCGCGGATCAGGCCGGCGGAGTACGCGGCCAACGTGAAGGAGACGACGATGGTGATGACGACGATGTCGAGCCAGTTCATACGTCAGAGTAGAACGAGCGAGCGCCCGGTCTGGTTGCGCCGCGCGCTCAACCTGCCGCGGCCGGCCGGCGGCGCCAGAGCCAGTACTCCAGGCTGTCCGCGAGGGCGAGCCACGACGCCTCGATGACGTCGCTGGAGGAGCCGACGGTGGTCCACGTCTCCTCGCCGTCCGTCGATTCGATGAGCACGCGCACCTTCGCCGCCGTGCCGGCCTCCGAGTCGATGATGCGCACCTTGTAGTCGACGAGGTGGATGGAGCGGATGTCGGGATAGAATTGCGCCAACGCCTTGCGGAGCGCGCCGTCCAGTGCGTTGACAGGCCCGTTGCCCTCGTCCGCGGTGATGAACAGCTGCTCCCCCACGCGCACCTTGACCATCGCCTCGGACAGCATCTCGCGGTCGCCTTCGCCGGTCGCCAGGTGGTGGCGCCGTTCGACGATCATGAAGTCTTCGAGCTCGAACGGCGACCGGTAGCCAGGGCGGCTGCGGCGGACGAGGAGCTGGAAGGAGGCCTCCGCGCCTTCGTACTGGAAGCCCTTCGCCTCCATCAGCTTGACGCGGTCCAGTAGCTCCCGCACCTCTTCCTTCGAGAGGTCTAGCTGCAACCCCTGCTCCTCCAGCTTGGCGGTGATGCTGTGCCGGCCGGCCAGCTCCGAGACGATGATGTGCGTATCGTTGCCGACGAGCGCAGGATCGACGTGCTGGTACGACCACGGCTGCTTGGTCACGGCGGCCACATGCAGGCCGGCCTTGTGCGCGAACGAGGCCGAGCCGACGTACGGCTGGCGGTGGAACGGCGCGATGTTGGCGATCTCGCTGATGTAGTGGGATACCTCGGTGAGGTGCGTGAGCTGCTCGTTGCTGACGATATCCAGTCCGAGCTTGAGCTTGAGGTTGGCGATGACACTGAACATGTTGGCGTTGCCGCACATGTCGCCGTAGCCGTTGGCCGCCGCCTGCACCTGTGTCGCGCCCGCCTGCAGACCCGCCAGCGAGTTAGCCACCGCGACGTCGGCGCCGTTGTGCGCGTGAACGCCGACATCGCACTTCACGGCCTCGACGGCGGCGCGCACAACGTCCGCGAAGACAGAGGGCACGGTGCCGCCGTTGGTATCGCAGAGGACGACGCAGTCGGCGCCGGCGTCGGCGGCGGTCTTGAGGCACTGGAGCGAGTACTGGCTGTCCGAGGCGAAGCCGTCGAAGAAGTGCTCTGCGTCGAAGAAGACGGCCAGGCCCTTGCTCTTCAGGAAGCGCACGGAATCGGCCAGCATGGCCAGGTTCTCTTCGAGGGTGGTCTCGAGGATCTTGAGCACCTGCTGGTCGCTGGCCTTGCCGACGATGGTGACAACGGGCGTACGTGCCTCGACCAGCGCCTTCAGGTTGGGGTCGGAGTCCGCCGCGCCGCCCGCGCGCCGGGTGGAGCCGAACGCGGCGATCTTGGCGCTGCGCAGGCGCAGGTGCCCGGCCCGGGCGAAGAACTCGGCGTCCTTGGGGTTGGAGCCGGGCCAGCCGCCTTCGATGTAGTGCACGCCGAGCTCATCCAGCTTGCGGGCGATCTTGAGCTTGTCCTCCACGGACAGGCTGATGCCCTCCATCTGCGTGCCATCGCGGAGGGTGGTGTCGTAAAGCTCGATGCGTTTGGCGGGGGACATGGTGAGTTCAGTGTAGCGCGGCCCCGGATGTGGAAAAACCCCCGGCCTACGGCCGACTCTTCAGCCAGGCCTTGAGCTCGTCGATCACCGTGGTTGGCGTGGGGTCTACGCCGTAAAGGAACGCCAGGTACGTGCTCACGTAGTCACCGAATAGCACCAGCGACATCACCTGCGCGAGGTCACTGCGGCCGCGGCCTTTCGCTTCGAGGGTGGCAACGTTCGCGTCCTTCAGGAGGCGCTTCGTGTACTCGTATCGCAGGGTCACGCGCGGGTGGTCGAGCTTGTCTGACTCCAGGAAGACGACGGCGGCGGCGGCGGCGATCGCCTTCGGCAGGCTGTATCCGATGATCGCATTGTGATGGATCTCCGGCAGCTCTTCGAAGAACGCCCAGGTCTTGCCGGACTCGTTGAGCTGCGTCTTCCAGCGCCTCGCCACCTCGATCAGCGGGCCCGCGCCGTAAACGACCGGCAGCCTGTCGTGCAGGGCGGCGGCCATCTGCTTGGCGGGGTTCTTCGCCGCCGGCGCGTCATCGCCGATCTCCGCCAGCATTGTGCGCAGCGTCTTGACCGTTTCTTCGACGTCCTTGCCGACGCCCTGCATCAGGCGCAGCGACTCGGCGATACCCAGCAGCGGCATCAGGCTCCAGCCGATGGCGGAACGCGGCTCGCCCTTGTAGTCGAAGGTGAAAGCAGGGACACCGTTGGCGCGGGCGGTGGTCAATAGCTGGCCTCCGCCTGTGATCGCGATCTTCGGGGCCGGGACGGCGAGCGCCTGCTCGAAGGCGGAGAGCACCTCCTCCGTGTCGCCGCTGAAACTCGAGGCGATGACGAGCGTGCGCTCATCGACGAAGGGCGGCAGGTCATAGGCGCGGACGTTGAAGACGGGCACAGCGCACTCGCGGGCCAGCAATGCGCGCCAGAGGTCGCCCGCGATGGCGGAGCCGCCCATGCCGAGGACGACGATGCGATCGATGTTGCGGTACATGCCGGGCAGCTCCAGGCCCTTCGCCAGCGCCCAGGCGTCCGCGCACTGTTGCGGCAGCTCCCGCAGCGCCGCCAGCATGCCGCCGGGGTCGAGCCTCTTCAGGGCGGCGGGATCGTCCAGCGGGGACTTGCTCAAGCGCCCGTAAGCTCCCGGACCGCATGGAGGACCGTCTGGACTTTCGTCCTGTCGTGGACCTCCGTGTAGATGCGCATGAGCGGCTCGGTGCCGGAAAGGCGGATGAGCGCCCAGGCGCCGCCGTCCAGCAGGAAGCGCAGGCCGTCTGTGGTGTCGATGCCTTCGACCCTGAGGCCGGCGATCTCCTTAGGCCGGAGCGACGGCAGCAGCGCGGCGATGCGGTCGCGGCCGGCGGGGTCGAGGCTGATGTCGATGCGGTCGTAGTAGTGCGGGCCGACCCTGGCGAACAGCTCCTCGATAAGGGCGGGCAGGCTTTTGCCGCGACGCGCCATCAGGTCCAGGATGTAGAGCCCGGAGAGCACGCCGTCGCGCTCCGGCAGGTGGCCGCGGAAGGCAAAGCCGCCGGACTCCTCGCCGGCGATGATGGCGTCCGTCTCGATCATCTTCGCGCCGAGGTACTTGAAGCCGACCGGCGTCTCGTAGACGGGGACGCCGTACAGCTCGCCGAGGCGCCAGATCATGCTCGTCGTCGTCACCGACTTCACCATCGGGCCGCGCTCGCCGCGCACCTCCAGCAGGTAGTAGGCGAGCAGCGCGTAGGTCTCGAGCTGGTTGACGAACTCGCCGTTGCCGTTCAAGACGCCGATGCGGTCGGCGTCTCCGTCCGTGCAAAGGGCGACGTCCGCCTTGAACTCGCGTACGGCGGCCACAGTCGCGTCGAGGTTGCGCGGGATCGGCTCCGGGTTGTGCATGCCGGGGAAAGCCGGGTTCACCTCGCCGCGGATCTCGTGCACCTGGTGTGTGGAGCCGGCGAGGACGTCGCGGATGTAGCCTGCGCCCGCGCCGTACATCGGGTCGGCCAGCACGCGCAGGCCGCCCTTGCCGACGTCCGGGGTCAGCGCGCGGATGTGCTGGAGGTACGCCGGCTTCGGGTCGAACGTCTGGACGAGGCCCTTGCCGATCGCTTCCGCGAGGGACATGCGCGGCGTCGCCCGGCCGTACGCCTCGCCAATCATCGCCTCGACCTGCGCCAGGATCTCCGGAGGAGCCGATGCGCCGTTGCCCGTGCGCAGCTTGAAGCCGTTGTAGGCGGCCGGATTGTGGCTCGAAGTGATGACCACGGACCCGGCGGCCTTGTGGGTGAGGATCGAGTAGCCGATGACCGGCGTCGGCGCCGGCGAATCGCAGAGGAAGACGCGGACGCCGTTCGCGGCGAGCACCTCCGCGACGGCCGCGGCGAAGGCGTCCGACTCGAAGCGCGTGTCGTAGCCGACGACGATCCCGCCATCGGCGCCGCCGGTGCTCTTGAAGTACTGCGCGGCGCCCTGCGCGCAGGCGCGCACGTTGTCGAACGTATAGTCTTCGGCGATGATGGCGCGCCAGCCGTCGGTGCCGAACTTGATGGGGTGCCCGCTCACGTTGGGTCTATGGTACGGGCCAACGCAGGCGGGGGCCAGCGCCGAATTCCCTCACCCCCTTCCCCTCTCCCGCCCTTGCGGGCGAGGGGCGATACCTGGTGCGGCAAGCACATCGTTACGCGCTGCCCGCCAGCTCCTTCTCTGCCTCCGTCAGGTCCTTCACTGAATCGATGGCCCGCCAGTAGGCGATGCTCTTGTAACCGAAGAGCCGCCCTTCTGACGCCAGCTGCGGGAACGTCGTCGTCTCATGGTCGCCCTTGTCCGGGAGGAGCGCGAAGAACTCGCGGGAGAGCACGTAGATGCCGGCGTTGATCCAGTACGGCAGCACCGGCTTCTCGCGGAAAGAGTCGATGCGGCCGTCATCGCGGACATCGACGACGCCGTACGGGCTGTGCAGCGGCGTCAGCATGACGGTGGCCGCGGCGCCAGTCTCGCGGTGGAAGGCGACGAGCTCGTCCAGACCCTGGTCGGTGAGGATGTCGCTGTTGCAGGCGATCACGAACTCCTCGGAGGCAGGCACAAGCGGGAAGCCCTGCTTGAGCGCGCCCCCTCTGCCGAGCGGCTCCGCTTCGATCGAATACTGAACCCGCAGTCCGTGGCGCGAGCCGTCACCGAGGTGCCGCTCCAGCACATCCGCCTTGTACCGGCAGAGCATCGCGACGTCTGTGACGCCGCCGGCCTTCAGCCAGTCCAGCTGGCGGTCGACGATCGGCTTGCCCGCGACCGGCACCATGTTCTTGGGCCGGTCGTGCGTATGCGGGCGCAGCCGCTCGCCTTCGCCGCCGGCGATGATGAGTGCGTACACGCTAGGCGGGCTGGGTCTCTGCGCTCTTCACCTTCTCCAGCCCCGCCGCAGCCTTGCGCAGCTCGTCCGCCTTGTTCGTCTCCTCCCACGGAGCGTCGATATCCGTGCGGCCCATGTGCCCGTAGGACGCGGTCGCGCGGTAGATCGGGCGGCGCAGGCGGAGGTCCCGGATGATCCCCTTGGGGCTGAGATCGAAGTGCTCCCGCACCAGCTTCTGGATCGCCATCACGTCGATCTTGTGGGTGCCGAACGTCTCCACGGAAACGCCGATGGGCTGCGGGTGACCGATAGCGTAGGACAGCTCGACCTCGGCCCGGTCGGCGAGACCAGCGGCGACGAGGTTCTTCGCCACCCAGCGCGCGGCGTACGAGGCAGACCGGTCGACCTTGGAGGGGTCCTTGCCTGAGTAGGAGCCGCCGCCGTGCCGGCCGACGCCACCGTACGTGTCGACGATGTTCTTGCGGCCGGAGAGGCCGGAGTCCGCCGCCGGCCCGCCGAGGATGAAGGAGCCGCTGCGGTTGACATGGATCTCGGTGTTCTTGTCGAGCCAGTCGCCCATGATCGGCTGGATGACGTGCTTGTTGATGTCGTCCCAGAGCTGCTTGCCGGAGATGCCGGAGTCGTGCTGGGCGGCGATGACGACGGCGTGCGCCCGCTTCGGCTTGCCGAACGCGTACTCGATGGTGACCTGGGACTTGCCGTCCGGGCGCAGGTAGGCCAACGTGCCGTCCTTACGCACCTTGGCCAACTGCTTGCAGAGCTTGTGGGCCAGGCTGATCGGCAGCGGCATCAGCTCCGGCGTCTCGTTGCAGGCGAACCCGAGCATGATGCCCTGGTCACCGGCGCCTTCGTCCTCACCGACGGCCGCGTTGATCTCCGGCGACTGCTCCTTGACGGAGACGATGACGCCGCAGCTCTCGCTGTCGAAGCCGTACTCCGGCTTGTTGTAGCCGATGTCGCGGATGACCTGGCGGGCGATGCCGCTGCAGTCGACGTAGTGGTCAGTCGTGATCTCGCCCATGACGAGGACGAGGCCGGTCGTGGCCACGACCTCGCAGGCGCAGTGGGCCTCGGGGTCGTGGGCGATGATGTCGTCCAGGATCGCGTCGGCGATCTGGTCGCAGACCTTGTCAGGATGGCCCTCCGTCACGCTCTCAGACGTGACGAGGAGGGATGGGCTGCTCATGAAGGTCATGGTCATGGTGTCCTCCTGTATGGATGGCAGATGTTGGAGATTGGAGGTTGGATCACCCGTTCATCTCCAGTTCTGGATTAGTTTGTTCAGTTGACGGCTAACAATCTCATAGCGATCGCGCAAGTCTCGATACTCCGATTCGTCAGCGTAGCCGAGTTCTCTCCCGGCGCGCAGGTGCACAAGCAGTTCGTTGGACGAGCCCAGCGCGTGAGCGAGGTAGGCGCCCAGTCTCCAATCTCTAACCTCTAATCTCCAATCTCTCCTAGGTACCCGATTCCCAGCTCGTCAGGTAGCGCTGCTGTTCCTCCGTCAGCTCATCGATCCGGATGCCCATTGTTTCCAGCTTCAGGCGGGCGACTTCCTTGTCGATGTCCGGGGGGACGACGTGCACGTCCACCGGCAGGCGGTTCTCCTGGCGGGCGATATGCTCCACGCAGAGGGCCTGGTTGGCGAACGACATGTCCATCACGCTGGCGGGGTGACCTTCGGCGGCGGCGAGGTTGATCAGGCGGCCCTCGCCGAGCAGGAACAGCTTGCGGCCGTCCATCAGCGCGAACTCCTCTACGCTCTCGCGGACGCGGCGGCGGGATTCGCTCATCTCCTGCAGGACGGCGATGTTGATCTCGACGTTGAAGTGGCCGCTGTTAGCGAGGATGGCGCCGTCCTTCATCGTCGCGAAGTGCTGCCGGTCCAGGACGCCGCTGTCGCCGGTGAGCGTGATGAAGAGATCGCCGATCTTCGCGGCCTCGTCCATTGGCATCACCTGGTGGCCGTCCATGCACGCCTCGAGGGCGCGCAGCGGGTCGATCTCCGTCACGATCGTCTTGGCGCCGAGGCCGCGGGCGCGCATGGCGACGCCCTTGCCGCACCAGCCGTAGCCGGCGACGACGACATTCTTGCCCGCCCAGAGGATGTTGGTGGCGCGGGTGATGCCGTCCAGCGTGCTCTGGCCGGTGCCGTAGCGGTTGTCGAACATGTGCTTGGTGTAGGCCTCGTTGACGGCGATGATCGGGTAGCCGAGCGCGCCGTCCCGCGCCATCGCCTTCAGGCGGATGACGCCGGTCGTCGTCTCCTCCGTGCCGCCGATGATCTGGGGCAGGACTTCGCGCCGCTCCTTGTGCAGTACGGCGACGAGGTCGGCGCCGTCGTCCATCGTCACCTGGGGGTTGCCCTTCAGCGCCGAGTGGATGTGCTGGTAGTACGTGGCGTCGTCCTCGCCGCGGATGGCGAAGACGGGGATGCCGTAGCGGGCCACCAGGGCGGCCGCCACGTCATCCTGGGTGGACAGCGGGTTGCTGGCACAAAGCGCTACGTCAGCGCCGCCGGCCCGGAGCGCGAGCATCAGGTTCGCCGTCTCCGTGGTGACGTGGAGACAGGCCGCCGCGCGCAGGCCTTTGAGCGGTTTCTCGCGCTCGAAGTGCTCCTTGATCATGCGGATGACGGGCATCTCACGCGCCGCCCATTCGATGCGGTTGACGCCCTCCTCCGCCAGGCCCAGGTCCTTGACGTCGTGCTCAATCGTGGGTGTTGGGTTGGCCATTAGCTCTCCTTCGCCGCCTGCGCGGCCTGCTTCTCGTCCAGGTCTCGTTCGATTATGTCTCTCACTTGCAGGACAGCGTCCCACTGCGGGGTGAAGTCGTCGCGGCGTGGGGCAGCCATTGCATAGGGCAGCTGTTCTGTCCTGAACACTTCCAGCACACGCCTCAGCTCCGACACCGGGTTCGCGTGGTCGTCCACGCGCAGGTCACACAGCGCGTACTCTTCCCCCGCCAGCACCTGTATGCCGGCCCCCTGCCGTCCGCGCCGGTCGCCGCCTGCTTCCTGGCCCGCTTCCAGGGCCAGCATCAGGCGCTCGTACAATGGCTCGCCGCGACTCCGCTCAAAGGCGGACGCCATAGCTTTGACCACGCCTTCGCTAACGAGGATGTTGCCCAGGCAGACGTAGCCTGGTCCCATCAGGTGCCCGGCCCATGGGATGCATTTTCCCCCGGTGTAAGCGGCGACGCGCCCCTCGTGGTCAACAACGCCGACCTGCCGCAGGTCTCGCCCCGCATCGCTGGCGATGACACGCTCCACGACACGCTCGGGCGGCAATCCGTCCTCAACTAGCCGCAGCCCGTCGATCGCCAGGTACCGGTTCGCGAACGCCTGGCTCGCGATTACGCCGACACCCAGCTTCATGCACTGACCCGTGGCGCCGGCGGCCAGCGCCTTGCTCGCAGTCGCCATGCCCAGCCAGCCGCTCTGCGAGTCGCGTGCGACAATCGAGAACGTCACTAGCTCTCCTTCGCCGCGTGCGCGGCCTGCTTCTCGTCCAGGTCTCGTTCGATTATGTCTCGTACCTGCAGGACGGCGTCCCAGTGCGGCGTGAAGTCGTCGCGGCGGGGATTCGCCTGCAGGAAAGGTACCTCTTCCGCCTTGTACACTTCCAGCACGCGGCGCAGCTCAGGCACTGGATCGGGGTGATCGTCGACGCGGATGTCGCACCACGGATATTCTTCACCGGCGATGACGCGGATGCCGGCCGCCTGCCGGCCGCGGCGGTCGCCGCCGGCCTCCTGCCCCGCCTCCAGCGCCTGCATCAGGCGCTCGTAGAGTGGCTCGCCGGCGCTGCGCTCATAGGCGGCGGCCATGGCCTTCGGGACCTCTTCCCCAACGAGGATGTTGCCCAGGCAGACGTAGCCACCGCCCAGGATGTGCCCGGCCCAGGGGATGCATCGCTCCCCGGTGTGAGCGGCGACCCGCCCCTCGTGGTCGACGATGGCGAGCTGGCGCAAATCGCGGCCGGGGTCGCCTTCGATGACGCGCTCGACGACGCGCTCGGCGGGCAGGCCGTCGGCGAGCAGGCGCAGGCCGTCGATGCCGAGGTAGGGGTTTGAGAATGCCTGGCTGGCGATGGCGCCAACGCCGAGCTGGATGAAGGGGACGATGCCGCCGGCGCTCAACGCCTTGCTGGACGTGCCGACACCGAGCCAGCCGGTCTGCGCATCCCGCGCGACGATCGAGAACGTCATGCCGGCACCTCATCGAAGACGGGCGGCCTGGGGTAGTACTCCATCATGTGCTGGACGTTTTTCGCAGTCTGCGGACCGCGCAGGAGGCTGATCAGGTAAAGCGCCATGTCGATCCCGGCCGAGACTCCGGCCGCCGAGATCACGTTGCCGTCATGCACCCAACGCTCATCGTCGACGACGGTGGTGCCGCCGCCGAGGCCGCGCAGGGTGTCGAGCGCGCTCCAGTGGGTGGTGGCGCGGCGGCCGTTGAGGAAACCGGCCTTGTGCAGGACGAGCGCACCGGTGCAGACGGAGGTGACGTACTGGCAGCGGGCGCCCTGCTGCTGCACGAAAGCGATGTGCTTCGGGTTGTCC
>DATKKM010000037.1:0-4419 GCA_035542855.1 Dehalococcoidia bacterium
CGCGGCGTCCAGCCCCGGCACGCTGAGGTCCCCCGCCAGCCAGTCCAGCGATACCAGTTGCGGCGTCGGCGCCGGCGAGGGCGAGCCGGTGGGTGAGGCGGTTGCGTCCGGCGTCGCCTGCGGGCTAGCGGGACCGCCGGCCAGTACCGGCGGCCGCGTCGGCGTCGGCGAACTCTCATCGCGGCCGCTGGCGCAGGCAGCGAGGAGCAGCGCGGCGAGGGCAAGCACACACGTACGCATGACCGGCATTACCCCAAAATAATCGCACACGGGCGTGGAACGCCATCGCCGTATACTCAACGCATGGCCACGAGCTCGCCCCGCCTGACCGCCCTCGCCTCCTGCGCCGGCTGCGCCGGGAAGGCCGGCGCGGCCCTGCTCTCCGACGTGCTGGCCCGCTTCCCGGACCTGCGCGCCGGCGCGCCGGAGCTGCTCGTCGGCCTCGAGGCACCGGACGACGCCGCTGTCTACCGCCTGAACGACGAGCAGGCGATCGTCGCCACCGTCGACTTCTTCGGCCCGCTCGTCGACGACCCGTACGACTACGGGGCGATCGCCGCCGCCAACGCCTTGAGCGACGTCTACGCCATGGGCGCCGACGTGCTCCTGGCGCTCAACGTCTCGGCGTTCCCGGACGACCTGCCGGTGGACACGGTGGCCCGCATACTGCGCGGAGGCGCGGACAAGGTGGCAGAGGCAGGGGCGATCATCGCCGGCGGCCACACCATCCGCGACGCCGAGCCGAAGTACGGCCTCTGCGTGCTCGGCGTCGTCCACCCGGAGCGTATCCTGACCAAGAGCGGCGCGCGGCCCGGCGATGTGCTTTTCCTCACGAAGCCGTTGGGCACCGGAATCGTCGCCACCGCCGCTATGCGCGACGAGGCCTCGGCGGACCACCTCACCGCCGCCGTCGCCAGCATGACCCGCCTTAGCCGCCAGGCCTCGGAGATCGCCCGCAAGTCCGGGGTGCACGCCATGACCGATGTCACCGGCTTCAGCCTGATGGGCCACGGCTGCGAGATGGCCCGGGCCAGCGGCGCCGCGCTGCGCGTCATAGCGCCGGCGCTGCCCCTGCTGCCCGGTGCGCTGGACTACGCAGCGCGCGGCATTACCACGGGCGGCGCCCAGCGCAACCGCGAGCACTTCGCCCCCAGCGTCCGCATCGATCCCGCCATCAGCGAGCCGATGACGCAGTTGCTCTGGGACCCGCAGACGTCAGGCGGCCTGCTGATGGCCGCGCCGCCGGACGCCGCACCGGCGCTGCAGGCCCGCTTCGCCGAAGCCGACGCCCCGCTCTGGGCGATCGGCGAGGTGATCGATGGCGAAGGGGTTGAGGTGGCGGGCTGACGCAATCACAGATGGGATAGGGGCCGCTGGCGGTCGCCACTACCGCCCCTCGGGCGAGCGCCGCTCGCCCCTACCACACATTCTCAGTCGAATTGCATCCGCATAGGGGTCAGCATCTTGCGCAGCATCTCGTGCTCCATGTTGCCGCGCCACTGCCAGGCTGCGCGCGCGGCCGGCTCGAAATCCTCCAGGGAGCACGGTTCGAAGCCGAAGCGTGGGAAGAAGCCAGACGCCGTCATCGTGAACAAGTACACCCGCTTCGCGCCGTTCGCCTTCGCGTAGTCCAGGCAGTGCTGCACCAGGCGCACGCCCTGGCCCGTCCCGCGCAGCGACTCAGCCACCGCCACCGAGCGCAGGACAGCCGCCTCGCCATACTGCTCCACCCCCGCACAGCCGGCGAGCGTGCCACCATTGTCGAGCAACCAGAACTCCTCGATCCAGCGTTCCAGCTCGATCGCCGGCATACTCTCGGCGACAATGAGCGCGCGCACCTCTTCTATCTCCTGCGGGCGGGCCTTGCGCAGCTCAGGCGGCATCCGTGGCTAGCCCATCGCCCGCAGGACCTTGATGCGCTCCTGCACCGGCGGGTGCGTGTCGAAGAGGTTGTTCAGGAAACTGTCGTGCTCTCGCAGCGGGTTCTCGATGTAGAGGGCTGCCGTCGCTTTGTTGGCGTCGTGCAGCGGCACCGGGTCCTGCGAAATCTTCTCGAGCGCGTCCGCCAACGCCCCCGGGTTGCGGGAGAGCAGCGCCCCGCAGGAGTCCGCCAGGTACTCGCGCTGCCGGCTGAGCGCCATCCGCATGATCGCCGCGATGATCGGCGAGATGACGACGAAGATGATCGCGATGACCAGCAGCACCGCGCCCAGCCCGTCGTTGCCCTTGTCGCGGTTGCCGGAGCGCGCGCCGGCGCCGAACCATGTGAAGCGCAGCAGCAGGTCGGCGGCGGCAGCCGTGATGCCAACGACGACAGCCACCGTCGTCATCATCCGCGTGTCGTAGTTGCCCACGTGGGACATCTCGTGCGCCATCACGGCTTCCAACTCGTTGTGGTCAAGCTTGTTGAGCAGCCCGCGGGTGGCGGCGACGACGGCGTTCTGCGGGTTGCGGCCCGTGGCGAAGGCGTTGGGCGCGTCGTCCTCGACGACGAAGACGCGCGGCATCGGCAGGCCGGAGCCGATCGCCAGGTTCTCGACGACGCGATAGAGGTCGGGCTCCTCTTCCTTCGTCACCTCGTGGCCGCCGGTGATTGCCAGCACAGCGGCCGTCGAGATGTAGTACATGACGATGCCCACGCCCGTCGCGATCAGCACGGAGGCCACGGCGACGCGGATCACTGTGCCGGGATCGTTCGCAACGTTGACGCCGGAGTAGGAGGCGACGATTGTGGCGACGGCCGTCGCGAAGAGCGCCGTGAAAACGATGAAGCCCAGCAGCAGGAAGAACGTCGACCGCTTGTTGGCGCCTATGCGGTCGTAGATCAGGACCCGCTCGTGCGGGGCCTCAGCCATCTCAGCCATTGCGGGCGGTCGTTAGCTGGATGCCGGGGTTCCGCCGGCCGCGCCGCCCTCGCCGCCGCCAGTGGGCGCGGTAGGTGGCGCCGCCGTCCGGCTGAAGTCGACGCGCGGCACTTCGCGGTCCGCCTCTTCCGCCTCGAAGAACTGCTCCGGCGTGAAGCCGAACATGCCGGCGACGATGCTCGTCGGGACGGTGCCGATGCGGTTGTTGTAGTCCAGCACGTTGGTGTTGTAGAACTGCCGCGCGAAGGCGATCTTCTCCTCGATGTCGGAGAGCTCGGCCTGCAAGTCGCGGAAGTTCTGCGCCGCCTGCAGCTGCGGGTAGTTCTCCGCGACAGCGAAGAGGTGACGCAGGGCGCCGGTCAGCATGTTGTTAGCCGCGGCGGCGTCCGCCGGGGTCCCAGCCCGTTCCAGCTGTGCGCGGGCCTGCGTCACTTCGTCGAACGTCCCGCGCTCGTGCTCGGCGTAGCCCCTCACGGTCTCGACCAGGTTGGGGATGAGGCTGGCGCGCCGCTTGAGCTGCACGTCGATGCCGGACCAGGCCTCTTTGACGCGGTTGCGCCCGCGCACCAGCCCGTTGTACATGCCGACGAAGAAGAGGATGGCCAGTACAACGAGAACGATGAGGACGATTGCGATGATGATGCCCATACGGCCCTCCTGACCCGCCCGGCGGGTCTTCCAGAATCAGGTGGTCAGGTTCACATGAGAGTTTAGCACGCGAACGGTGAGAGCCCGATTAACGGCGCCGGCCACAGACCGGCAAACCATGAGGCGCCGGGTTTGCCGTTCGTCAGTTTGCTAGTCTTACGCCATGCGCGTCCGCGACTTCATGGACCTGCTGCAGGAGCGCTCCCTGGCCATGCTGCCCCACGGCCTGCGCGAGGAATGCACGGCCCGCGTGCGTTTCATCTGGTTCCAGGTGCACTTCCACTCCCCGAAGGTGCACTACGAGGTCTGCCTGACCCGCAAGACAGAGCGCATCGAGATCGGCCTGCACTTCGAGGGGCCGCGCGACTTCTCGTACCGCTGGGCGGAGCGGCTGGCGGAGCACATGCTGACCGTGGCCGCAGAGCTCGGCCCGGAGTGGGAGCTGGAGGAGTGGACGGCCAGCTGGGCCCGTCTCCACCTGACGCTGCCGTATGACCCCCTCTCGGCCGCCCTGGCGGAGGCCGTCGCCGAACGCGTCGCCGCCCTGATCACCGTTTGCCAGCCGATCATCGAGGCGGAGCGGGATAATGTGCCGGCGGAGCTGGAAGCCGTGGCGCCGGTCAAGCAGGCGTCGCGGCGGCGCTGGGGCCGCGGCAAGCGCATGTCATCCTGAGCCCGCCGCAGGCGGCCGGAGGAACTTGAACGCGGGCCGGAACTTCAGGCCTGGGCAAGCGGTTTTCGCGGACATCGCACCGCCACCGGAGGGCAACCGCCGTTTCGCGCTGACCATTCGTATACGGACGAACTCCGCGCCCGCGAGCGAGATTCTTCGTTTCGCTCAGAATGACGGGCGCTAGCGGAAGAGGTCATTTTCCTTCGCGCGGATGATCTGGCGGGCGGTTCCCTC
>DATKKM010000038.1:0-15592 GCA_035542855.1 Dehalococcoidia bacterium
CGACAGCGTCCGCCACCTTGAGCACCAGCGGATCCTCGCCGCCGGCGATGTGCCGGTCGGTGACGAGCATGAGGACAGGCCGGGGCAGTTGTGCGTTGGGCATCGTCAGTTGCTACGGGCGGGCTGCGGCCTCGCCATCTCACCGATGGGGCTGGACGGCTGCGCGATGTCGCGGCGCGGGATGCGCCCGGCCAGGAAGGCACGGCGGCCAGCCTCAACGCCCAGCCGGAAGGCTTCCGCCATGCCGACGGGATCCTGCGCCAGGGCGATGGCGCTGTTCACGAGCACGGCGTCGGCGCCGATCTCCAGCGCCAGCGCGGCCTCGGAAGGCGCGCCGAGGCCGGCGTCGACCACGACCGGCACGTTCGCATTCTCGACGATGATC
Source organism: Dehalococcoidia bacterium (assembly GCA_035542855.1). GTDB lineage: Bacteria > Chloroflexota > Dehalococcoidia > SM23-28-2 > RBG-16-64-32 > DATKKM01. The sequence continues at coordinate 386 of DATKKM010000038.1, forward strand.
TGTATCTCCTCCAGCGTGAAAATGCCGCGACCGGAGCCGATGGGGGAGCCGAGGGGCATGACCGTGGCGCAGCCGATCTCCTCCAGCCGCTTCGCCAGCACGGGATCGGCGTGGATGTACGGCAGCACGATGAACCCGTCGGCGATCAGCTGCTGGGCGGACTCCAGCGTGGCCAGGGGATCCGGCAGCAGGTACTTCGGGTCCGGGATGACCTCCAGCTTCACCCAGTTGGAGCCCGTCAGTTCACGCGCCAGGCGGGCGGTGAAGAGCGCCTCCTCCGCGGTCTTGCAGCCGGCGGTGTTGGGGAGGACCTTGTAGCGCTTCCAGTCCAGGTGGTCCATCAGGTTCTCTTCGTCCGGGCGGTCCAGCGGCAGGCGGCGAATGGCCACGGTCACCATCTCGGCGCCGGAGGCGTCGATGGCGTCACGCATCTCGGCCATGGTGCGGTACTTGCCGGTGCCGACGATGAGCCGCGAGCGGAACTCGTGCCCGGCGATGATCATGGGGTCGTTCGTCATATCTCTTTCCTCGAAAGCGCCACGCGGTACGGGTGCAACGTGCCTTTCGCGAAGCCGCGGGCGATGAACGGCTCGGAGTCGAAGATGCGGCGCGCCTCTTCCTCCGAGCCCACCTCCAGGATGCACATGGCGGGGCCGGTACCGTCGGCGTCCTGGCAGCGGCCGGCCAGGATCAGCACGCCGGCGTCGCGCAGGCGCTCCAGGTTGGCCCAGTGCAGATCGAACGTCTCGGCGTCCCGCGGCGTCCAGTTGTCGCGGCTCGCCGCCTTCGCGGGATCGACGGCCTGCATGAAGTAGACGAACTGCAGCTTTTCCCCGGCCATCAACTTCTCCACATCGCTCTTTCCATAATCGAGACCACCATTCTACCCCCTACCCGGCAGCCACGACCGTCTGCGGCCGCCGCGCGCCGCCCAGCAGCAGGTAGCGCGCAGCCAGCCAGTACGCGACCGAACTGAAGAGGAGGCCGGGGATTGTCCCGCCGATGTGGGTGGCCCACGTTGGCACCCAGGAGACGTAGTCCAGGTGCTCCAGCAGCCACGGCGGCTGCGCGGCGCAGGAGTACAGCAAGAACCCGCAGGCCCAGACGACGATCGCGACGGCGCTGAACCCGGCCGTGTACCAGTACTCGCCCGAGTGGCCGTACAGCTGCGCGACCTCGTAGCGGCGGCGGCGCAGCAGGTAGTAGTCGGCGAGGAAGATGCCGAAGACGGGCACGAAGACGCCGCCGATCAGCAGCAGGAAGTTCTCGTACTGCACGAGGTCGATGCTGATGGCAACGGCGATGGCGACGGCGCCGACGATCAGCGCCAGCAGCCGCTGCTTCAGCCAGGGCAAGAGGTTCTGGATTGAGACCGCCGTCGAGTAGATATTGGCGAAGGCTTCGTCGCTCTCACCGAAGAGCAGAACGATCAGCGCCAGCCAGCCCAGCGCCATCGGCAGCAGCATCTGCACCAGCGCGTCGATAAAGCCGGTGGTGTCTGTCTGCAGCGCTTGCACGTACATCAGGCCGAGCACGAAGAACCAGGCGTTGGCGATGGCGTAGCCGATGTAGGTGCCGATCGCCGCCTGGCCTGCCCGCCGGGCGAAGCGGCTGTAATCGCAGACCAGCGGCAGCCAGGACACCGGCAGCGCGACGACGACGTCCACGCCCTGCCAGAAGTTGGGGAAGCCGCCGGCACCGTCCCGCCGCCAGATCTCGCCGACGTCATAGGCGTCGAAGAGGTGGAAGGTGAGCCAGGCCGAAGCCGCCAGCACGATCCACACCCCGAAGCGCTGCAGCCACGCCCGCACGACGACGATGGGGCCGCCCATCGCCATCAGCGTGCCGATGACGCCGAAGAAGATCAGCCAGAAGTAGTAGCCGCTGAAGCCCAGGTACTCCTTGCTGAGGGCCTTCGCCGCCTGCGACATGATGATGATCTCCAGCGCCGCCCAGCCAATGAGCTGCAACACGTTGATCGCCGACGGCAGATAGGAGCCGCGGACGCCCATCGGCCCGCGCAGGGCGACCATAGTCGGCACGCCTGTATCGCTACCGGCGATTCCCGCCAGCGCCAGCAGCACCGTGCCGATCCCTGTGCCGACGCCGACAGCCAGGATGGCTTGCTGTGTGCCGAGCCCCGGCACCAGCAGGCTGCCCGCGACCATGACCAGCAGGCTGACGGCGAGATCGCCCCAGAGCACTGCGAAGTCGAAGGCGCGCAGGGTGCGACGGCCCGCCGGCACCGGTTCGATACCGCCGTCTTCGGGGATGCGGACAGCGAGGCGTTCGATGACGCTCGCCATCAGGCGTTGCTCCCGGCAAGAAAATGGCCGCCAGCACGGGCTGACGGCGCCTGGAATGCGAATCTCATGGCCACTCCCTCCGCTGGCATTACCCAGATCAGGTTTGGCGGTCGGCGGCGGTTCCTGCCACCCTCTCAGCCCGGGGCCAACCGAGCTCCCGCTGCGCGTTTACAAGGCCAGACTACACCGCCCCGCGAACCGTGGTCAAACGCGGCTCAAACACACATTCACCAAACGTTCACCGGCGGCGAGGCAACACTCGTTGACTGGTTATTGACCGCGTCTTAACGTGAAATTACCTGGGAGGGTAAGGGTATGAACGCTGTACTACGAGGCGAAATGTTCCTGCTTCTGATCGTCGCCGCATTGTTCGCAGCGGCCGTCCTTCAGAACACGGGCACCGTGGACATCGTCCACGCAGTCACACACTACTTCTAGGCGCGCGGCTACTTTCGCTTGCGGCCGGCAGCGCGACGTTGGCTCGACGTCTCGCCCAGCCAGGACATGGTGATCAGGAAAGCGGAGTCAGCCAGGGCCCGGACTTCGTGCTCCACCCCACTGTCCAGCACGAGGACGCCGCCCGCTCTCAGATCCGTAGTCCCATCTTCATGAGCAAACTGAACGCGGCCGCGCAGGACATGCATTGACGCCTGGCCGTCGACGTGGTGCCGGCTCATCTTCGCGCCTTTCCTCAGCGCGACGAGGGTCACCCGCAGCGGGCCCTCCTTCACCAGCGTCTTGGCCGTCCTCCCGGCCGCCGCTGCCATCGCCCGCTCCAGGAGGGGCTCCTGCTCCTCCCGCAGGTTGAACCGCAGTTCCTTGCCCCGCAGCTTGTGCGTCTTCAGATATGTTCGGGCTCCGCTCGTTGCCATCGTTACCTCCTATGAACTCTGTCGCCACCCGTGGTTTACCGAACCGTGGCCCCGGCCGGTGTCGTAGGCGTGCTGCAGCGCGCCCTCCAGGTACTCCTTCGCCTGGCGCACCGCCTCCGGCACGCTTTCGCCCAAAGCCAGGTACGCCGCGATCGCCGACGAGAACGTGCAGCCGGTGCCGTGCGTGTTGCGCGTCTGCACGCGCGGGCCTGTGAATTCGTGCAGGCGCTCGCCATCGAAGAGGATGTCGGTCACCGCGTCGCTCTCCAGGTGCCCGCCCTTCACCACCACGTTCGCCGCGCCGAGCGAGCGCAGCTCCTGCGCGGCCTCCCGCATCGCCTCCAGCGAATCCACGGGGTGACCCAGGAGCGCGGCCGCCTCCGGCAAGTTCGGGGTGATCACGGTGGCCAGCGGGAGTAGCTCACTGCGGACGGCTCGCACGGCGTCCTCGGCGAGCAGGCTGTCCCCGCTCTTGGCGATCATCACCGGATCCACAACCAGGTTGCGCAAGGCGTGCTCGCGCGCCCTGGCGGCGACGACGCGGACGATCGCGGCGCTGGCCAGCATGCCGGTCTTCACGGCGTCCGGCGGGATGTCCTCGACGACGGTATCGATCTGGAGAGCGACGAACTCCGGCGGCACGGCATGGACGCCGGTCACGCCGGCGGTGTTCTGCGCGGTGAGCGCGGTGAGCGCGGCCATCCCGTACACGCCGAGCGCTGCGTACGTCTTCAGGTCGGCCTGAATGCCGGCGCCGCCGCTGGGATCGGACCCGGCGATGGCAAGAACGCTTCGCATGCGCCCATTGTAGTCAGTTCGTGGCGGCAGACCATCAGGCCTGTCCGGAGAGCGCTCACGGGCCGGGCGCGATACGATTGATGCATGGACTACGGATTGAACGGGAAGGCCGCGCTGGTCGGCGGGTCGAGCAAGGGCATCGGCAAGGCGATAGCGGCGGCGCTGCGGCGGGAGGGCTGCCGGGTGATGCTCTCCTCGCGCGATGAGGGACATTTGAAGGAGGCGGCGCAGGAGATCCGCGCCCAGCTCGGCGGCGAAGAAGTCCCATACGTCGTCTGCGACATGTCCAGCGCAGACGACATCAAGCGAGCGGTACCGACGGCGGCCAGGGCGTTCGGCGGGCTGGACGTGCTGGTGAACAATGCGGGCGGCCCGCCCACCGGCACCTTCGCGGACCTGGACGACCGCTACTGGCAGTACGCCATCGACCAGAACCTGCTCTCCGTCGTGCGCTCCGTGCGCGAGGCGCTGCCGCACCTGCGCCAGTCCGGGCGCGGGCGCATCGTCAACGTGACCTCGGTCGCCGTCAAGCAGCCGATTGACGGGCTCATCCTCTCGAACGCCACGCGGCTGGGCGTCGTCGGGCTGGCGAAGACGCTCTCGCGGGAGCTGGCGCCGCTGGGCATCACGGTGAACAACGTTTGCCCCGGCAACATCGCTACGCAGCGCCTGATGTCGCTGATCGAGGAGCGGGCGCGCGCCCAGGGGGTCGAGTTCGAGCAGCTCGTTGCCGTCGAGGAGGCGCGGGTGCCGATGGGCTACCTCGGCGAGCCTGAGGACGTGGCCAACCTCGTGGCATTCCTCGCCTCCGACCAGGCGCGCTTCATCACCGGCACGACGATCCAGGTGGACGGCGGCAGCACCACTGCCGTCATGTGACTCTCCGATATCATGTTCCCCATGGAGCCCCAACCATGACCCTCGATGAGTCCCGGCCGCTGCTGCGCGGCTACCTGCACCTGGGCGCGGCGGTCGCGGCGGTGGCGGGACTGGTGGCGCTGGTGCTGCTGGCGGACTCGCCGAAGGCGTACGTGGGCGGCGCCGTCTTCGCGGTCAGCCTGATCGCGCTGTACACAGTGAGCGGCGTCTATCACTCGATCCCGTGGGGCCCGCGCATGCGCGGCGTCCTCAAGCGCCTGGATCACGCCATGATCTTCGTGATGATCGCCGGGGGCTACACGCCCTTCTGCCTCTTCGCCGGCAGCCCGGCCTGGGGCATCAGCCTGCTCGCCGTCGTCTGGTCAGTCGCCGCCGCCGGCGTTGTCCTGAAGCTGGCCTGGCCGAACGCGCCGCGCTGGCTCAGCGTCGGCCTCTACCTGGCGACCGGCTGGATCGCGCTCGTCGCCGCCACGCAACTCGCCGACTGGTACGCCATCGGCCCGCTGGCTGTGATGGCGCTGGGCGGCGTGCTGTACAGCGCCGGCGGGATAATCTACGGGCTGCGCCGCCCGAACCCCTTCCCGCGAGTCTTCGGCTACCACGAGGTGTTCCACGCGCTGGTCATCGCCGGCAGCGTGCTGCACTTCGCGGTAGTCGCGGCCTACCTGATGCCAGCGTAGCATCCGCACGTAGCGGAGGCCTGCAGCCCTCCAAGCCTTCCGCTACTCCGCTACGTCCGCGCGAACCGGTCCGTCGCCCGCACCAACTCCCGCGTGATGCCGGCGTCATCGGCGGCGTGGCCAGCGTTGTCCACTATCACCAGCTCGGCGCGCGGCCAGGCGCGGTGCAGCGCCCAAGCGTTGCCGATCGGCGCCTGGAAGTCGAAGCGTCCGTTAACCAGCACGCCTGGGATCTCCGCTAGCGCTCCCGCGTTTCGCAGCAGGACGCCGTCCTCCAGCCAGGCGTTGTGCCTCACGTAGTGCGTGACGATGCGGGCGAAGCAGAGGGCGAACGCCGGGTCCTGGAAGCGCGGCGCGAGCCCTTCGGCCGGCGGCCAGTTGGGCGTCGCCGATTCCCACAGACACCAGGCTTCGGCGGCCCGCTGCCGCGCGCCGGCGTCCGGGCCGTGCAGCAGGCGCGAGTACGCTTCCGCGATGTCACCGTCACGCTCGCCTTCGGGTATGGCGTTCACCAGGCGCTCCCACTGCTCGGGGAAGAATGCGGCCAGGCCTCCGCGAAACAGCCAGTCGAACTCGCTGCGGCGCCCGGTCGTGACACCGGCGAGCACCATCTCGGTTACGCGGTCCGGGTGCTGCTCCGCGTAGGCAAGCGCCAACGTGGCGCCCCACGATCCGCCGAGCACCAGCCAGCGCTCGACGCCGAGGTGCTCGCGCAGCCGCTCGATATCGCTCACGAGGTTCTGCGTGGTGTTGTGCGCCAGGTCGATCACCGGCTCGCCGGCGTGGGGCGTGCTGCGGCCGCAGTTGCGCTGGTCGAACAGCACGACGCGGTAGGCCTCGGGGTCGAACAGGCGGCGGAACCCGGGAACGCAGCCGGATCCGGGACCGCCGTGCACCATCAGCGCCGGCTTGCCGCGCGGATTGCCGCACGTCTCCCAGTAGACCAGGTCGCCGCCGCCCACATCCATCATGCCGTGGTCGTACGGCTCGATGTGCGGGTATACAGCGGGCATGCCGGCGCTAGGCGAACTGCAGGAGCTGCAGGTAGTTCCCCTCCGGGTCCTTGAAGGTGCAGACGGTGACCTGCCCGAAGTCCGTCGGCTCATCGATGAACTCGACGCCGGCCGCCTTCAGCCGCTTGTACTCTGCCTGCACGTCATCGACGGCCAGACCTACCATGTGACGCGCGGGATCGGCGTTGTTGCCCCTGACCTCGCTGTGCGTGCCCAGCGTCACGGCCGGGCCGGCCGGGCTGCTGCCCAGCACAACGAACTCGGGCGTATCGACGGACACCGGCAGGCCGAGGACGTCCCGGTAGAACGGCAGAAGCTTCTTCTGGATGTCCTCACTCCAGATGCCGGCGGTGCTCAGACCTTTGATCATGCGAATTCCCTCCTTGCCGGCCTAGGCGGCGGGCCGGATGTTGCGGTTGACCTTGAACAGGTTGGAAGGGTCGTACTTCGCCTTCAGGGCGGCGAGGCGGTCGTACTTCTCCTTGCCGTAAGCCTCCATCGTGCGGTCGTCGCCCTCGTCCTCGGTGAGGAAGTTAACGTATGCGCCGCCGGTCGAATGCGGGCGCATGGCGGACCAGGCTGTGCGCGCCCACTGCTTGCAGCCGTCGATCTTCGCCGGGTCGATGCAGGACGAAGCGACGTTCAGCACGTAGGCAGCGTCGCGGTGGGCCGCGGCTGAGATGTCCTCCATGCGGGCCGCTGCCCCGCCGAGCTGGAAGACGATCAGCCCTGATTCAGCGGACGGGAACTCCTTCGTTTGCTCCAGGATCACGTCCTGGGCGGCTTCGCTGACGCCGGGCAGGTAGTCGGACTTCCAGTAGTAGTAGCGTCCGGCCGGCTGCGTGCCATCCAGCGCCGACTGGTGCACGGTGAACGGCTTCGGCATGATGGTGTCAGCGACCGGTGAGCCGAACTCCTTCAGCGGCGTCACGGCAGCTTCGGCCTGATCCAGGGGTCCGCTGTGGCAGACGATCACGGCGGCGATAGGCTTCCCGTGGATCTCCTTGGGCAGAAACGGGGCCGGCGGCGCGATCCGCAGGAGCAGGACGCACGTCAGCTCATCGGGCGCGGCCGCGCTGAACTCGCGGTAGAAGGAGATCACCTTCTCTGCCTGGTCCATCGGATGGGCGACGAGGCCGGCCACCACCGTTGGGTTCAGCTCCCGCATGCGGTACTCGTACGAGGCGACGATGCCGAAGTTGCCGCCGCCGCCACGGATGCCCCAGAAGAGGTCCGCGTTCTCGTTTTCGCTGGCCCGCACCAGGTCGCCGCCGGCGGTGACGACGTCCGCGGAGATGAGGTGATCTGACGTCAGGCCCCAGCGCCTGCTCAACCAGCCGAAGCCGCCGCCGAGGGTCAGCCCGGAGAGGCCCGTCTGCGACACGAAGCCGCTCGGCACGATGCGGCCGAACGCCTGCGTTTCACGGTCGATGTCGCCGAGGAGCACACCGGGCTGGACGCGGACTGTCTCCTTTGCCAGGTCGAGGTGGATGCCCTTCATGTGCGAGACGTCAATCACGACGCCGTCATCGCACAACGACGTGCCGCCGATGTTGTGGCCGCCGGCGCGGATCGAAAGCGGCAGCCCTTCTTCGCGGGCGAAGTTGAGCGAGTCCCGGATGTCAGCTGTGCCGGTACAGCGCGCGATCGCGGCGGGCCGCTTGTCGATCATCGCGTTCCAGATGGAGCGTGCTTCGTCGTACCCTTCTTCGCCCGGGGTGAGGACGCGACCCCGGATGCGGGAGCGGAGCCCTTCGACAGCGGTTGGAGCTAGTGTCATCGGCGCACCTCCGTTGAGTTGTTGTCTTCCGGTCGCACAGCGTACCACCTGGCGTGGCGCCTGTGCGCTTCTCCCACGCTGGGACGCCACTCATTCTGGGAAACGGCATCCGCGATGCCAGTGACGAGGGTCACGTCGCTATGAATTCACCACTCGCCGTCTAATCGACGTTTAATGTCCTCTTCTTACAGTCGCGTTGGCTACAGGAAGCGGGCAAGGCCAAGAATGTTCTCGCTCATCAAGCGCGTCGCGGGGGGTGTACCCATCGTGCCCACGCTCGCGCTGCTGGCATCGGCCGGCGTCGCCGCGTACGCGCTCCGGGTCGGCTCTTCGAGCTCGCACACGCCAATCGGGCCGGCGCCGACGCCCACCCCGGCGGCGTACTATCCGCTGGGCCCGCCGATCGTCTTCAACTCGATCGTCGACCCGTCCGGCACGCAGTACCTGCCCGTGGAGTCCGACATTCCGGAGCCGTACGCTGTGTCCAACCCCGTGACCGTCGCGATGGCGATCGGTGCCGGGTTGCGCTTCCAGAAGGAGGGCGAGCCGCCTGCGCAGAACTACGGCCACCTCCACGTCTTCATTGATGCCGGCACGCCGCTGCCCCTGGAGCCGGTTGACGTCGACGCAACGCACATCGATCTCGCGGACGGCTCGCACGTCGCGCAGTTGCCGGAGCTGGACCCGGGAGAGCACCAAGTCACCGCCGTCTGGACGGACTCCAACAACGTGACCGGCTATCCGGTGGCGGCCGCCACGATCCACCTGGACATCTCGCCGCCGGGCTCCTAGCGCTTGCGCCAGGCCTGAGCCTTCGCCACCCAGTCCGGCACCCGCGCGTCCGGGACCGAGTCGTAGTGGGGGAGGTAGGGCTTTATGTCCAGCACGGGCGTCCCATCGATCGCATCGAGGCCGCGCACGCGGAGGACGTTGCCCTTCACCGAGAGCAGCCGCACCGGCGACGTAAGCACCGGGTTCGGCCGGATCTGGCTGCGCGTTGCCAGGACGCCCATCAGCGGATACTGCTCGTCGTCGCGGGGGTGGAGCTGCGGCTTCGATCCGCGCACCTCATCCGGCACCTTGTGCGGCCAGAAGACGACGATCACGTGCGAGTACTCGCCCAGGTTCAGCAGCATCGGCTCCAGCTCCGGCCGCAACACGACGTCCGAGTCGACGGCGTCCCAGCCATCGGGCATCGTCTCCTTCACCTTGTTGCGCACATAGCCGATCGGCGTGATCGTCACGTCGGGCAGGCCGGGGAAAGGCTCGGGAGATCGCTTGAAGGCGCCGCGGATGCGTCGGAGCATGGGATGCGATTATACGGCTCGACCCGCCGGCATCCGCTGCATCACGAAGAGCAGCGCCGCCGCGGCGAAGCCCGTTGCCGCGCCAAAGACGAACGGCGCCGAGGGCCCGATCTCGTCCCAGAGCACGCCGGCGATGACGCTGGACGCCAGGATCATGGCGCCGGTGGCGCCCGTGTAAAGGCCCAGCGCAGTGGCACGGGCCGCCGCCGGCGCGAAGTCGACGACGAACGCTTTGCCGACGGCGTCCGTCGCAGCGATGTATAGCCCGTAGACGGCGAAGAGCGGCCATACCGCCCAGACCGAGCCGCCTGCCGCGAACCCCAGGTACACCAGCCCGAAGATCACGAAACCGGGCGCGATCACGTTGCGGCGGCCCACCCGGTCTGAGAGAATGCCCGCCGGAAAGGACGCCGCCGTGTACACGGCGTTGTACAGCACGTATGCGGACACCGTCTCCGCCTCCGTCAGGCCGATGTTGTTGGAGCGCAGGATCAGAAAGGCGTCACTGGAGTTGCCCAGCGCGAACACCAGGCTGATCCCCAGGAAAACGTAGAACGGCGTCCCCAGCTCGCGCAGGGGGACGGACGGCTCGCCGCCCGGGCGCGGCTTCGGCTTGTGCTCCTTTACCAGGAAGAGCATGCATACGCCGATCAGCGCCGGGATGAAGGCGATGAAGAAGACCGGCCGGTAGTGGTGTCTGAGCAGCTCGAAGAGGCCAAGACCCAGCGCCGGGCCGATCACCGCACCCGCGCTGTCCATTGCCCTGTGGAACCCGAACGCCCGCCCGCGCTTCCCCTTCTCCGCCACGTCGCCCATCAGCGCATCGCGTGGCGGCGAGCGAACACCCTTGCCCAACCGGTCGGTGAAGCGGGCGCCCAGCGCGGCCGGCCAGACTGTGCTCGCGCCCAGCAGCGGCTTGGCGACCGCCGACAGGGCGTAGCCGGCGATGATCAGCGGCTTGCGTACCAGCCAGCGGTCGGAGAGCCAGCCGGAGATCGTCTTGCTGAGCGAAGCGGTGCTCTCAGCCACGCCCTCGATGATGCCGACGGCTGCCACCGGCGCTCCGACGACCGCCGTCAGGAAGAGCGGCGTCAGCGGGTAGATCATCTCGCTGGAGATGTCGGTGAAGAGGGAGACGATGCCGAAGAGGAAGACGGGCCTCGGTACGCCGGCGACCTGCGGCTCGGGCGGTGCGGCAGCGTCCTTTGTGGCCACGGACGCTATGCTATCATTCAGCACACAAATCCCAGGAGGTCCCGCGATGGAAATCGGTCGCCTGCTCACTGCTATGGTCACACCCTTCGACCGCGAAGGTAAGGTGGACTACGAGCAGGCCAAGCGTCTCGCCCTCGCCCTGCTGGACAGCGGAAGCGAGGGCCTCGTGGTCGCCGGCACCACCGGTGAAGCGCCCACTCTCACCCACGAGGAGAAGACGCGCCTCTTCGCCGAGATCAAGGGCGCCGTCGGCAACCGCGGATCCGTGATGGCCGGCACCGGCACCTACGACACCGCCGAGAGCATCGATCTGACGCGCGCGGCGGAGCAGGCCGGCGCCGACGCCGTGCTGCTGACAACGCCGTACTACAGCAAGCCGCCGCAGGAGGGCCTCTTCCGGCACTTCGCCGCGGTCGCTGGGAGCACGTCGCTGCCCTGCGTGGTCTACAACATCCCCGGCCGCACCGGCGTCAACGTCACCCTGGAAACACAGCTCCGCATCGCCGAGATCCCGAACGTCATCGGCGTGAAGGAGGCCTCGGGCGACCTGGCGCAGATCGCCGCCATAGTCGCGCAGGCATCGAAGACGTACCGCGTCTGGAGCGGCGACGACGCGCTCACCCTGCCGATCCTGGCGGTGGGCGGCTACGGCGCGATCGCCGTGGCTTCGCACCTGATCGGCGCGCAGATCCAGAAGATGATCCAGGCTCACCTGGCCGGCCAGCACGAAGAGGCGGGCGCGATCCACCGCAAGACGCTGCCCCTGATGAACATCCTGATGACGGCCTGGGGCAACCCCGGCGGCGTGAAGTTCGCGCTGCGGCAAGCCGGCTTCAACGCCGGCGGCTTCCGCCTCCCACTCTGCGAGCCGGATGAGGCCGCCGCGGAGAAGATCACCGCCGAGCTCCGTCGCCAGCACATCGATCTCGCGGTCGCCGTCTAGCCGGTGTCAGAGGTCACGGTCCGACCGGCGACGCCCGCCGACGGCGAAACCCTGCTGCGCCTGATCGAAGGCCTCGCCGACTACGAGCGCCTGACTCCGCCCGACGCCGCCGGCCGCGAGCGCTTCCTGGCCGAGCTGGCCCGGGACCCCGCCCGCACCTGGTGCTTCCTGGCCGAGCTGGACGGCGAGGCGATCGGCTACACGGTGCTCTGCGAGACGTTCTCCACCTTCAGCGCGAAGCCGAAGCTGTTCCTGGAGGACATCTACGTGGTGCCGGAGGCCCGCAGCACCGGCGCCGGCTACGCTCTCTTCCGCTCCGCCGTCGAGGAAGGCGTCCGCCGCGACTGCAGCACGCTGGTCTGGGAGGTGCTGGACTGGAACCAGCTCGCCATCGACTTCTACGAGCGTCTGGGCGGCCGCAAGTTCGCCGGCTGGTCCATGTACCGCATGAGCCGTGAGGCAATGGATGATCTGCTGAGCGGTTGACCGGTAGCAGCGCGCTGTAGAATATCAGCGAGGAGCGCAATCGTGGGCTGGGAACAAAGGATCGAACTGAATCCGAAGGTGCTTGCGGGTAAGCCGGTAGTGAAAGGCACCCGCATAGCGGTGGAGTTTGTCGTCGACCTTCTGGCCCAGGGCTGGACGGAAGCGGCGATACTCGAGAACCATCCGACGCTGACCGCTGAGGACGTGCGCGCGTGCCTGCAGTACGCCAGCGCCGCGCTTCACGACGAAAAGGTCTATCCCCTCAAGGCATAATGCCAAGTTGAAGATACTGGCGAATGAGAACGTCGCCGGGCAGCTTGTCGGAGGACTGCGACGGGCGGGGCACGACGTGGCTTGGATTGCAGAGGACGCGCCAGGTACATCCGATAGCGATGTCGTCCGCCGGGCGAGCGATGAGGACCGGATCGTCCTCACCTTCGACAAAGACTTCGGCGAACTAGCCTTCCGGGCAGGATTGCCACCCTCAATAGGCGTTATTCTCATCCGTGTGCAGGCCAGTAGCGCAGAAACCCTGTCTCAGTTTGTCCTGGCGGCGTTGACAAGCCGCGATGACTGGGTCGGACAATTCTCGGTTGTGGAAAACGATCGAGTTCGGATGACGCCGCTCCCTGGAGCGTCTAGCTAGCCCCGCCGCCGCCAGTACCCGGCGAACGACGCCAGCGCCCGCACGGCCCGCTCCACACTGGGGAACAGCGCGACGTTCGCCCCCACCAGCCTGTCACGGGTGTCCGAGATGGACCGCCAGCGCGCCTCGTCCGAGTAGTCGGACGGGCCGAGGGCTACGGCGAACGGCTTCTTCGTCGCCTGGGCGATCTTCGCGAAGCGGTCCGCCACCCGCAGCAGCCCTTCGGCGGCGTTGGGGCGGCCGAAGGCCCAGGCCTCATTCATGTTGGCCAGCAGCAGGTCGATCTCCGGGCTCTCATCGAACCACTCCAGGATCTGGCCGCCGCCGAGCCCGCTGCCCGCCAGGATCGACTGGTCGACGGGGTTCGTGACCCAGCCCGCCAGGTCCGGCGCGCGCTCCGCCACCTTGGCCTCCACGTCCGCCGGCAACGCCGGCACCACCAGCCCAACCTCCTCGCAGAGGTCGGCCGTCAGCACCGAACGCCCGCCGCCCGCACCAACCATGCCAACCCGGTTGCCGTCCTTCGAGAGCCTCAGGATGAGCGGACGCATGTAGGAGAACGCGATCAGCATGTCGATCAGGTCTTCCACAGTGTCCACGGCCAGCGCGCCGGACTGTGCCAGCGCCGCCCCCCAGACGCGGCTGGCGCCGGCCAGCGCCGCCGTGTGCGAGGCCGCGGCCCGGCCACCCGCGCTGGTGCGACCGCCCTTCAGAACGACGACCGGCTTCTTGCGCGACGCCCGCTTGAGCGCAGCGAGGAAGCGCCGGCCGTCTCGCACGCCCTCCAGGTAGGCGCCGATCACCTTCGTCTCCGGGTCGCGCGCGAGGTACTCGATGAAGTCGGTCTCGTCGAGGTCGAGGGCGTTGCCGTAGCTGACGGCCTTCGAAAAGCGCAGGCCGCGCGGCTCCCCGAAGTGGGTGATCTCGAACAGCAGGTTGCCGGACTGCGAGAGGAAGCCGACGCCGCCCGCCTTGTGCGACATGTCGCGGCGGAAAGACATCCCGTGCGCCGGGTTGAGCACGCCCATGCAGTTCGGGCCGATGAGCCGGATGCCCGCGGCGTTGATCGCCTGGCGCAGTCGGTGCTCCAGCTCGATGTCCTCCGCACGGCCGGTCTCGCTGAAGCGGCCGGTGAAGAGCTGCATCGCCTTGACGTTGCGCTCCTTCGCCTGCGCCACGAGGTCGAGGATGTAGTCGGAGGGGATGCAGGAGATCACATAGTCGATGTCGCCCGGCACTTCCCGCAGCGATTTCGCCACGGGCAGGCCGAGTATCTCGCCGCCCTTGGGGTTCACCGGGTAGATCGCGCCGGTGAACCCGAACTCCTGCATCGAGGCCACGTAGTCGTACCCCGGCGTGTCCGGGTTGGCGGACGCGCCGACCACGGCCACAGACGCTGGCCGCATGATGGCGTCAACCTGGGCGAAGGTGGGGCGCTTGCTGGATGTCACGGGGGACAGGGTAGCCCAAACGCCACTGTAGGGGCGACCTTGGGGTCGCGCGCTCGTCCTTCGTAACCTCAGGACGAGCGGGGAGGCGATGGACTACTCCGCATTCACCTCGCCCAGTAGGCGCATGAAGCGGCCCAGCGTCTCCAGGCGCTCCGCCATGCCTCTGCCGTCCGGTTCGACTCGGATCGTGGTGACGCCGGCATCGCGGTAGGCGCGGATGCGGGCCTTCACCATCTCGTCGGTGCCAAGGAGGTTCGTCTGGGCGACCATCTCGTCGGGGATCATCACGGCGGCAGCCTGCTTGTCGCCCTCCAGCCAGGTAGCCTGCGCCTTCAGGGCCAGCTCCTTGTAGCCGGCCCGCTGGAACGCCTCGTTGTAGAAGTTGTGCTCGCGGGACCCCATGGCGCCCAGCGTGAACGCCAGTCCGGGCTTGCGCGCGGGGTACAGGCTCTCGACGTCGTCCGAGAAGGCGACGACACCGCCCGCCTGCAGGTCAATCTCGTCCATGGAGCGGCCGGCCTTCTTCGCGCCCGCGCGGATGTGGTCAAAGAAGACGCCGGCGTGCTCCGGCATGAACGAGGTGCCCAGCCAGCCGTCCGCGATCTCACCGGTCATCTCCAGGCTCTTCGGGCCGAGGGTTGCCAGGTACACCGGCACCGGCGCTGCCACCGGCCCCATCGATGACTTGATCGCCTTGCCCTCGCCGCCGGGTAGCGGCAACTGGTAGACGCGGCCCTCGTAGGAGACGCGCTCGCCGCTCATAACCAGCCGCGCGATGTCGACAATCTCCCGCATGCGCTGGATCGGCTGCTTGAACGGCAGCCCGTGCCA
>DATKKM010000039.1:0-35075 GCA_035542855.1 Dehalococcoidia bacterium
AAAGACCTGATCGAGCGCGGGCTGCACGCCGGCAACCTGCTGCGGAAGGTGGCGACGGCGGCAGGCGGCAGCGGCGGCGGGCGCCCGGACATGGCGCAGGGCGGCGGCAAGGACCCGGCAAAGCTCGACGAGGCGCTGGCCGTCGTCCCGGACGCCGTGCGGGAGATGCTCGCCTCGTCATCGAAGTGACATGCGCATAATCGGCATCGACTTCGGGGAACGGCGCATAGGCGTCGCAGCCGCCGACGACCGCATGCGCATCGCGGTACCGCTGACGACGATCGACGCCGCCGGCGATCCCGTCGAAGCGATCGTCCGCATCGCCACCCAGGAGCGCGCCGACGAGCTCGTGATCGGGCTGCCGCTCTCCCTCACCGGCGCCGAGGGACCGCAGGCCCAGCGCGTCCGCGAAGCCGTCGCCGCCCTGGAGGCGCGTCTCACCATCCCCATCCGCCTCCAGGATGAGCGCCTGACCACGCGCCAGGCCACGCTCTCCGCGCCGCCACGCAAGAAGAAGAGCGTCTCCCGCGCCAAGGCCGGCGCCCCCACGCGGGACGCCGCCGCCGCCGCCATCCTCTTGCAGGCCTACATCGACAGCCAGTCCGCCCGCGGCGGATATGAATAGGCTGCGCGCCGCCTATGCCGCGGCGTTTGGCGTAGCCGGCCTGCTGGCAATCGCCGCCGCCGCTGTGATCCTGACCAGCTCCGCAGAAGTGGACGACGTCGCGCCGTACGCCCCGGCCGCGACGCCCGGCGCCCCGGCGGAGGTCACGGTGAGCCCCGGCCAGGGCACCGACGCCATCGGCACGGCGCTGGAGGACGCCGGCGTCATCCCCTCCGCCACCCAGTTCGAGGTGCTGGTCGCGCTGATGGGCTACGACCGCCTGCTGCAGGCCGGGACGTACGAGTTCTCTGCCGGCACGCCGCCGCTGGAGGTGATCTACCGCATGCGCCGCGGCCAGGTCTCCACGCACTCCGTGACCGTCGTCGAAGGCTGGCGGCGGGAGCAGATCGCCGATGCGCTGGCGGCGGAGGGCATCCCGCGCGCGGACTTCCTGGCAGCCACTGCCTCTGGCGCCGGGTACGGCTTCCCGTTCCTCGCCGGGCTGCCGTCCGGCGCGAGCCTGGAGGGCTACCTCTACCCGGCGACCTACAATGTGTTCGAGAAGGACACACCACAGACGATGGTCCAGCAGATGCTCCAGGCTTTCGCCGATAACCTGCCGCCCGGCCTTGCCGGCCAGGCCGCGGCGCTCGGCCTATCCCTGCATGATGCCGTCACCCTCGCATCGATCATCGAGCGTGAGGCGAAGCTGCCGGAGGAGAAGCCCATCATGGCGCAGGTCTTCGAATCGCGGCTCGCGCTTGGCATGCCGCTGCAGGCCGACCCGACGGTGCAGTACGCCATCGCCGATCCCGCCGGCCCGGACTACTGGCCCGCCGAGCTGACGCAGGATGACCTGGACGCGGACTCGCCGTACAACACCTACCTCAACCAGGGCCTGCCGCCGGGGCCGGTCTGCAACCCCTCCGCGGCTTCGATCCTGGCCGTGGTGCAGCCGGCCGCGACCGATTACCTTTACTTCGTGGCCAGGCCGGACGGATCGCACGCCTTTGCGGAGACGCTGGCGGAGCACCAGCAAAACGTCGAAAAGTACGGGAACGGAGGTGGCCAGTGAGCGAAGTCGTCAACGTACCGCAGAAGCTCAAGCTCTTCGCGGACCACTGGCACCCGCGCATCATCGCGCAGGTCGATATGTACTACGTGAAGCTGGCCAAGGTGCAGGGCGAGTTCGTCTGGCACAATCACAACAACCAGGACGAGATGTTCCTCGTCCTCTCCGGCGAGATCACCATCAAGATGCGCGACAAGAGCGTGACTTTGAAGGAAGGCGACCTCTACGTCGTTCCCCGCGGCGTCGATCATTGCCCCGAGGCGAAGGAAGAGGCCTCCATCCTCCTACTGGAGCGCGTCGATACGCCGCACACCGGGGACGTGATCACCCGCGAGACCATCACCACGGCGGACTGGATCTAGCGGCGTGCAATACCTCGGCGTCATCACCGATCCCAACAAGCAGTCGACCTCCCCGGCCTTCCAGCAGGCCGCGATCGACGCGCTCGGCCTTGACCTGGTCTACGAGCGCTGGCCCACGGAGCCCAGCGGCCTCGCTACGCGGATCACCGGCCTGCGCGCGCCCACCGTCCTCGGCGCCAACGTGACGATTCCTCACAAGGAAGCCGCGATGCCGCTCATGGACGAGCTCGACCCGCTGGTGCAGCGCGTCGGCGCTCTGAACACGATCCTCAACCGTGACGGGCGCCTCATCGGCTACAACACGGACGTTGCGGGGTTCCTCCGCGCGCTCCGGGAGGACGGCTCCTTCGACCCCCGCGGCGTGCACGTCGCGGTCGCCGGGGCGGGAGGCGCCGCGCGCGCCGTCGTCGTGGCCCTCTGCGAAGGTGGCGCAGCGCACGTCGCCGTGCTCAACCGCACCCCCGCCCGCGCGCAGCGGCTGGTGGATGACCTCCGCGCCCACGCCGGCCGGACAACCCTGGAAGCGCTGGACGCCTCGCCGGAAAGCTGGGCAAAGGTGGCTGCTCGCACGGAGCTGTTGGTAAACTGTACTTCGCTAGGGTCGGCGGGCGCCGAAGAGGGCAGCTCCGCCGTCCCCATCGACGTAATTCGCCCGGAGATGCTCGTGTTCGACCTCGTCTATCGCCCCACAGAGACCCGCCTCCTTCGCGACGCCCGTTCGCGTGGCGCGCGCGCGCTCGGCGGCCTCCCGATGCTGATCTACCAGGGCGCGGCCTCCTTCAAGATCTGGACCGGCCGCGACGCCCCGGTCGGCGTCATGATGTCCGCCGCCCGCAAAGTGCTGGGGGTCGACTGATGCTACAGTGGGCGCTGCTCGGCATCTTCATCGGCGTCTCCTTTCTCGCCTACATCATCATCCAGGGCACGCGCGCCGCACTGGCCTGGCGCACCGCCGCCGAGAAGGGCGACGTCAAGGTCATCCGTGACATCATGGACGACGCGATCAAGATGTGGGGCTCCCAGAAGCGCCCGAAGCCCGTTGCGGCCGAGGTCTGGCGCGGCATCCAGAGCATGCAGCTGGCCGGCGTCGGTCCGGACTATGTGCGCGTCTCCTGCGTCGCCGAGAGCGAGTACAGGATGGCGGACGGCCGCTGGGTGGAGATCCGCAATCCCCTGCAAGAAGGAGTTGCGATCACGGCGAAGGCGGCAGATATGCTTTTCTACGAGCTGCCGCACTACCGCCCGGACAACATCCAGATCGACGTCTACACTGACTACCGCGACGACGACGGCCGTACCCGCCGCGAGTGCATCATGACCACGCAGGCCGCCCGAGATGACGCGAAGACCATCGACTGGGACGAATGGACGCCGGAGCAGATCGCGGAGGGTCTGGGCGCGGTCTACCGCTTGAGCGACAATGGCCGCCCACTGCCGGTGCAGCCGCTGACGCCGCCGGAGTCCGCGCAAACGCCGGAAGAGATCGCGGCCGCCGCCGTCGAGGCGAAACCAACGGCGGAGGCGCACACATGACGGCGCTGCGCTTCCTCACCGCCGGCGAATCGCACGGCCCGAACCTCACCGCCATTCTGGAGGGCATCCCCGCCGGCCTCGAGATCACCGAAGACTACATCGCCATCGACTTGCACCGGCGCCAGGGCGGTTACGGTCGCTCCCGACGCCAGCAGCTCGAGGTTGACCGTGCGCAGATCGTCGGCGGCGTCCGCCATGGGCGGACGCTGGGCGGCCCCATCGCCATGCTGATCGCCAACCGCGTCTGGGAGGACTGGCAAGAGGTGATGGCCGTCGGCCCGTACGAGGGCGATCCGAAGAAGGTGACCCGTCTGCGCCCGGGCCATGCAGACCTCGCCGGCACGATGAAGTACGACTTCGACGACGTCCGCAACATCCTGGAGCGCGCCTCCGCCCGCGAGACCGCCGCGCGCGTCGCCGTCGGCGCGGTCTGCCGCCGCTTCCTGGAGGAGTTCGGCGTCGCCATCCACTCGCACACCACGTCGATCGGCGACGTCTGGTCGCGCCCCGGCGGCGAGCCGGACTGGGCGGCCGTCGATGAGTCCGCCGTTCGCGCTGCCGACGGCGAAGCGACGGAGCGCATGGTCGCCGCGATCGACGCGGCGAAGGAGGCCGGCGACACCCTCGGCGGCACCTTCGAGATGTGGGCCACCGGAGTGCCGATCGGCCTCGGCTCGCACGTGCAGTGGGACCGCAAGCTGGACGGGCAGCTGGCCCAGGCGATCATGAGCATCCAGGCCGTGAAGGGCGTGGAGATCGGCGGCGGCTTCACCGTCGCCGGCGGCCCCGGCTCGGAGGCGCACGACGTCATCTTGACGCCGGAGCACTGGGACGGCCGCCCCTGGCGCCGGGCTACGAACCGCGCCGGCGGCCTGGAAGGCGGCATGACCAACGGCGAGCCCGTCGTCGTGCGCGGCGCCCTCAAGCCGATCAGCACGCTCTCCAAGCCCCTGCCCTCAGTCGACCTCCACACCGGCGAGCAGATACAGGCCCACTACGAGCGCTCCGACGTCTGCACCGTGCCTGCCGCCGGCGTCGTCGGCGAGGCGATGGTCGCCATCGTCCTGGCGCGCGCCTTCCTGGAGAAGTTCGGCGGCGATTCGCTGGGCGAAACGAAGCGCAACTTCGAGTCGTACCAGGCCACCATCGGGCCGCGCCGGCCGGACTAGCGGTACACTGAGCGTATCAATGGTGCGCGAACGCCGGACCAGCAGACCCGGGACAGAGAAGACGCGTTTCCCAGGCGCGAAGCCGGGCTCGATCTGGGACACGCCGCGTATCAAGAGGATGACGGCTGAGCCGTTGGGCTCGCCCATGGACGTCAGTGATGAGGAAGCGCGGGCTCTGGCTCGGGAAGCGTTCGGGCGCGGCCGGGGACGGTGGCCGTCTGGCAAAGAATGCGTGAAGCAGTGCGGCGCATCTGGAAGGGCATCGTGAAGCCTCAAAATGGCTGACGCCCTCTTCGATCCTGCTGACCGCATCATCCTCACCGGCTTCTCCGGCACCGGCAAGTCTGCCGTAGGGCCGCTGCTGGCCAAACAGCTCGGCTGGCAGCTCCTCGACACAGACGCCATCGTCGAGGAGCGCGAAGGCAAGCGCATCCTGGAGATCTTCCGCGACGACGGCGAAGTCACCTTCCGCGACCTGGAGGCGGACGCTCTGCGCGAGGCCTGCTCCCGCGCTCGCGCCGTCGTCTCCACCGGTGGCGGAGCCGTCCTGCGTCCGGAGAACCGCCGCGTCATGGCGGAGGCCGGCTTCATCGTCTGCCTGGAGGCGCGGCCGGAGACGATCGTCGCCCGCCTGCGCGACCGCGCCAGCTCCGAGCCGCTGGACCGACCGCTGCTGGCCACCGAAGACCCGCTTTCCCGCATCCGCGAGCTCAAGGCCGCCCGCCAGCACATCTACGCCCTCTGCGACTGGGCCGTCCACACGGACGGTCTCTCGCCGGAGGAAGTTGTCGCCGAGATCGTCCGCGCCCTCAACGAGCGCGGCGCCGCTCTGCTCGCCGCGCCCGGCCGCGCCGACGCCATTGCCGAGGAATCGGCGGCGGTTCCGCCCGGCACGCTGCATGCCATCCCGGACGGCGCCGCTTGCATGGTGCGCACGGCCCTCCGCGAGTACCCCGTCTTCGCCGGCTGGGGCATCCTGGGGGAGCTCGGCGTCCGGCTGCGCGAGCAGGACCTGACACGCTTCGCCTATGTCATCAGCGACGAGACCGTCTGGCATCACCTCGGCGACGAGATCGAAGGCTCGCTTCAGCTCGAGGAGATCGAGTTCGATGTCTTCACCGTCCCGCCCGGCGAGACCAGCAAGTCGCTCGAAGTCGCCGCCGGCATCTACGACTGGCTGATCGAGCACAAGGCGGAGCGCGGCCACGCCGTCGTCGCCCTGGGCGGCGGCGTCGCCACTGACCTGGGCGGCTACGTCGCCGCTACCTTCGCGCGCGGTCTTCCCCTGGTGCACGTGCCAACCAGCATGCTCGGCATGGTCGACGCGGCGATCGGCGGCAAGGTCGCGGTCAACCACCCGCGAGCCAAGAACATGATCGGTGTTTTCTACCAGCCGCGCTTCGTGCTGGAGGACATCGCCACGCTCCGCACGCTGCCTGCCCGCGAGATCAAGTCCGGCCTGGCGGAGGCGATCAAGCACGGCCTCATCGCCGACGAGGCATACCTCTCATTCCTCGAAGGCAAGGCGGAGGCGATCCTCAAGCTGGAGCGCGAAGCAACCGTCGAGGCCGTCCGCCGCAGCGTCTGCATTAAGGCCGAGATCGTCGGCGCGGACGAGTTCGAGACGACGGGCCGCCGCAGCACCCTTAACTACGGCCACACCCTGGCCCACGCCATCGAATCGACCACCGGCTACGCCCGCTTCCGCCACGGGGAGGCGGACGGCATCGGCATGATGGCCGCCGGCTCCATGAGCGTGCGCCTGGGCCTGCTGGCCCCGGATGTCCTCGAACGCCAGCGCCGGGTGCTGGAGCGGTACGGCCTGCCCACCAGTGCGGCCGATCTCGACCGCGGGCGCATCATGGCCGCGATCCAGCTAGACAAGAAGGTGCAGGCCAAGAAGGTGCGCTGGGTGCTCCTCGAAGGCGTCGGCCGGCCCGTCCTCCGCGACGACGTCCCGCCGGAGATCGTCGAAGCCGCGCTGGACGAAGTCCTCCTCTAGGGGCGGCGTGTGCTGCGCCCAACTGCGCATCAATGACCGAACAACCATCCGCCATCCGCGCCGTCGTCCGCGGCCGCGTGCAGGGCGTCGGCTTCCGCGACTTCGTGGAGACGCGGGCCCGCTCCCTGCGCCTGGCCGGCTACGTCCGCAACCTGGAGGACGGCCGCTCCGTCGAAGTCGTCGCCGAAGGCCCGCGCGAGGCGCTGGAGCAGCTCATCGAGTACCTCCACGAGGGGCCGCGTATGTCTTTGGTCAACGCCGTCGAGGTCGAGTGGCGCGAGCCTGCCGGCAGATACGGCGGCTTCGGGACGGCCTTCTGAAGGCCAACTCCAAACCGATTGACCACCGCTCTAGCGGTTTCTAAACTGGAGGTCTGCCGAACTCAGTTTATCCACACACTTGAAGCTTCTTTGAGGAGGCAGTCTTGCGAATCCCGCTCCTTGCTATAGCCCTCGTCGTCGTCGGGGTCCTGGCCTCCGCAACCGGGGGCGCACACATCGTCAGCGCTGCCCAGGCCAGCGTCGTCGTCGGTGACGCGGACTGCAATGCGTCCATCAACGCCTTCGACGCGCTCGGCGTAATGCATCACACCTCGCAGCTGCCCCCCGACCCCGGCTGCGTCCAGCTGGCCGACGTCAACTGCGACGGCAACATCGACCAGATGGACGCGGTGGAGCTGCTGCGCTACGCCGGCGGCCTGGGGCCGGGCGACATTCCCCAGGGCTGCGCGCAGATCGGCAGCGCCGCGGGACTGCCGCCGCTGTCCGTTGCCATCGACACGGGCATCTCGGTGCCGCCGGACATACCCGGCGTCGATGGCACGGGACCGGCCCGTTCGCTGGACGTGATCCAGGACGAGGACGGCAACCAGACCGTCTTCGTCGCCAACGAGCTGCTCATCGTCACAGACGACGCGAACGCGCTCAACGACTTCCTGGCCCGCTGGAACGCCACGCTGCTCAAGACCGTCAACCCGCGCGACTATGGCATCGACATGCCGAAGATCAACCTTGTGCACCTGGAGCCCAGCGGCCTGGACACCAGCCATATCTCGGACGACCTGCGCCAGATCAACTCGCTCACCTGGGGCGACTTCGGCGTCTCCAGCGACGCCGCGGCGCAGCTGCTCGCCGTCGCAACCAGCGAGGCCGCGGGCGGCATGCAGCTGGACCTGAACTTCGTGATGCAGGGCGACACGTACGACCAGCGAGACGTGCACGAGGACTCCGCCGGCCCCGGCAACTGGAACCCCAACCCCTTCACCTGGACCTACATGAACCGCGGCAGCGTCCAGGACATCGGCGTCGGCGATGCCTGGCGCGCCCTCTCCGCCGCCGGCAAGCTGGGCAACAAGGTGCGCATCAGTATCCTGGACGGCGGCTTCGCCCCCAACCAGGACTTCCCCGCCGGCTACTCCGTGCACGGCAGCACCGGCGTGGAGAATCCGGCCACCTGCACCGGCGGCACCCCCTGTCCCTGGCACGGGACTATGGTCACGGCCGCCGCCATGGGCGTCGTCAACAACGGCTACGGTGTCGCCGGCCCGGCCGGCCCCGTGGCGCAGGCCATCATCA
Organism: Dehalococcoidia bacterium; assembly: GCA_035542855.1. Classification (GTDB taxonomy): domain Bacteria; phylum Chloroflexota; class Dehalococcoidia; order SM23-28-2; family RBG-16-64-32; genus DATKKM01. The sequence goes on from DATKKM010000039.1 coordinate 8,317, forward strand.
CCCAGAGCCCCTCGTCCGATATCCTGAGCTACCTGGAGTACATCTTCATCAACCTGCCGGCAACCGCCCTGGAGGCGCCGGACATCATCAACATCAGCGCCGGCAGCGGGCTCGCCTCGGAGTGGTGCCTCACCGGCGTCTGCCACGCCATGGACGGCGTCATGATCGGCGTGCGGCACCTCGGCATGCTCGTCTTCGCCGCCGCCGGCAACGACGGCAAGAACGTCGACGAGCAGAAGTGCGTCGATCTCCTCCTCGACACTTACTGCTACGAGCGCACCACCTGGATCCCCTGCGAGCTGAGCGACGTGATCTGCGTCGGCGGTCTGGCCGATAACGACAACCACCGGCACTCCGCCTCCAACTGGGGCAGCGACTCCTCCGGTGACACCGTCGATATCTTCGGCCCGTTCGTGCAGTACCAGACGCCGATCCCCGGCAGCGGCATCAAGTTCGGCACCTGCGGCACCAGCTGCGCCACGCCGTTCGTCGCCGGTGTGGCCGGCCTCATCAAGGCCGCTGACCCCGGTCTTGGCCCAGACGATATCGAGGACATCCTCATGTCCACCGCGCACCACAACCCCACCGGCGATTCGACTGTCCCCCGCTGGGTCGATGCCTACCACGCCGTCATCGCCGCCCTCGGCGGCAACGAGCCTCCGGAGGCCGAGATCGTTGGCTTGAGCGGGAACATCTACGGCGGCAACCCGCTCCAGGTGGAGTCCTACGTCACCGACCCGCAGGACCGCCCGACGCTCGCCGACCCCTGGACCGGCCAGCCGTCCGTTATCTGGACCGACTCGGTCGCGGGGCAAATCGGGACGGAGCCGGTGCTGCCCAGCGTCCTCTTCTCCTACGGCCCGCACACCGTCACCCTGACGGCCACGGACAGCGGCGGCATGCACATCACGGACACCACCACCTTCAACGTCATCAACGACCCGCCGAACGTGCACATCGTCCAGCCGTCCGACGGGGCGAGCTACTACACGACGCAGCCCGTCCACCTGAAGGCGGCGAGCAGCGACCTCAACTACGCCGACTTCAAGCTGCCGGACGCCGCCCTCAGCTGGTACCTCACCGCGCCCGGCGACGACTCCGATCGCTCCAACCTGCTGGGTCACGGCAAAGACCTGCTGATCAACATGCCGGCCCAGGGCGACTACGACTTCGTGCTCGTCGGCACGGACGACCAGAACGTCTCCGCCACGGACGTTGCCTCCAACATCCACGTCGGGCCCATCCCAGCGAACCTGCCGCCGACGGCGGTCATCGATTCAATCGATATCGATCACGCCTGCTTCAACGGGCCTCCGTATACGCTCACGTTCCACGGACACGCCACGGACCCGGAGGATGGCAGTCTCACAGGCAACAGCCTGGCCTGGTACAAGAGTAGCGATGGAATCGCCTGGACCTTCCTGGGTAACGGCGCCAATTTGACAATACCCAGCGTCAACGTTGGGTCTGGCCAGCCGTGGTACATCAGGCTCACTGCCACAGACAGCGGCAGCAGCAGCGGCTCCGACCAAACATACCCATTCGAGTTCGACTGCATAGCCTGACGAAAACGCCGGGGGAGCGCTCGTTCCGCGGGCGCTCCCCCGGTCGCCAATCCAAGCGCCGGGCGTCGGCGTTTAACCTGACGTATGACCGTTCGCCGGGCGCTCGTTCTGCTGGCCGTGGCCCTGGCCTTGCTCGCGCTCGCAGCCTGTGGCGGCGGATCTTCGGGCGGTGACCTGGCCAGCGGCGCTCCCTCCGGCTCGCCGCAGCCCGCGCCGGAGTTCGCCACCGGCCAGACGTGGTTCAACGTTGCCCAACCGTTGACCCTGCACGACCTGCGCGGGAAGGTGGTCCTGCTGGACTTCTGGACGCTGGGCTGCATCAACTGCCAGCACACCGTGCCGGACTTCCAGCGCCTGGAGAACGAGTTCGGGGACGCCCTCGCCGTCATCGGCGTCCACTCCGGCAAGTATGACCGTGAGCACGACGACGACAGCATCCGCGAGGCTATCCTGCGCCTCGGCATCGATCACCCCGTGGTGAACGACCCCGACTTCGCGATCTGGAACGCCTACGGCGCCAACGCCTGGCCCACCCAGGCGCTCATCGACCCGGAAGGCAACTACTACGGCAGCCGCTCCGGCGAAGGCGTGTACGACGCGCTGGAGGGCCCGATCAAGAAGCTGATCGCCGACTTCGACGGCAGGGGCGAGATCGACCGCACGCCCATCCCGATAGACCTGGAGGCCGCACCCATCGCCTCCGCCTTCCTCAAGTTCCCCGGCGCCGTCCTCGCCGACGAAGCCGGCGGCCGCCTCTTCATCGCCGACTCCGGCAACAACCGCATCCTCGTCGCCGGGCTGGACGGCGCGTTGCAATCGGCCATCGGCAGCGGCGTAGAGGGGTGGGCGGACGGCCCCTCCGCGCAGGCGCAGTTCAACCAGCCGCAGGGCCTGGCGCTGTCGTTGGACGGGAACACCCTCTATGTGGCCGACACGCGCAACCACCGCATCCGCGCCGTGGACCTGGCCGCCGGGACGGTGACCACGATCGCCGGCACTGGGAAGCGGCTGGAGACCCTGCCCGCGCCTGGCGCTTCGCCACTCGACGTCGACCTGGCCAGCCCCTGGGGCATCCAGCCGGCCGGCGGCATCCTCTACATCGCAATGGCCGGCTCGCACCAGCTCTGGACGCTGGACGTGGCGGCGAACGCCATCAGCGTGCTCGCCGGCACCGGCGCTGAGGGCATCGACGACGGGCCGCCGCTGGACGCGACGTTCGCCCAGCCCAGCGGCATCACCACAGACGGCACGAACCTCTTCTGGGTCGATCCCGAGTCCAGCTCCGTGCGCACGCTGCCGCTGGCCGGCGGGAACGTGAAGACGCTCGTCGGCAAAGGCCTGTTCGACTTCGGCGACGTCGACGGCCCGCCCGGCACGGCGCTGCTTGAGCACGCGCAGGGCATCGCCTACGGCAACGGCACGCTCTACATCGCTGACACGTACAACCACAAGATCAAGACCGTCGACCCGGCGTCCGGCCAGGCGGCGACGGTCGCCGGTACGGGCGCCCAGGGTGACGCAGACGGCCCCGCGTCCACGGCCACCTTCGACGAGCCGGGCGGGTTGTCCTTCGCCGGCGGGCTGCTCTACATAGCCGACACCAACAACAACGCCCTCCGCACCTTCAACCCGCAGACCGGCGAAGTGGCGACGCTGCAGCTCTCGAACCTGGCTGTGGCAATGGGCTCCGCGTCCGGCCGCACGCTCAGGCAGTCCCTGACGGCGGAGACCATCTCGCCTTCGGCCACGACGCTGCGCATCCGCATCCGCGCGCCGGAAGGGTACCACCTGAACAGCCTGGCGCCGTCCATGCTCACGCTATCGACCTCGAACGACCAGGCCGTGGCTCCGCAGCAGAGCACGGTGTCCTGGTCCACGGACGATCCGTCCGTGGAGGTGACGGCGCCTGTCACAGTCGCGGCCGGCCAGGCGATCGTCAGCGCGGCCGGCGACGTCTACTACTGCAAGCAGGGCGAAGACGCGCTCTGCCTGATCGACCGGATCGACATCGCGCTGCCGCTGACGGTTGCGGACGGCGCGGCGGACACAGAGGCCGTCCTGGACTACGAGCTGCCGCAGTAGGCGACATAACTGCATCGTTCGCCGAGCATCCTGTAACTAATGCCGAAAGCCCAGCGTCGATACATAAGTCAAGGACTACGTATCGATGCTGCGATTTCTGCGCCTCGCCGCGCCTGCGGCGGTAAGCCTCCTTCTGCCCCTGGCCTTCGTCTCGGCGGCTTCGGGCCAGGTACGCCATGTCGTTGAGCCGGGCGATACGCTCTCCCACCTGGCGGAGGTCTACTCGACAAGCGTCGCCGACATCGTCGACCTCAACCACATCCCGAACCCGAACCTGATCTTCCCCGGGCAGGAGCTCCTCTTCCCCGGCGGCGACGACAACAGCGCCCCGGCGCCGGCCACCGGCGGCCAGTCCTACACGATCCAGCCCGGCGACACGCTCAGCGCCATCGCCGTTCATTTCGACGTCCCGATGGAGGCGATCCAGCAGGCCAACGGGATCGACAACCCCTCGCTGATCATCGCCGGCCACACCCTGACGATCCCGCAGCCAACGCCCGCCCCCACGCCCGCTCCGCTCCCCAAGCTGCAGTTCCCCCCGAAGCCCGACGACCCCGAGATCGAGTCGATCATCGAGCAGATGGCCGCGGAAGACGGCGTCTCGCCCAACCTGGTGAAGGCGGTGGCCACCGTTGAGAGCGCCTGGAACCAGGGCGCCGTCAGCAGCACCAACGCCCGCGGCGTGATGCAGATCATGCCCGGCACAGCCCAGTGGCTGGAGGACGAGGTCTTCCACATGCAGCTCAACGAAGAGTCCAGCGCCTTCGACAACATCAAGATGGGCACGAAGTACCTGCAGCTGCTCCTCCAGGCCACCGGTGGCAACGACCACCTGGCCGTCGCCGCCTACTACCAGGGACTCGCCCCCACCCAGTCCGGCGTCTTCTACCCGGACACCGCCGACTACGTCGAAATGATCTTCCGCGTCCGCGACACTTACTGGCCGCAGTAGGTTTGAGCGACGCTCCTCTCCGCTCAATCCTGAGGTTCACGAAGGATCAGCGGAGCCACTAACGACGGCCACACGGCATCCTGGAGGCCGCCTCTCAGCCGGACGCCTCCGCGATCTCGACGATACTGTCGCGCGCGAAGAGCGAATTGAACTTTTCGAGCGCGTTCGCTTTCGTCGCGGCACCGGCCTCCTCGTCAAGCAAGCCGGTCCGCCCCAATCGGGAGGAACTCGAGCGTCGCCAGCTGAATGCCGTAGGCGTTGCGGAGCGCCCGGGCGATGACCGCGTCCGCGAGGTTTGGTGGGTCCAGCATCAGGCGAGGCGGCGCACTCTACTGAGTCCCCGCGATCCCCAGCTCCTTCGCCACCGGCTTCAGCGCCTCGATCACGAAGGCGATGTGCTCGTCCAGGCCGACGCCAAGCACGTCCGCGCCGTCCGTGATGTCCTCGCGGCGGACGGCGCGCGCGAACCCCTTGTCCTTCATCTTCTTCTTGACCGCTGCCACGTCCACCTCCTGAATGCTCTTGCCCGGCCGCACCAGAGCCACCGCCGTGATGAAGCCGGCCAGCTCGTCCACCGCGAAGATCGCGCGGTCCATCTTGTTCTCGCGAGTCACCCCCAGGTCGTCCAGGTAGAAGGCGTGACAGAGCACCGCGTGCACGATCTCCTCCGGCACACCGTGCTCGCGCAGGATCGGGGCGCCCTCCTTTGGGTGCTGCTGGGCGTTGGGGTGCATCTCGTAGTCGAAGTCGTGCAAGAGGCCAACGCAGCCCCACATCTCCTCGTCCTCGCCGTACTTGCGGGCGTAGGCGCGCATCGCCGCTTCCACGGCCAGCCCGTGCTTGCGCAGCGGCTCGGCCTTCGTGTACTGGCAGAGGATCTCCCAGGCCTCGTCTCGGTTCATGGCGCCACCTCCGGGGCCAAGTTAGCCACAAGTGGACACAGATTGTACACAGATTGGCGTCGGGGGCTTGTCAACGAATGCGAGAACGAGTTAACGGACCCTGCGCTTGGTCTGGTTACAATGCCATTCCATAATTCGCTGCGCCGCCGGCCATTCGTTGGCAGCTGCATAACCCGTCGCGTTTTCCCGCGTCTATACCTGCGGTAACATGGGTAATACTCGCCATAGACGAGAGGTGGACCACCATGCCTAGATCGATCTGGAACGGCGTCATCAGCTTCGGGATGGTCAGCATCCCGGTCAAGCTCTACACAGCCACCGAAGACAAGGACATCAGCTTCAACCTCCTGCACAAGGAGTGTGGCACCCGCCTCAAGCAGCTCCGCTGGTGCCCCTACCACGAACGCGCCGTCGAATGGTCCGAGATCGCCCGCGGCTACGAGTACGCCAAGGACGAGTACGTGGTGATGACCGACGAGGACTTCGAGAAGCTGCCCCTGCCCAGCAAGCGCACCGTGGAGCTCTCCGCCTTCGTCGACGCCGGGCAGATCGACCCGATCTACTACCAGCGCACCTACTACCTGGAGCCGGAGGAGAAAGGCGTGAAACCGTACGCGCTCCTGATGAAGGCGCTCAGGGAGAAGGGGCTCACCGGCATCGCCAAGATCGCCATCCGCCACAAGGAGCAGCTCTGCGCCCTGCGGCCGATGGACGGCACGCTCGTCATCGAGACGCTGTACTACCCGGACGAGATCCGCGAAGTACCCAGCGAGATCGAGGACGTGAAGGTCACCTCCGCCGAGATGAAGATGGCCGAGGCGTTGATTGACCTCCTGCAGGCCGACTTCAAGCCGGAGGAGTACAAGGATGAATACCGGGAGGCGCTGCAGCAGGTGATCGACGCCAAGCTGGAGGGCCAGGAGATCGCCGAGCCGAAGGCCGCCAGGCCTGCCAAAGTCGTCGACCTGATGTCTGCGCTCAAGGCCAGCGTGGCCGCGGCCAAGAAATCGCGCGGCGCGCCGGCGGAGGAAGAGGAAGAGGAGCGCCCGGCCCGCCGCCGCAAAAAAGCCGCCGCCGCAGGCTAGCCTAGTAGAACGCCGAAGCGTCAGACAACGGCGGCGCGTCCGCCGGCACGTCCGGGAAGTCCACGTCCTCGTTGTACTTCTCGAAGTCCATGCTCATGTTCATCGTCATGGACTGCTCCCCGAAGCCCAGCCCCATCTTCATCACGTAGCGCCGCGGCAGCAGCGTGTCGGGATCGATGTAGACGTCCATGTCGGTGTCGAGGAGCGAGTTCGCCACCTGGTCGACGATCTGCGGGTCGATCACGTCCGACGGCACCTCGTCGCCCAGCTTGCTCAGGTCGAGAGCGCCGTGGTAGTGCCAGTACGTCTTCCCATCGATCTGCTCGTCGGAGAGCTTGGACAGGTCCTTCAGCCCCTTCAGTGCGTCCGTGTAGTCCACCGGCCCGTGGTCTTCGGCGTACTTCTGCAGCTCGCTGAGATCAATCCCGAACGCGTCGCCGTCGGCCTTGTACCACGTCCCGTCAACGTTGAAGTAGGCGTCGGGCAGGTCCAGCAGCACTTCCATGTCGCCCGCGCCGGGTATGTCCATCTTCACGTAGGACTTGTCCGGAGCCTCGTACTTGATCTCGGCGCTCGTCGAAAACGAGTCGCTGCCGGTGGCCTCGATGCCGATCGACATCGTCCCCTGGAACGACTGCACCTGCGCCTGGAAGCTGTCCGCGGACGCATTCATCGCCTCCGCTGCCGATACGAACGCCTTGGGGGTGAACGCCGGCTGCTGAACGGACGATTCGCCGCTGCCGCCGCAGGCCGCGATGGCGAGCATTGCTACGAGGGCGGCTGCCCACAACGCCAGATTGCGCATGTTTGACTTACCCCGCTTTCGGGAACAAATGATACCCCAGACGCGATAATAGACGCAGGATGCCGACTAAACGTAACGCCCCGCGCGACCTGCCGGAGTACCGCAAGAAGCGCGACTTCGCGAAAACGTCCGAACCGGCGCCCGGCGCCGCGCCCAAGGGCGGCGGCCGGCTGATGTACGTCATCCAGAAGCACGACGCCACGCGCCTGCACTACGACTTCCGCCTGGAGTTCGATGGCGCGCTCAAGTCGTGGCCCATCCCGCGCGGCCCCTCGCTTGACCCGAAGGAGAAGCGGCTGGCCGTGATGGTGGAGGACCACCCGCTGGACTACGCCTCGTATGAGGGCGTCATCCCCAGGGGCGAGTACGGCGCCGGGCCCGTCATCGTCTGGGACGCCGGCACGTACTCTCCGGACGAGGGTGGCGTCCTCTCCTTCGACGACCGGGAGGAGGCGGAACGCCGCATGCTCGAAGGCCTGGCGGAAGGCAAGCTCTCCTTCTTCCTGCAGGGCCAGAAGCTGCGAGGCTCCTTCACGCTGGTCAAGATCGGCGGCGGCGGGCCCAGGGACTGGCTCTTCATCAAGCACAACGACCGTTTTGCCGACCCCGGCCGCGACGTCACCGAGGAGGACGCCTCCGTCATCTCCGGCCTGACCATCGCCGACCTCAAGGCCGGGCGGTTGCCAGACCGCGCGCGCTCCCGTCTCGTCGTGCGGCCGGACGATGCGCCCGGCGCGAAGAAGGCGCCGATGCCCCGCTCCATCGAGACGATGAAGGCGACGCTCACCGAGCACCCCTTCTCCTCCTCCGACTGGTACTTCGAGCCGAAGATGGACGGCGTCCGCGCCATCGTCTTCATCGACGGCGATAAGGTGCGCCTGGTCTCTCGCCGCGGCCTCGACAACACGAAGTCGTTCCCCACCATCGCCGCCGAGATGGCCGAACAGACCGAGCGCCGGATGGTCCTGGACGGTGAGATCGTCGCCCTCAATGAGCAGGGCGTGCCGTCGTTCCAGGTGATCCAGCAGCGCATCGGCCTGCAGCGCCCGGCGGACATCGCCAGGATGGACGAGGAGATCCCGGTCTACTTCTACGCCTTCGATCTCCTCTACGCCGGCGGCTACGACCTCCGCGGCTCGCCCCTCTGCGACCGCAAGACGCTGCTCAAACAGCTGCTGATTCCCACCGATCACATCTTCCTCCTGGAGCACTTCGAGCAGGACGGCGAGGCGGCCTACGAAGGCGCGATCGCCTCCGGTTTCGAGGGCGTGATGGCCAAGAAGCGCGACAGCACATACGAGAGCCGCCGTTCCCGCGCCTGGCTCAAAGTGAAGGCCACGCGCGAGGACGAGTTCGTCGTCGGCGGGTACACCAGCGGCGGCGGCACCCGCGCGAAGACGTTCGGCTCGCTGCTCCTCGGCCAATACGACGACCGGGGGCGCCTGGTCTACGCCGGCAACGTCGGCACCGGCTTCAACGAAAAGACGCTCGCCGCCCTCCTCGAGCGGCTGCGGGCGATCGAGACCGACAGGTCGCCGTTCGATGTGATGGAGGCCGGCAGCATGCGCTTCGGCCGGCCGAAAGGCGAGGTCGAGATTAGGTGGGTAAAGCCGGAGCTCGTCGCCGAAGTCCGCTTCGCAGAGTGGACGAACGACGGCCACCTGCGCGCCCCATCCTACCTTGGGCTGCGTGACGACAAAGCTCCGAAGGAAGTCCACCGCGAGACCGTGGTCGCCGCGCCCGTCGATGACCAGCCCCGCCGTCGCGTGCCGAAGGCGAGCGGCAAGCCGGCCGCCGACCAGACGGTGGGCGACGTGCTGGAGCAGCTGGCCCAGCCGAAGCAACAGTTCACCCTGAAGGCCGGCGAAGCGAAGGTGCCGGTCACCAACCTCGACAAGCCGCTCTGGCCGGCCTGGAACGACCAGCGCCCGCTCACCAAGCGCGACCTCCTCACCTACTTCGCGCGTGTCTCGCCGTACCTCCTGCCGCAGATGCGCGACCGGCCGATCACCCTCACCCGCTACCCCAACGGCATCGACGCCGCGCACTTCTACCAGAAGCACATCGAATCGAAGCTCCCGCCCTTCGTAGAGGTAACCACCGTCTGGTCCGGCCAGTTCGAGAAGGACCAGGAGTACCTGGTCTGCAACAACCTGCCCACGCTCCTCTGGCTCGGCCAGCTGGCTGACATCGAGCTGCACACCTGGTACTCGCGCATCTCCCCGGAGCCGGACGGCAAGCGCCTGCCGCTCTACACCGGCGGCGGCGAAGAGGCGTTCGATGCCTCACTCCTCAACTTCCCCGACTACATCGTGTTCGACCTCGACCCCTACATCTACTCCGGCGAGGAGAAGAAGGGCGCGGAGCCGGAGCTGAACCGCAGGGCGTTCCTCCGCACATGCGACGTCGCCTTCTGGCTGAAGGACCTCCTGGACGGCCTCTCCCTCTCCTCCTTCGTCAAGACGACAGGCAAGACCGGCCTCCATATCTATGTCCCGATCCTCCGCCAGCTCGACTACGACACCGTCCGCTCGGCCGCCGAGACGATCGGCCGCTTCCTGGTGCGCGCCCACCCGCGCGACGTTACGATGGAGTGGAGCGTCCCCAAGCGCACCGGCAAGATATTCTTCGACCACGGCCAGAACACGAAGGGAAAGACGCTGGCGTCAATCTACTCCCCGCGGCCTGTTCCCTGGGCCGGCGTTTCTATACCCGTGCGCTGGGAAGAGCTGCGCGACATCTACCCCTCCCAGTTCACGATCCTCAACGCCGTTGACCGCATCGAGGAGATGGGCGGCGACCTCTGGGCCAACATCCTCGCCGAAAAGCACGACCTGGCAGCGATGCTGGAGGCTGCGGAAGGGTAGAGGCGCTAACCCGGCGGGGGCCCGGAGCCGCGCCAGCCGCCCTGCGAGGAGCCGCCCGCCTGCGGCGGCCCCGACCCGCGCCACGTGCCCTGTCCGCCGCCGCTTAGCTCCGACTCGCTGTGCAGGGGGCCGCTCCTCGCGCTCTCAGGGGGATAGGCCACTATGTCCGGGCCGTCGGCGCTGCCCTCTTCGCTGCTGGTGCCCGGCAGATCGATCAGTATGGCGAAGGCCACGTACACCAGGCCGCCGATCGCGATGAAGTAGTTCTTGGAGGCGTACGCCCCGGCCACCCAGATCAGCCCCACACCGAAGTTGAAGAACCACCAGCTGAACGAGTCGCGCAGCACGTCAGACGCCCCTCGTCGCGTGGCAGGCGTATGGTGGGACATCCGGCCGCAGCGCGCGGAAGACGGGGAAGCGCAGCCGCCCGCCCGGCGTCCACTCCGCGAAGCCGATCGTCGCCACGACCTCCGGCCTGCACCAGAACACCAGCCGCTCCAGCGCCGGTGCCTCGGCGAAAGGGCACTCGGCAGTCGTCGCGTCGTCTAGCGCGGGCAGCAGGGCGTCGATCGCGAGCTGGAAGCCGCCCGTGACCTCGCCGGCGTAGTCCAGCGAGCCGTCCTCGCGCACTAGGCCGACAAGTAGCGACGCGAAGGCCTCCCGCCGCTGCCGCGATGCGCCGCGCGGGTCCCAGCGCCCGCCGTAAGTGTAGCCGCCGATCACAAACTCGCCCTGGTTGCGGGCCGGCACGCTCAGCCAGGCGCGGCTGCGCTCGCCCGGCTGGTAGCGGCTCTCCGTCTCCTTGGCCACGATGCCCAGCAGCCCGTGCTCGCGCGCCGCCTCAAAAAAGGCGATCCCGTCGCGCGCCACGTCGTCCGGCACGGCGATCGCCGCGTTGGGCCGGGTGAGGCCGCGCAGCATCTCCTTGCGCCGCCGCAGCGTCCAGCCGGTCAGCGGTTGCCGCTCCCTGTAGAGCAAGTCGAAGGCCTGGAACGTCACCGGCCAGCGCTCCGCTGCCCCGTCCGCCGCCGCCCCGTCCAGCCCCAGGCGCAGCAGGTCCGGGCGGCCGTCTCCATCCAGGCAGACGATCGCCCCATCGATGACGACGCCGGACTCGCGCACCCTGGCCGGAATCTCCCTGAGCTCCGGGTATCGTGCCGTGATGTCGCGCCCCCAGCGGTCCTGCAGGCGCAGTTCGCCGCGCTCGATGAAGGCCAGAGCGCGCACGCCCTCCCACAGCACCTCGAAGATGTGCGCGGGGGAGTCGAACGGTTCGGGCGCGGCCGACGCCAGCATCGGCTCGATGACCTGGGGGAGGTGGGCAGCGGTGAGGGTGGCAGAAGACGCCCCTCGCGAGCGTCCCGGGCGGACCGTCACAGGTCTCCTCCCCGCGTTCCTGCCATCACATCGAAGATAGCGCAGGGTTCACGGCGCGTCCACATGGTTTTGTCGCTGCGAACATTGCCAACGCAACATAACCTAATGGTAACGGCCGTGTAACCGTTCTTTAACCGAACGACTCCTGGCATGGCCTAGATTGACTAGTGCGCGCACTGGTTCTCATCGCCGCACCCCCAAACAGCGACGAGGGCAGCGCGCTTTTTGTTGGGTAGAGGGTTCTGGGGAGAGGGCACATGGCGAACAAAGTGCACAAGAACGGCTGGTACCTCTGGTCAAGCCACGGCGTGGTCCTATTCCACATCGCGATTCATCCCGGGTGCACGGTCGCGGAGATCGCTGAAGGTCTCTGCCTCACGCAGCGCACAGTCTGGGGCGCGATTGGTGATCTCCGCCGCGCCGAAATGCTTCACGTAGAGCGCCGCGGCCGCAAGCACCACTACACCATAAACATGGACGCCCGGTTCCGCGCGCCGCAGGTGGGCAGTGTGAGGCTGGGTACGGTCTTCGGTGCTCTTGCGGAAGAGAACGCGAACGGCGCCACAAACCATTCGGCGAACGGGCACGCCTCCGCCAATTAATCGCGCTGTCTGATCCAGATCGCCCGCGCGGACGCGCAGAGGCGCCCGGCATCGTCGAAGAGCGCCGATCCGCTGCGCATCTTTCGCCCGTCTGTATCCAGCCGCCAGCCCATCACGGAGTAACGCTTCCCGGCGATCATCGGCGTCACGAGCCGCGCCGTCAGCCTGCCCAGCAGCGCCTCGCGGCCCGGCACGAACTCTGTCACTGCCCAGCCGCTGGGGCAGTCCAGCGCCGCCCACACGAACTCCGGCTTCACTTGCTGGTCTTCGCCGGCCAGGTGCGCCTCCGGGACTAGCGCCGCCGCCACCACGTCGCGCCCGCGCACCGGCCCGGGGAAGATGCGCAGCCCTTCGCGCGGCTCCCGCGACGGGCCGCAGACGAAGCAGGACGGCGTGAGGTGAGACTTGAACCCCGGATAGTCGATCGAGGCCAGGACGGCGTCTCCGTAGCTGACCGCCGGCGGCACATTCGCCGTGACGTCCGCATCTGATGGCGCGGCCTCCGCTACCAGCGTCTCCCCGTCGGTGACTCGCAGCGCTTCTCCGTCTCGCTGTACAGTCAGCGGGCGGTCCAGCGGCGGCGGCGTGCGCAGCGTCACCTCAACCGTGTCCGCGGGCATCAGCTGCGCGATCAGGCCGCTGGTGTAGCCCCCGTGTCCGGAGTCCGGCGGCCCGTGGTAGAAGGCGGCGATGCAGACCGTGTCCGTCACTCCAGCGCCGCCTTCACAGCTGCGATCAGCGTCCGCTCCTCGCCCGGCTGCACCGTCCGCGGGTCGAGCAACAGTGCCCCACCCTCGATGCGGCTGGCGACCGCGGGCTGGCCTGTGCGCAACCGCCGCGCCACCTCGCTGACGTCGTCGCGCCTCACCGCCACCAGCTTCGTCGGCAGGCTCTCCTCCGGCAGGCTGCCGCCGCCGATCATCGACCGCCCGTCGGCCAGTGTCGCGCCGGGTATCGCGCGGGCCCAGCGCCGGGCCCGCCGAGTGATGTCCTCCAGCGGCGTAGAGATCATTCGCCAGACAGGGACGGCTGTCAGCGCCTCGCCGCGCAGGTAGTGCAGAAGCGTCGCGTGCAGCCCAGCGATCGAGGCTTTGTCCAGTCGCACCGCGCGCGCCAGCGGGTGCCGGCGCAGCGTCTCGATCACCTCGCCGCGGCCGACGATGATCCCGGCCTGGGGTCCGCCCAGTAGCTTGTCGCCGGAGAAAAGGCAGAGGTCCGCCCCGGACGCCAGGCTCTCGGCGACCGTCGGCTCCGGCGTCAGCCCGAACTGCCGCGTGTCGATCAGGCACCCCGACCCAATGTCGTCCAGCAGCAGAACCCCGTGCTCGCGCGCTACCCGCGCCATGTCGCGCAACGCCGGCGCCGCCGTAAAGCCGACGACCCGGAAGTTGCTGGCATGCACACGCATTATCGCGGCCGTCCCGTCCGTAATCGCGCCCTCGTAATCGCGCAGGTACGTGCGGTTCGTCGTCCCCACCTCAACCAGCCGCGCGCCGGACTGGCGCATCACGTCCGGGATGCGGAAGCCCCCGCCGATCTCCACCGCCTGTCCGCGCGAGACGATCACCTCGCGCTCCACCGCCAGCGCCGATAGCGTCAGCAGCAGCGCCGAGGCGTTGTTGTTGACGGCGATGGCGTCCTCCGCGCCCGTCAACTGGCGGAGCGCCGCCCCCAGGTGTGAGTGCCGCGAACCGCGCTCTCCCGCTTCGAGGTCGAACTCCAGGTTCGAATAGCCGCGCGTAACCATGGCCATAGCCGCGATCGACGCATCGGACAGAGGGGCGCGCCCGAGGTTCGTGTGAACGATCACGCCCGTCGCGTTGATCACCGGCTGCAGAGAGGGCTCGATCCGCAGCCGCGCCAGGCCCAGAACTTGCTCCGCGATCTGCTCCTCGGACGGTGCGTCAGCGCCGGCGGCGATGGCCGTGCGCGCGTCCGCCAGCGCCTGCCGCACCAGGCCTGTCAGCGAATCGCCCGCGGTATCGCTAAGCGGCTGCAGCCTCTCGTGTGAGAGCATCCGGTCCACGGAGGGCAGGCGGCGGTAGGCGTTGCGCCCACTCATGCCGGAATTCTAGCACCGGGCGCAAGCCAACCCTGACGTAAACGTTGCCCGGCCGCATGCCGCACGCAGCTGCGGGTCTTTGGCCCGCCGGCCCGTCCCGTTAACAGTCCGTTTAAGGTGGCCTGCTAGTCTATGATGGCGACAGGAGGAACCGATGCCAGAGCCGAAAATCCCAGCCGACGCCCAGCAGCAGATGCCCGAATCCGGACGCGCCGCACGCGTGCCCGGAGTCTTCGACCAGGCGTTCCTCACGGACGTCGAGGGCGTCACCGAGATCTTCTTCGTCCGCCACGCCCAGCCGGACATCAACTTCGAAGGCGTCGTCGGCGACAGCATTGACCCGCCGCTCACCGATTACGGCCGCATGCAGGCGAAGCTCGTCGGCACGGCGCTCTCTACAACCGAATTCCACGCCATCTTCTCCAGCCCCATGAAGCGCGCGAAGGAGACCGCCGACGCCATCGCCCACCACCACAAGCACCTGGAGATCAACGTCATCCCGGACCTGGCAGAGGTCGGCATCTTCCGCGACGTCCCGCGCGACCAGAAGGTGCAGGACTACCTGGGCAAGGAGATGCTGCTCGGCGTCCGCCAGCGCATGCTGGAAGAGCGCAGCTGGGACGTCTACCCCTACTCCGAATCCAGCTTCGACTTCAAGAAGCGCGCCATCAACGCCGTCGAAACCTGCATCGCCCACAACGCCGGCACCCGCATCGCCATCGTCTGCCACGGCGGCGTGATCAACGCCTACGTGGGCCACATCGTGAAGTCGCCGTTCGACATGATGTTTCGCCCGGCGCATACCTCCGTCAACGTCGTCGTCGCAGGCGAAGGCCGCCGCGTTCTCCGCCTCCTGAACGACACCCACCACCTCACGACGGGCGAAGGCGAGTTCGTGACGTACTAGCACAGTGGCTGCGTAGAGGCGCCAGCGCGCTGCGCCCTTACCCCGGTTCACGCTCCTCTGACCCTCGACCCGCGACCCTCGACTCGCTACCATAACAGTAGAACCCCCCGAAAGAAGGCCGAGCTCATGACTCAGCAGAAGACCCGCATCAACCTTCGCATCCCCGGCCCCACGCCCGTCCCGGACGACATCCTGGAGGCCGTTGCCCACCCCATGGTCAACCATCGCGGCAAAGAGTTCGCCGGCGTCGTGCAGCGCGTCTCCGAGAAGCTGAAGGACTTCTTCGTCACCAGCCAGGACGTAATGGTGCTCTCCTGCTCAGGGACCGGCGGCCTCGAAGCAGCCGTCGTCAACACGCTCTCCCCCGGCGATAAGGTCCTCGCCGTCAGCATCGGCTCCTTCGGGGAGCGCTTCGCAACCATCGCCGAGACCTACGGCGCCGACGTCACGATGCTGCCCTACGAGTGGGGCCAGCCGGCCCACGCCGACGACGTCCGCCACGCCCTCAAGGAAAACCCCGCGATCAAGGCCGTCCTCATCACCCACAACGAGACGTCCACCGGTGTCACCAACCCGCTCGCGCAAATCGCCGAAGTCGTCCACGAGTTCGACAGGCTGCTCGTCGTCGACGCCGTCAGCAGCCTCGGCGCCATCCCCTGCGAAACCGACGCCTGGGGGCTGGACTGCGTGGTCACCGGCTCCCAGAAGGGCTGGATGGTCCCGCCCGGCCTTGCCTTCGCCTGCCTCAGCGCCCGCGGCTGGAAGGCGTACGAGGAGGCCCGCATGCCCCGCTTCTACTTTGACTTCGCCAAGCACCGCGACGCGCAGGCCAAGGGCCAGACGCCGTTCACCCCGGCCATGCCCATCTTCTTCGGGCTGGACATCGCCCTGGAGCGCATGGCCCTGGAAGGCATGGAGGCGATCTTCACCCGCCACAAGAAAATCGGCGCCTTCACCCGCGAAGGCGTGAAGAGCCTCGGCCTGGAGCTGCTCTGCCAGGACGAGCGCTTCGCCTCCGACACCGTCACCGCCGTCAAGTGCCCCGAGAGCATCGAAGTGGGCAAGCTGCGCAGCCTCATGGAGGACGAGTACAACATCGTGCTCGCCGGCGGCCAGGGCAAGCTCACCGGCAAGATCTTCCGTATCGGCCACCTCGGCCTCGTCGAAGAGGCTGACATCCGGGAGACGCTGGACGCCCTCGGCGACGCGCTGCGCAAGCTCGGCCACAAGTAACGCCTGCGCCCCCGCACCCGAATCTGCGCCGCACCGTGGCGCGTATCTACTTGTGCAACGATTGGGCGTCGTTGCTTCACCGGTTGCAGGCGGGGCACCCCCTTATTGGATTGGGCGATGTGGCTGGCAGTCCCCCTCCTGCAGCCGGTTATCTTTAATCTGCTTCTAACGGGACAGTCGGACGATTGATGTAGGGCCGAACGGCAGTATGGATGCCCGGCCTCGATTGGATAAGTTGCAGTTGTGAAAGCTCACGCCAAACGGATGCGCCGGGCCTCCCGGGTGCAGAGGCAGTCCTATATAATCCTCGGCGCGATTGCGCTGGGCGTTGTGGCCGTGGTTATCGCCATCGCCGCGCTATCCCGCGGCGGCAGCAACGTGTCGGCCGAGATCGTCGTACCCACGCCGCGCCCGGCCGGCGTGGCCCAGAGCGGCCACACCTACGGCGATCCCAACGCCCCGGTGACGATCGACGAGTATGTCGACTTCCAGTGCCCGTTCTGCGAGCAGGCGGTGGTTAACGTGATGCCCGTCATCGATCAGCAGTTCGTTGAGAACGGGACCGTGAAGATCGTGGCCCACCCCATCGCCATCCTCGGCGATGAGTCCGTGCAGGCGGCAGCCGCGGCGGAGGCGGCGAACGAGCAAGGGAAGTTCTGGGCCTTCTTCGATGCGCTTTACGCTAACCAGGGCGCCGAGAACAGCGGCGCCTTCTCCAACGAAAGGCTCGTCAAGATCGCCGAAGCGCTGGGGCTGGACATGAGCGCTTTCCACGCCGTGTTCGACAACGGCGTCTACACGCAGCAGGTGATCGACACCACACAGGGCGCGAGGTCCGCCGGCGTCTCCTCCACACCCACGATTCTCGTCAACGGCGTCAAGGTGAACGCCTCGGTAGACGCCATCTCAGCCGCCATCGAGGCTGCGGCCGGTTCGTGAACGGCACGCGGCTCTGGCTCCTGCTCGCGCTGCTCGGTCTGGCCGGCCTTGGCACGTCCGGTTACCTGACGTACAGCCACTACGCGGACCAGGTCACCGTTTGCGCCGGTATCGGCTCCTGCGAGTTCGTGCAGACCAGCCAGTACTCGGACGTGGCGGGGGTGCCGGTGGCGCTGCTCGGTCTGCTCTTCTTCGTCGGGCTGGAGGGCGTGGTTGCCCTGCGGCTGCTCGGCCTGCCGCAGGCGCTGCAGTGGGGAGCGCCGGCGGTCTTTGCGATGACGCTGGGCGGGCTCGCCTTCGTCTCCTACCTGACGTACGTGGAGCTCTTCGTGATCAAGGCGATCTGCATCTGGTGCGTGGCCACGGCGGCGATTACGCTGGCCTGCTTCGTCGTGGCTGCTTCGGGCAGTTGGCCGCTGGCCCTGCGAGAAGAAGAGGCGCTGGCCTAGCTGGGCCGCAGGAACTTCGGGAGCATATCCTCCGGGCCGCTGGGGACCGTGTAGTGGTCGTTGATCTCCGGCTCCTCGTACCCCGCGATGTAGCGCCACGTGCGGATGCCGACCACCGGGATCTCCAGTTGGCGGCAAAGGTTCTGCGCGTCGTCGCCCTTGCCCACCGGCACGTAGAGGTATAGCGGCGCCAGCTCGGCGTAGGGCAGCCACTCCCAGCGGGCCACGGCCTCGTTCACCGTCTCGTTCGTCTCGACTTCGGCCACGATGCGGCAGTTGTTCTCCGGGTGCTGCACCACCACGATGTCCGGGTAGGCCACGAGGCCGTTCTCCATCTCGACGCCCATCGTGCGCGCCGGGTGGTTCACATAGGTCTTAAGGTCGCGGTACTTCTCGGTCGGAAAGGCGAAACGCAGGCGGGCGATGTCCTTCAGCGCCTTGTCGTGGATGAGCTGGCGCGATTCGGTGCGCGAGGCGTAGGTCGGCGGGACGTACGCCGCGGGCGAGCCCGGCGCCGGCGCCGGCCCCACCAGTTGCGAGAGCAGCAAGGCGGAGGGCATCGCCTCCTTGATGCTGGCGACGGTGGCCTCTACGGGGTCTTTGCCGTCGCTCGGCGCTGTCGTGGTGTCGTCGGACATGTATCGCTCCGTGTGTGGCGTTCTTCACGAAGTATCGGGGAATGGCGAGCGTTAGGGCAAGCGGGATAACCGTCAGCGCTCATGGTCAGCGTTCAGATCTGAGAACCGCCGTGCGTTTGGCAGACGTGCCGGCCTGGATGAGTGCATCTTCCCCGATTGAGCCGTGCCAACGCGTGCACCCAATCCCTGAGTGCTGATAGCTGAGCGCTGAGGGCCATCCGCGCGCTTGACCGGCGCGCCAGCATTTGTGACATTAGACACAAAGTCATGGCCACGACTCTTGCCGGCAGCGCTCCCCACCGCGGCGGCGTGCTCGCGCGGCTCCGCTCTTCGTTCGATATCCGCTACTACGCGCTCGCCACGACGCTCACCACCTACGGCCTGATTGTGCTCGGCGGCACCGTCCGCGCCACCGATTCCGGCGAGGCCTGCCCGGACTGGCCGCTCTGCCACGGCAACATCATCCCGCCCATGGAGACGAAGGTCTGGGTGGAGTTCTCGCACCGCCTCGTCGCTTCCGTCGTGGGATTCCTGATTGCCGGCCTCGTCTACGCGATCTGGCGCCGCCGCCACCAGGACGGCGTCCTCTGGCGGGCCGGCATCCTGGCCGGGCTGCTGCTCGTGCTGCAGGTGCTTGTCGGCGGCGCGACGGTCGGCTCCGGCACGGCAGCGGGCGTCGTCGCCATCCACCTTTCGATTGCCCTCTCCCTGCTGACGACGCTCATCTTCATCACCGCCCGCCTCTTCCGCTCCCAGGACCTGCCCCTCGTGCGGGCCGAGGTGTTGCCGTCGCTCGTGCTGGCCGGCGTCTTCGCGCTTGTCATTAGCGGCGCGTTTGTCTCGCAGAAGCACGCGGGCCTGGCTTACCCAGACTGGCCCCTGTTCGACGGCAAAGTCACCCCCGCCCATTCCACCGTGGGCGAGCTGCACTACCTGCACCGCGTCGTGGCCGGGGGTGTCGGGCTGCTCTTCTTCGCCCTGCTGTTCGTCTCGCTGCGCTCGCAGCCGGCGCAGGGCGTCGTCTGGGGGCTCTGCGCGGCGACCGTCCTCTTCATCGCGCAGGCTCTTCTTGGCGCGGCCAACGTCTGGCTGGAGCTGGCAACGTCCGTCCGCATCCTCCACCTGGCGCTAGCGTCTGCCGTGTGGGGCGTGCTAGTGTTCACCATGGCGTGGGCTTATCAGAACGGCCTCCGCCTCACGAAGGGAAACTCCTGACTTGGCAACCACCGTTCCTACGAGAACCCTGAGCGCTGCCCGCGACGTCCGCAGCCTGCTCTGGTCATACCTCCGCCTGACGAAGCCGCGTATCGTCCTGGAGCTGGTGATCACCACCGTCCCGGCGATGATGCTGGCCGAGGGTGGCCTGCCCTCTCTGTGGCTGGTGCTGGCCACGGTGCTCGGCGGGGCAGTGGTTGCCGGCGGCGCCAACGCCATGAACATGTACTTCGACCGCGACATCGACGAGATCATGTTGCGCACGCAGGAGCGCCCGGTGCCGTCCGGCCAGGTGGACCCGGAGAGGGCGGCGATTTTCGGGCTGACGCTAGGAGCGGCAGGGTTCGCGTTCCTCTGGTTCGCCGTTAACCCGCTGGCCGCCTGCCTGACGCTCAGCGCCTTCGTCTTCTACGTCGGCATCTACACGCTGATCCTGAAGCGCAACACCTCGCTGAACATCGTCATCGGCGGTGCGGCGGGCGCTGTGCCACCGGTGGTGGGTTGGGCTGCCGTCACCAACAGCATCGGCATCGAAGCCGTGTTTCTGTTCGCTATCATCAGCCTCTGGACGCCCCCGCACTTCTGGGCGCTCTCCATCAACTACAGCAGCGACTACAAGCGCGCCGGCATCCCCATGCTCCCCGTCGTCGCCGGCGTGGAGGAGACGACGCGCCAGATCCTGCTCTACACCGTAGGCCTCGTCGCCGTGACCATCGCTCTCGCCTTCCTGAGCGACCTCGGCGCGGTCTACCTGGCGTCGTCGGCGCTGCTCGGCGGAGTGTTCGTCTACCTGGCGGCGCGGCTCTGGCGGGCCCATTCGGCCCGGCTGGCGACGATCGTCTTCAGGTACTCGCTCGTCTACCTCACTCTGCTTTTCGCGGCCATCGCCGTAGATACGCTGGTACGCTCGTGAGAGCGATTGTGAAATCGTTGACTTACGCCGTTTCGGTATCCCATCATAGCCACAAGCCGGGCCTGTCCCGGCGTCTACCGGACCGACCGTGAAGAACGTCCTGCGCCACCTCAGAGACAACGCGCCGCGCCTCGTCCCGGCGTTGCTCTTGCTTGTACTCCTCGCGCTCCTCCTGACCGGCTGCGACGCCAAAGTCCCGCAAAACACGTTTGACGCCGGCGGTGAGGTTGCGCGGAAGCAGCGCAACCTCTTCTACATGGCCATGTGGCCCGCCATCGTCGTCATGATCGGCGTGCTCGGTGGCATCGTCGTGATCTGCCTGCGCTTCCGGGAGCGCGACCCCAAGGGGCTCCCGCCCAAGCAGATGCACGGCAACACCCCGCTGGAGCTCGCCTGGACGATTATCCCGGCTGTGCTGCTCCTGGGCCTCGGCGTCCCCATGGTGAGCCTGATATCGGAGCTGGGCTCAGACCCCGGGCCGGACGCCTACTACATCGACGTCCGCGCCGAGCGGTTCAACTTCTTCTTCGACTACCCTGACATCAAAGACCCGGCCGGAACCCCGTTGGAGACCGTGGCCGAGGCGCACATCCCGACCGGCCGCCGAGTGGCTTTCCGCCTGCACTCCACTGACGTCATTCACAGCTTCTGGGTGCCACGCCTGGGCGGAAAGCTGGACGTTGTGCCGAACATGAACAACGTCCTCTGGCTCGTGGCTGATAGCCCGGACAGCTTCTCCGGTCAGTGCGCGGAGCTCTGCGGCACCGGCCACGCCAACATGAAGTTCGTGATCCACGCCGATTCGCCGAGCGACTTCGACGCTTGGGTGGCGGAGCAGCAGGCCACCCTCAACGCCACGCCTGCGCCCACCCCATCGCCGAAGCCCGGCGCGTCGGCCACGCCGACCCCGGCTGCCAGCGGCGAGGCGACACCGACTCCGACCCCTGAAGCATCAGCCAGTCCGACGCCTACCGGGAGCTAGACCATGGCCACGATTGCAGCACCTCGAAGAAGCCCGCTCGCGGAAGCACTGCGGGGCGCTCGCCTCGCCGCGGAGGAGAGCAAGGGGCTTCTCAACTGGATCGCCACGATCGACCACAAGAAGATCGGCGTCCTCTACGGAGTGACGTCGTTCCTCTTCTTCATCACGGGCGGCATCGAGGCTCTGCTGATCCGCTCGCAGCTGGCAGTCCCCAACGGCAGCATCCTGGACGGCGACCAGTACAACCGCCTCCTGACGATGCACGGCACGACGATGATCTTCCTCGTCGTGATGCCCATGAGCTCTGCGTTCTTCAACCTCATGATCCCGCTAATGATCGGCGCGCGGGACGTCGCCTTCCCCCGTCTCAACGCCTTCAGCTACTGGACGTTCCTGGCGGGCGGCATCTTCCTCAACGCCAGCTTTTTCACCCGCGATATCTTCAGCGGCCAGCTGGGCGCGCCTGACGGCGGCTGGTTCGGCTACGCGCCGCTCAGCCTGAAAGCGTACACGCCCGGCCATGGCATGGACTTCTGGGCGCTGGGCCTGCAGATGCTGGGCGTGGCCTCGCTCGCCGGCGGCTTCAACTTCATCGTGACGATTCTCAACATGCGCGCGCCGGGCATGACGCTCTTCCGCATGCCGGTCTTCGTCTGGATGACGCTGGTCACCTCGTTCCTGATCATCTTCGCCATGCCGGTCATCGCCGTCGCCCTCTTTGAGCTGACGTTTGACCGGCTCTTCGGGGCCAACTTCTTCAACCCGGCCGCCGGCGCCAACCCGCTGCTCTGGCAGCACATGTTCTGGCTTTTCGGCCACCCGGAGGTGTACATCCTCATCCTCCCCGCCTTCGGCATCATCTCAGAGATCTTACCCGTGTTCGCGCGCAAGCCGCTTTTCGGCTACCCGTTCGTGGTCTTCTCCGGCATCGCCATCGGCTTCATGAGCTGGGGCGTCTGGGTGCACCACATGTACACCACGGGCCTGGGCACCATCGCCAACTCGGCGTTCGGAATATCGACGATCCTCATCGCCGTGCCCACCGGCGTCAAGATCTTCAACTGGATGGGCACCATGTGGGGCGGCTCCATCCGCTTCAAAGCGCCGATGATGTTCGCCATCGGCACCGTCGCCATGTTCACCATCGGCGGCCTCTCCGGCGTCACTCACTCCATGGTGCCATCGGACTACCAGCAGCAGGACACGTACTACATCGTCGCGCACTTCCACTACGTGCTCTTCGGCGGCGCCATCTTCGGCCTCTTCGGCGGGATCTTCTACTGGTTCCCGAAGTTCACAGGCCGCTTCCTCAACGAGACTCTGGGCCACATCCAGTTCTGGATCATGCTCCTCGGCTTCAACCTCACCTTCTTCCCCATGCACATGTCCGGCCTGCTGGGCATGCCACGCCGCATCTACACCTACTCGGACGGCTACGGCTGGGACGTCTATAACCTGGTCTCGTCGATCGGCGCCTTCACGATCGCGCTGGCCATCTCCATCTTCATCGTCAACTTCGTGATGAGCCTGATGAACGGCAAGAAGGCCGGCGCCGACCCCTGGGACGCCCGCACGCTTGAGTGGACGATCCCCTCTCCGCCTCCGCACTACAACTTCGCCGAAATCCCCCGCGTCCACGCCCGCGACGACTTCTGGCACCGCAAATACCAGGAGGACGAGCAGGGCAACGTGGTCCCGGTACTGGCCGGCGCAGCCCATGCGCCGGTGGCTCACGGCGGTGACGGCCACGAAGAGCACGTTGAGGGCCTGCACCTGCCCACGCCGTCCTACTTCCCGCTGATCGCCTCCCTGGGCTTCCCCTTCATCGGCATCGGCATGATCTACGACTACGCTCTCGTGCCGGTCGGCGCGGCGCTGGTCATGGTCGGCCTCTTCGGTTGGGCGATGGAACCGGCAACGGAGGAGGCATAAGCCGTGGCAGTAGAAACAGGCCACCTCGAAACTTCAACCGGGCTGGACAACCGGAAGCTGCTCATGTGGCTCTTCCTGGGTTCGGAGTGCCTTTTCTTCGGGTCGTTCATCGCCGCCTATCTGCTCTACCGCGGCCGCAGCACAACCGGCCCGTACCCGCAGGACCTTGTCGACATCCCGTTCACGTCCGTCAGCGCCTTCGTGCTGCTGATGAGCAGCGTGAGCATGGTGCTGGCGCTGGCCGCCATTCAGCGCGGCAACGTGCGCAACATGCAGATCTGGCTGGCGACGACGGCCGTGCTGGGCCTGCTGTTCATCTCCGGCCAGGCGTATGAATTCACGGAGTTCTACCACCAAGGGCTAACGATCCACACCAACCTCTACGGCACCACGTTCTTCGTGCTCACCGGCTTCCACGGCGCCCACGTCACCGTTGGTGTGCTCATCCTGATGTCGCTGCTCATCTACTCGTTCCGGGGCGGCATCCAGCAGAAGGACTCGCTCAACATCGAGCTTGCCGGGCTCTACTGGCACTTCGTGGACATTGTCTGGATCGTCATCTTCACGCTGGTCTACCTGGTTCAGCCACAGTGAGGTACTGCGCATGACGCTGGCCGAATATCGCAAGAAGCGGGGCGAACCGCTGATCCCGGAGGAGGGCGAGGCGCACGCGGAGCATCATCCCGGCGCCCTGGAGTACATGCAGATCGGCCTGATCCTGGCTATCATCACGGCGGTTGAGGTCGGCATCTACTATGTCGGCATGGACCACAACCTGCTGGTCGCCTGCTTGGTCGTGCTGTCGGTCGTCAAGTTTTCGTTCGTCGTGGCCTGGTTCATGCACCTCAAGTTCGATAGCAGGATCTTCACAACCGCGTTCATCACCGGCCTTGCCGCAGCGTTCACCGTGTTCACGGTCGTGCTGGCGGCGCTGCACGGCAAGCTGGTCTAGGAGGCAGACGGCGCCGTCCGCCTGACCTGAGGAAGCCCCGGAGATGCCGCTCCACGTAATCGTCGGCCAGAGCTGGTACGCCTGGCACACACATCCGGACGTTATCGTCCTCTGCCTGGGCTTCCTGGTGTCCTACTGGTACGCCATCACCGTCTGGCGGCCCCACATCCCGGACGCCGGCCGCGTCAAGCAGAGCCAGGTCTTCTACTACTGCTCCGGCGTCGCGGTGATCTACATCGCCACCGGCTCCCCCATGCACGACATCGCGGAGAACTACCTGCTCGGCGTCCACATGACGCAGCACCTGCTGCTCAGCCTGGTGGCGCCGCCGCTGCTGCTGGCCGGAGTGCCCACGTGGCTCTGGGAGGCGCTCTTCGTTCGCCGCTACGTCTACCCGGTGATCCGCATCGTGCTCAACCCGCTGCTGGCCATCTTCTGCTTCAACATGTTCCTGGTCATGTCCCACCTGCCGGAAGTCCTGAACTTCACGCTGGAGCACCACTGGTTCCACTTCTTCATGCACGTCATCCTGATGACCACGGCCGTGATGATGTGGTGGCCCGTCATCACCAACGTCCCGAAGCTGCCGCACCTCACCTACCCCTACCAGATGGCCTACATGTTCGTGCAGTCACTGATCCCGGCTGTCGTGGGGTCGTTCATCACCTTCTCCAGCAGCCCCGTCTACAGCTTCTACGCGCGCGCGCCGCGCATCTGGGGGCTGAGCCCCGTGGAGGATCAGCAGTGGGGCGCGCTGGTGATGAAGCTCATCGGCAGCCTCATCCTCTGGGCCTTCATCGGCGTGGCGTTCTTCAAGTGGTACGCGCGCGAGGAGGCGGAGGACAAGGGCATCCGCTGGGCGGACGTGGAAGAGGAGCTGCGCGAGATCGGCGTGACGCCGCGCAGCTAGCGGGCCGCGGCCCGCAGCGGAGCTACTGGACGGTCAGCGTCCCCTTCATCTCTGTCGGGTGGAAATCGCAGCGGTAGTTGTACGTCCCCGCCGGCAGGTTGAAGGTCAGCGTGCCGGATTGGCCGCCCGAAAGCTTCGTCGGGTTGGAACAGGGTTCGGCTCCGTTCGCCGTGCAGAAAGTCAAGCTATAGGCGCCGCTGGCGTCCGAGACGTGCACGTTGTGTATCGCGCCGCCGTCGTTCTTCAGCTGCACGACGACCTCCTGGTTCGCGGCCGCGGTGAGCGTCGTCTTGTCAAACTTGTTGTCGGTCATCACTATCGCCAGCCCGCCCGCTCCCGGGGTCTCGCTGGCGCCGGTAGTCGCCGTTGGCGTGGCCGCGCTCGTTTCGCCCTGGTCCGTCTCGGCCACGGCCCAGATCGCTCCGCCTGCCAGGACGATCGCTGCCACACCAACAATGGCGCCGATCTGCCAGCCCGGCGCGCGCGGGTTGTTCGCCAGGTAGAACGAGACAAGCAGCACGCCTATCGCGATGCCGGCGGCGAGGCCGGTGGCGTTGTCGCCCTTGATCTCCAGGTAAACGCGTGAGAGGCCGTAGATGATCAGCAGCGCCATCGCCAGCACTCCCAGCGGGATCGCCACCGGCAGCACTACGCGCTCGCGGGCGTGGGTGGCCTCCTCGGCCGGCTTCCACGAAGCCTCCGTGCGCAGCGCCTCCATGTCCAGCACCTGCAGCGAGTCGGCCACGATAGTCCCGCGATGCTTGCGGACGATGCTGGCCGCGTTCGGCTCGTTCGTCTCGTAGCGCACCAGGCCGCTGTCGTCCGACCAGCGCGTCTCGACGACGACAAGGATGTTGCCTTCGGTGTTGATGGAGCGCGTGATGCGCAGGTCCCGGAACCCCGTCTGCGTGCGGAGGAAATCGCGGTGGGTGTCCAGCTCAGAGAGCAGGCCTTCCGCCGCCGAGGCTTCCTCCAGCCGCGAGGCCGGGATCTGGAAGAGGATCGTCTGAATGTATTCCATGCGCACTCCTGGGGACTATGGTTGTCCCGTTTGTAGGGAATATCACAAGGGTATCTGAGGGTCAAGCCGAGAGCGGCCGGCGGGCACATTCTGGCCACCTGCTGCCCGTGACTGGTGTACGATGTACACTAAGTCCGCATGAAGACTCTCCGCGTCGGCCTCGCCCAGATCAACACCACCGTCGGCGATCTTGAGGGCAACGCTCGCAAGGTGCGTGAGTGGACGGCCCGCGCCCGCGACTTCGGCGCAGACGTCGTCGCCTTCCCGGAGCTGACGATCACCGGCTACCCGCCGGAGGACCTGCTCCTGCGCCCGCGCTTCATCGAGGACAACCTGGCCGCGCTCAACTCCGTCCTTGGCGACTGTCGC